>CAZWRE010000075.1:0-9248 GCA_964636335.1 uncultured Sedimenticola sp. | reverse complement strand
GAGAATTCCGTTTCCCTTCGGATCCCGAAATCCACACTCACCAACGAGGAGTACAGATGAACCTGTGCAGTCTCATCGTTCATACACGGCCCGAAAAGGGTCCGCAGGTGGAACAGTCGCTCAATCGCATCCCCGGCGTGGAAGTCCATGGCGGGGTGGATGAAGGCAAGCTGATCGTCACTGTGGAGGACACCGACGAGAGCCCCGCCAGTGACACCATGATGAGCTTTCATGACATTGAGGGCGTAGTCAGTGCAACCCTGATTTACCACTACGGTGGGGATGATCTTAACGAGGAGGTAATCCGTGAGCTTAACTAGACGAGACTTCATCAAGAGCAACGCTATCGCGGCAGCCGCGGCTACCGCAGGCGTGACGGTGCCGGCCGGCAAGACCGCACTGGCCGGAGAAGATGCTGGCGTGCGCTGGGACAAGGCTGCCTGCCGTTACTGTGGTACCGGTTGCAGCGTACTCATCGGCACCAAGGATGGCCGCGTGGTGGCCAGCCAGGGTGATCCCGATGCACCGGTGAACAAGGGCCTGAACTGCATCAAGGGCTACTTCCTGCCCAAGATCCTCTATGGGAAGGACCGCCTCACCCAGCCGCTGATGCGCAAGAAGAACGGCAAGTTCGACAAGAACGGCGACTTCGAGCCGGTAAGCTGGGAAGAGGCCTTCAAGACCATGGCGGAGAAGTTCGTCAAGGCCCGCAAGGAGAAAGGCCCCAAGGGCATCGGCATGTTCGGTTCGGGCCAGTGGACAGTGTGGGAGGGCTACGCCGCTTCCAAGCTGATCAAGGCCGGCTTCCGTTCCAACAGCCTGGAGCCCAATGCCCGCCACTGCATGGCTTCCGCCGTGGGTGCCTTCATCCGCGGCTTCGGCATCGACGAGCCCATGGGCTGCTATGACGACCTCGAGCACGCCGACGTCTTCGTGCTCTGGGGATCCAACATGGCGGAGATGCACCCGATCCTCTGGTCGCGTCTCACCGACACACGCCTGACCAAGCCCGGCTGCGAAGTGCACGTGCTCTCCACCTACAAGCACCGCTGCTTCGAGCTGGCCGACAACGGCATGGTGTTCAAGCCCCAGACCGACTTGGCGATCCTCAACTTCATCGCCAACTACATCATCCAGAACAAGGCGTACAACAAGGAGTTCATCGAGAAGCACGTCCAGTTCAACAAGACGCCCACCGACATCGGCTATGGTCTGCGTCCGGAGGACCCGCGCGAGAAGAAGGCCAAGAACCGCGCCAAGGGCAAGCTGACCAAGATCACCTTCGAGGAGTATGCCAAGTCGGTGGAGCCCTACACGCTGGAATACGCTTCCAAGCTCTCCGGTGTGCCCAAGAAGAACCTGCTGCGGCTGGCCAAGGCCTACGCCGATCCCAAGAAGAAGGTCGCTTCCTACTGGACCATGGGCTTCAACCAGCACACCCGGGGCGTGTGGGTGAACGGCCTGCTCTACAACGTGCACCTGCTGATGGGCAAGATCTCCGAGCCCGGCAACAGCCCCTTCTCCCTCACGGGCCAGCCCTCGGCCTGCGGTACCGCCCGCGAGGTGGGCACCTTCACGCACCGGCTGCCGGCCGACCTGGTGGTCAAGAACGACGCCCACTGCAAGTTCGCGGAGAAGGTGTGGAAGCTTCCCGAAGGGACCATTCCACGCGCCAAGGACCCCAAGATGGGCAAGACCCTGATCCACGCGGTGGCCATGCACCGGGCCCTCAAGGACGGCAAGATGAACTGCTTCTGGGTCATGTGCAACAACAACATGCAGGCCGCCGCCAACATGAACGTGGAGTCCTACCCCGGCTGGCGCAACCCGGACAACTTCATCGTGGTGTCCGACCCCTATCCCACGGTCTCGGCCCAGGCCGCCGACCTCATTCTGCCCACCGCCATGTGGATCGAGAAGGAGGGCGCCTACGGCAACGCCGAGCGTCGCACCCAGTTCTGGCGTCAGCAGGTGAAGGCACCCGGTGACGCCAAATCCGACCTGTGGCAGATCATGGAGTTCTCCAAGTATGTCAAGGTCGACGACGTCTGGGACGACGAGCTGCTGGCCAAGGCGCCGGAGTACAAGGGTAAGACCCTCTACGAAGTACTCTACACGAACGGCCAGGTGAACAAGTTCCCCTTCGAGGGCAAGATCAAGGACGACCGCGGCAACGAGTACGACAACGACGAATCGGCCCACTTCGGCTTCTACGTGCAGAAGGGCCTGTTCGAAGAGTATCGTCTCTTCAACTCGGCGCCCGACATTCCCAAGAAGGGCCACGAGATGGCGCCCTTCGATGCCTACCACAAGGCGCGCGGCCTTCGTTGGCCGGTGATCGACGGCAAGGAGACCCTCTGGCGGTTCCGTGAAGGCTACGATCCCCATGTACCGAAGGGCAAGGGTGTGTACTTCTACGGCAATGCGAAGAAGAACGGCGGTCGCGCCAACATCATCTTCGCACCCTACGAGCCGCCGGCGGAGAGCCCGGACAAGGAGTACCCGCTGTGGCTGTGCACTGGCCGCGTTCTGGAGCACTGGCACTCCGGTTCCATGACCCGTCGGGTTCCCGAGCTCTACCGGGCCATGCCGGACGCCGTGGTCTACATGAACAAGAAGGACGCCAAGAAGTACAAGCTGCGCAACGGGCGCCTGGCGAAGATCCAGTCCCGCAGGGGCGAGATCATCTGCAAGGTGGAGACCCGGGGCCGCAACCAGCCGCCCGAGGGACTGATCTTCATCCCCTGGTTCGACGCTGGCCGGCTGGTGAACAAGCTGACACTCGACGCCACCGATCCGCTCTCCAAGGAGACGGATTACAAGAAGTGCGCGGTGCGAATCAGCAAGGCGTAAAAGTGGATGGCCCGCCCTGCGGGGCGGGCCGTTTTCCAACCGGACTCTGAACCATGGCAGAATCGGACAGCAAGAACAGGGGCATGAACCGGCGGCAGTTTCTCGGCACCACGCTGAAGACCGTCTGCAGCGTGGGCCTCATGGGCGTGGGACTGGGATTCTACGCCCAGCGCGCCAACTCGCTGCCGCCCATGGCGATTCGCCCCCCGGGCGCCCTGCCGGAAGAGGATTTTCTCAGCGCCTGCATCCGATGTGGCCTCTGCGTCCGTGACTGCCCCTACGACATTCTCTTCCTGGGCCAGCTCGGGGATGACATACCCACTGGCTCACCCTATTTCATCGCTCGCACGGGTCCCTGCGAAATGTGCGAGGACATTCCCTGCGTGAAGGCCTGCCCCACCAATGCCTTGGACCACTCCCTGACCAACATCGAAGACGCGCGCATGGGGCTGGCCGTCGTGGTGGACCAGGAGACCTGCATCGCCTTCCAGGGGCTGCGCTGCGAAGTCTGCTTCAACGTATGCCCCATCCGCGGCAAGGCGATCACCCTAGACATGCAGCACAACGTGCGCTCCGGCAAGCACGCGCTCTTCATTCCGGTGGTCCATTCCGAGGCGTGCACCGGCTGCGGTCTCTGTGAAAAGGCCTGTATCCTCGAAAAGGCGGCCATCAAGGTGTTCCCGCTCAATCTGGCCAAGGGCGAACTGGGACAGCACTACAGGTTTGGCTGGAAGGAGAAGGAAAAGGCGGGCAAGGCACTGGTGACCCCCGACGTGGAGCACCAGTACAACCTGCCGGAAGGAGTGCGCTATGAACTGCAGGGAGAAGGGCTGATCATTGAGAAGAAGGCAGAGGCTTCGCCCCAGGATTCTCCCTTTTCGAGCAACCCGCTGGATACGTTGAACCGCAAGAACAAGGAGTCCAACTGATGGCCAACCTTCCCCAGGATGTCGGGCGCGAAGCCGTTCAGGCCAAGGGCTGGTTCAAGGCACACCGGTGGCTGCTGCTGCGCCGTGCCAGCCAACTGGGCATCATCGCCACCTTCCTGGCCGGCCCCCTGCTGGACATCTGGATCGTCAAGGGAAACCTCGCCTACAGCTACACCCTTGACGCTCTGCCCCTCACCGACCCCTACGTGCTTCTGCAGGCGCTCGTCGGAGGTGTGATCCCCGAAGCAGTCGCCATTGCGGGCGTCGCCATCGTCCTGGTCTTCTACAGCCTGGTTGGAGGCCGCGTCTACTGCTCCTGGGTATGTCCGGTGAACATGATCACCGATGCCGCCGCCTGGCTCCGCCGCAAGCTTGGAATCCGCGGCGCCAGCCATGCATCGAGGAGCACCCGGTTCTGGATACTGGGCGCCACCTTCCTGCTGTCGGCCATCACGGGCAGCATCGTATGGGAGCTGGTGAACCCCGTATCCATCACCCTGCGCGCCATCCTGTTCGGCGTGGGCCTGGCATGGATTCTGACTCTCGCCATTTTCCTGTTCGACCTGCTGGTGGCACGGGATGGATGGTGTGGTCACTACTGCCCGGTCGGGGCTTTCTACAGCCTGCTGAGTACCTGGGCCCCCCTGCGGGTGGTGGCAGCCAACAGGGAGGCCTGCGACGACTGCATGGATTGCTTCAACGTCTGCCCGGAGCCCCAGGTCATCAAACCCGCTCTGAAGGGCGCGGCCAAGGGCATCGGGCCCGTGATACAGGCCAATCAGTGCACCAACTGCGGCCGCTGCATCGACGTCTGTGCCGAAGAGGTTTTCCGGTTCGGCAATCGTTATTCCACTGACCCGGGGATCGACACGAAATCCAAGTCTGTCGATCAAGTTCAACCGACAAGTTCCTGAATGTTCCAACCCCAGCTACTTGAGTTGATGGAGATGAAGATGAAAAAAACACTTACCGCAGCCATCGTGGCTTCCGGCCTGCTTTTCACCATGGGTTCCACCACTGTTTTCGCCGGTGAGAAAGTGGCTTCGCTTCGCGGCGCCTATGACATCAAGGCGGAATCCCTGAAACCGAGCAAGAAGAAGATCGTGTCCCAGGAAGGCGGCTTCGAGCGATCGTACAAGCAACAGCCGCCCATGATTCCCCACAAGATCGACAAGTACCGCATCACCCTAAAGAACAACGGATGCATGAAGTGCCACGACGAGAAAAACTACAAGAAGGAGAAGGCACCCCTGGTCGGCGAAAGCCACTTCATCAGTCGTGACGGGAAGAAGCTCGATCACGTTTCCAGCCGCCGCTACTTCTGCAACCAGTGTCACGCGCCTCAGGTCGACGCCAAACCGCTGGTCGAGAATGAATTCGCCGGCCTGAAGTAATATAATTCAATATTGGCGGGCCGCTTTTCCCCCAGGGTAAAGCGGCCCATTCTTGGGTAATTCAACTTCAATTCGGATAAACAAATCATGACCAAAGGGCAGCAAAAGGGCACCTTGTCCATTCTCATCGTCGGCATCATCCTGGGTATTGCGCTCTGGGGTGGTTTCAACTGGACCCTGGAACTGACCAACACGGAACAGTTCTGCATCTCCTGCCATGAGATGCGGGATACCCCCTACGAAGAGTTGCAGGACACCATCCACTTCACCAACCGCACCGGTGTTCGTGCCACCTGTCCCGATTGCCACGTGCCCCGGGAGTGGATTCACAAGATCGTCCGCAAGATCAAGGCTTCCAACGAGCTCTACCACCATTTCATCGTGAAGGACGTGGACACCCCGGAGAAATTCGAAGCCAAACGTCTGGAGCTGGCACAACACGTGTGGAAGGCGATGAAGGACACCGATTCCCGCGAGTGCCGCAACTGCCACGATTTCGACTCCATGGACTTCGAACGCCAGGAGAGCCGCGCGGCGGATCGCCACGAAGAGGCCATCGACAACAACTACACCTGCATCGATTGCCACAAGGGCATTGCGCACCAGCTGCCGGAGGGCTACGTGCCCGACACCCCGGGAGAAGAAGAGTAACGGAACGGTTGCCGGAAAAGGAAAAGGCGGCCCGGCCGGGCCGCCTTTTTTGTTTCCGACCCTCTTCCCATGACTGCAATCAAGGACAGCCCCGGAACAAGGATATAGATTTTTCCGAGGCTGGATGAAGTATCCGGCCTTTTCCGGCGGATTGTGTGGTGGCCCGATGGCCACCACTTTTTTTCAGGCCCGGTTCCGTTCCAGAATCACGGGGTCGCTCAGGTCGTGGAGCGCCTGGAGCTCCCTCTTCCGCATCGCCACGTCCGATACGGCCCGGTTGAAAAAACCTCTCAACGGCCGCTTGAGGTGCGGCAACACATCACGCCTGGGAATTTTCTTCAGGGCGCAGAAGATGGCCAGTGCGTAGGCTGCATCCCACCTGGAGAGATGGTCCTCCTCCACCAGCCGGTCTCCCCGGATGTCCAAGGCTGCTCCCCGCAGGAACAGGGGGAGGCTGTTGGCATAGATCACCCCAAACCCCATGAAGATCGCCACCAGGTCGATGCCGTGCGACCACCTGGGGGCACCACCCGGCGGCAGCTCCCCGAGGCCGCGAACCAGGTACTCGGCGAGCATCCGGGAGAAGCTGGCGACGAGCACCTCCCGGCTTGCCACCAGGCGCGCCTCGTAGACGATGGGCAGGGCGGCATCCAGCTTCAGCCTGTGCGCTCCGTGAAAGGCCTGTCCTGCACCCCTCGGTGGGACCACCTGGGCGCGCAGATGGTAATGCGTGGAATCCAGGACCTGCCAGGGCCAGTGCGACATGCCCGCGTATTCGGCCGCTTTGTAGAAGATCAGCTCCGCCCTGCCCTGGACGCTCTGGACCTCTACCGGAAAGTGGGCGTCGTCCGCCAGTACCAGTTGCGTCTGCAGATGAAAAATGCTGCCCGAGAGGTTTCGAAAAGCCCAGCCGTACGCGTCGAAGAGCCACCGAATGGAGCGCTCGTTGAGCGGCGGCCTCCTGTTGAACAATGCTGAAAACAAGTTTGCTTTCCTGCTAAACTCTGGGCCGGAATTTCGGGGTACCTGCATGATACTAGAAAACTATTACAGAATTAACCAGAACAGGGTACTGGTGTCTCGGCAGCAGGCCAGCGATTTCGCCAAGCAGATCGCCAACGACTTCAACCCGATCCACGACGTGGACTCCAAGCGCTTCTGCGTACCCGGCGACCTCCTCTTCAGCCTGGTCCTCAACCATTACGGCCTCAGCCGGCACATGCGTTTTGTCTTCTCCGGCATGGTCAATGACAACATCCAGCTGATATTCCCCGACTCGGATGCGAGCGAGCTGACCATCGCAGGCGACAACGGCAAGGAGTATCTGCACCTGGAACGCCACGGAGAGGCCACCCGGGAGCCGGGAGTGATCGAAAAGCTGGTCAAGGTCTACGTAGCCTTCTCCGGCCAGGCCTTCCCCCACATCCTGGTGCCCCTCATGGAGGAAAAGGGGGTGATGATCAATCCGGACCGGCCGTTGATCATTTACGAGAGCATGGAGATCCACCTGGACAGGCTCGACCTGGAAGACCCCGTCCTGAACCTGAGTGGTACCTCGCTCGACGTTCAGGGCAAACGCGGCAAGGTCGCGCTGGAATTCACCCTGGACGACGGCGGAAAGACCGTGGGGCACGGCATCAAGAACATGGTGCTCTCGGGGTTGCGCTCCTTCGATGCGAAACGCATGGAGGAGGTGGTGGAGGACTATCGTCGCCGCATGGCGGAAAAGGCCTGAACCGCTCCCTCAGCGCCTCTTCTTTTTCACCTCCCGATAACGCACCACCACCGTAGTGATCGCCAGGGCGATTCCGGTGGAAAGGGTCATGCGCGCCAGCCATTCCGGCCACGCCGGATTGGGTGTGAGCAGGGCGAAGGCTCCGATGACCACCAACCAGAACGAGATCTTGATGAGAATGGAGGTCTTCATTCGCGGCTTGCACACAGGGTGGCCGATACCGAGTCGGAGAAACGCAATGCGTGTGGCTTGTCCACCTCCACCTCGGCGAAACGGATCTCTGGATTGGACATCACCAGCTCCAGAACCTCCGCTGCCAGCCGCTCCAGCAACAGGAAACGCCCCCCCTCCACCATGCCGATGATCTCCTTGGTGATGGTGCGGTAGTTCACCGCATAACGCACGTCGTCGGTCTCCGCGGCGTCGTCCGCCCTGTAGCTGAAACGCACGTTGATCACCACGTCCTGGCGTTTTTGCAGCTCGTCGTCGTTGAAGCCGATGTAGGTGCGAAGCCGAAGATTCTTGATCCGGATCGTGATCATCGCAGCTTGACGAGGGTGAGAAACTCTTCCCGGGTGCTCTGGTTCTCGCGAAAGGTGCCAAGCATCATGGAGGTGGTGGTCACCGAGTTCTGCTTCTGCACGCCGCGCATCATCATGCACAGATGAGACGCTTCGATGATAACACCCACTCCCTTGGCGCCGATGACCCGCTCGATGGCCAGGGCGATCTGGGTGGTGAGCTGCTCCTGGATCTGCAGGCGGCGGGCGTACATGTCCACGATGCGGGCCACCTTTGACAGCCCGATCACCTTGCCGTCCGGCAGGTAGGCCACGTGGACCTTGCCGATGAAGGGCAGCATGTGATGCTCGCACAGGGAGTAGAGCTCAATGTCCTTGACGATCACCATCTCGTCGTTGTCCGAGGGAAAGACCGCGTCGTTCACGATCTCCTCCAGGGACTGCTCGTACCCCCGGGTGAGAAATTCGATGGCCTTGGCCGCCCGTTCCGGGGTCTTCAACAACCCCTCACGGGAGACATCCTCGCCCACCCGTGTGATGATCTCGTGATAGCAGCGCGCCAGTCCGTCGATGTTCTCTTCGCTCATGCCGATCTTGTTCTTCCGTCAGGGCCGGTTCGAGTATAGCGGGAAAAGAGGCGGGGTTCCCGCAAGGATGGTCCAGGATTTCCGGCATGAAAAAAGCCCACCCTGAGGTGAGCTTTTCCACTGCATGGCGCGCCCGGAAGGATGGCTCACGCTCCGCGTTCGCTCTGCGCGCTTTCGGCGCTTGTCGAACCAGCCCTTCTTGATTTCGTCGGAGGTTCGAATCCCCTTCGTGAAAAGGGCATGAAAAAAGCCCACCCTGAGGTGAGCTTTTCCACTGCATGGCGCGCCCGGAAGGATTCGAACCTCCGACCACCTGGTTCGTAGCCAGGTACTCTATCCAGCTGAGCTACGGGCGCGTGGGGTGCAGATTGTGCGGCCTTGAGGGCCGTTTGTCAATGGAACTGTTCTCTGGCGTCTCCCCATTTTTTAAGGGCTGTGCCAGTAAGGCGCTGAAAAGGAAGAGGAAAGCCCGAGAGTTGAGGTGAACAGGGGTTCCCGGCCGGATACAATGGGGTTGACCATAACTCATTGAATCCGGAGGAGAACCCCTATGCCTAACGATGCCAGAGAACGCACCG
>CAZWRE010000074.1:0-27961 GCA_964636335.1 uncultured Sedimenticola sp. | reverse complement strand
TTCATCTACGGCAACAGCAACGGATTCATGGGCGGCTACCCCACCAGCCGCCATAGCCTGAGTTGCATGGTGCTGGCCCAGGACGGCGACTGCATGCAGCGCGACTACTGGTACGACAGCCGCCGGGACTGGCGGGAGCTGTCATCTCCCCGGGCCATCGGTGAGAAGGCCGCGACCAACGCCCTGGCCAGGCTCAATGGCCGCAAGCTGGGCACCTGCCAGGCGCCGGTGATCTTCCGCGCCGACATCGCGCCTCACCTGCTGCGCAGCCTCACCGGCGCCCTGCGCGGCCACGCCCAGTACCGCCAGTCCAGCTTCCTGCTGGACAGCCTGGAACAACAGATCTTTCCCGACTGGGTGAAGGTCACGGAAGACCCCCATGTTCCCAAAGGCCTGGCAAGCGCCCCCTTCGACAACGAAGGCGTGGCCACCAGGCCCAAGGCCATCATCGACCAGGGCATCATCCAGACCTACCTGCTGGACAGCTATTCCGCCTGCAAGCTGGGACTGCGCACCACGGGCAATGCCGGCGGCGTGCGCAACCTGGCTGTCACCACCGGCAACCTGAACCTGGAACAGATGCTGCGGGAAATGGGCACCGGCCTGCTGGTCACCGAACTCATGGGCCAGGGCGTCAATGCCGTCACCGGCGACTATTCCCGGGGGGCAGCGGGCTTCTGGGTAGAGAACGGCGAGATTCAGTATCCCGTGGAAGAAATCACCATCGCTGGCAACCTCAAGGACATGTTCCGCGATCTGGTGGCCGTGGGCAACGACACAGACATCCCCGGCAGCGTGCATACCGGCTCCTGGTGGATTTCCCGGATGACCATCGCCGGCACCTGACTAGGTGGTGCGTTTCGCGTACTCAACGCACCCTACGGCAGGGGGCAATGAGTGCATGCGAATTGCACCACACCCCGCCACCGCTTCATCCGGAGGAACACAAGGCGGTACAAGCAAGCCAGATGGTGCGTTTCGCACACTCAACACACCCTATGGTAGGGGACAATGAGCGCACACGAATTGCACCACACTGCCCCGCGGCGGGTCTGCCTTCCTCATCACGAAAAAGGCCCGGCGCCTTGCCGATGATTACCTGGGAAGGTTGGAATGCCCCATGAGGTATTGGTCAACAGAACGGGCGCACTGGCGGCCCTCGCGTATGGCCCAGACCACGAGGGACTGGCCCCGGCGCATGTCACCGGCGGCAAAGATGCCCTCCACCGAGGTGTGATAGGCCTTGTCGCCCTCGGTGCTGCCCTTGACGTTGCCCCGGCCGTCCAGCTCCACGGCGGCCTGCTCGATCATGCCTTCGTGGACGGGATGCACGAAGCCCATGGCCAGGGTCACCAGGTCGGCCTTGAGCTCAAACTCGCTGCCTTCCACTTCGGACATCCGCCAGCTACCGTTCTCGTCCTGGCTCCAGTCCACCTTCACGCAGCGCAGCGCTTTCACGTGACCATTGCCATCATCAACGAACTCCTTGGTGAGCACCTGCCACATGCGCTCGCAGCCTTCTTCCTGGGAGGTGGACGTACGCATCTTGTTGGGCCAGTCAGGCCAGGTCAGTTCCTTGACTTCCTTCTCCGGCGGCCTGGGCATGAGCTCCAACTGGGTGACGGAAGCCGCGCCATGACGGTTGGAGGTGCCCACGCAGTCGGAACCCGTGTCGCCGCCGCCGATGACCACCACATGCTTGCCTTCCGCGCTGATGAAGTCCTTCTCGGCGCCGGGAACCCCCTGCACCATCTTGGAATTGGCGGTGAGGAATTCCATGGCAAAGTACACGCCATCGAGATCACGACCGGGCACGGGCAGGTCGCGGGGCTTCTCGGAACCGCCGGCCAGCACCAGGGCGTCGAATTCCTGCTGCAGCTCGGCCACGCTGATGTCCTTGCCCACGCAGGTATTCACGTGAAATTCCACGCCCTCGGCGCGCATCTGCGCCACGCGGCGATCCAGCAGGGTCTTTTCCAGCTTGAAATCGGGAATGCCGTAACGCAGCAGGCCGCCGATGCGGTCGGCCTTTTCATAAACCACCACGTCATGACCGGCGCGGGCGAGCTGCTGGGCGCAGGCCAGGCCGGCGGGGCCGGAACCCACCACGGCCACCCGCTTGCCCGTGCGGTGCTCGGGAATCAGGGGCTTGATCCAGCCTTCCTCCCAGCCCTTGTCCACGATGGCGCATTCGATGGTCTTGATGGTCACCGGCTGATCCTGCAGGTTCAGGGTGCAGGACTCCTGGCAGGGCGCGGGACAGATGCGTCCCGTGACTTCCGGGAAGTTGTTGGTGGAATGCAGCACTTCCAGAGCCGTCTTCCAGTCGCCGTGATAGACCAGGTCGTTCCACTCGGGAATGATGTTGTTCACGGGACAGCCCTGGTGGCAGAAGGGTATGCCGCAATCCATGCAGCGCGCGCCCTGGATCCGCAGCTGGTCTTCCGTCAGGGGAATGACGAATTCATGATAGTGCGTGATACGGTCGGCCACCGGCGCGTAACTGCGGTCCAGCCTTTCGTATTCCATGAAACCTGTTGGTTTGCCCATTGGTCGTTACCTAAATTCTCAATAACAGGTAGAAGGCGCGTCCCCGAGCGCTTTCGCGGCGGGGACGCCGCTCCTACAACGCGATATTCATGCTCAACCGGCGGCCCGGGCTGCCTCTTGCTCGGCCTGTATCTCAAGCAGGGCGCGGCGGTATTCCACCGGCATGACCTTGACGAACTTGCCCAGATAGCTGTCCCAGTTGTCCAGGATCTTCCGCGCCACGTCCGAATTGGTGTAGTGCAGGTGATTCTCGATGATCTGCTTCAGTCGAATGGCGTCGAAGCGGGTCATGTCGTGGGACACGTCCACCCGGCCCTTGGTCTCCAGGTCGCCGCCCATGTGCTCCAGGCGCTCCAGGGCATCGTCTTCCTCCTTGATGGGCTCCAGTTCCACCTGGGCCAGGTTGCAACGCTGCTCGAAGTTACCCTCTTCATCCAGCACGTAGGCGATGCCGCCGGACATGCCCGCGGCAAAGTTGCGCCCGGTGGAACCGAGCACTACCACGATGCCGCCGGTCATGTATTCACAGCCATGGTCGCCAACGCCTTCCACCACGGCGGTGGCGCCGGAGTTGCGCACGGCGAAGCGCTCGCCGGCCACGCCGCGGAAATAGCATTCCCCGGCAATGGCGCCGTAGAGTACGGTGTTGCCGACAACGATGTTTTCCTCGGCCCGGCCAATGGCGGAATCCGCCGGCGGATAGATGATGATGTGGCCACCGGACAAGCCCTTGCCCACATAATCATTGCCTTCACCGGCCAGCTCGATGGTCACACCCCGCGCCAGCCAGGCGCCCAGGGATTGACCGGCGGTGCCGGAAGCCTTGATGTGGATGGTATCGTCGGGCAGGCCGGCGAAACCGTATTTCTCCGCCACCCGGCCGGAAAGCATGGTGCCGAAGCTGCGGTTGTAATTGTGGATGTCCACTTCGATCTGCACCGCCTCGCCCTTTTCCAGGGCAGGCTTCGCCTGCTCGATGAGCTGGTTGTCCAGGGCTTGTTCTAGCCCGTGATCCTGCTCCTCGCAGTTGTACACCTTGTCGCCGGGCGCCGCCTCGGGCTTGGTCAGCAGGCGGGAATAGTCCAGCCCCTGCGCCTTCCAGTGATCCACGGCCCTGCGCATGTCCAGGCGATCCGTCTGGCCGATCATTTCCTCCACGGTGCGGAAACCAAGCCTGGCCATGATTCTCCGCAGCTCCTCGGCAACGAAGAAGAAGTAGTTGATGACGTGCTCGGGCTTGCCCATGAAGCGCTTGCGCAGCTCGGGATCCTGGGTGGCCACGCCCACGGGGCAGGTGTTCAGGTGACACTTGCGCATCATGACGCAGCCTTCGGCAATGAGGGGCGCGGTGGCGAAGCCGAATTCGTCCGCCCCCAGCAGGGCGCCGATGGCCACGTCGCGGCCGGTGCGCATGCCGCCGTCCACCTGCACGCAGATGCGCGAGCGCAGGCGGTTGAGCACCAGGGTCTGATGGGTTTCCGCCAGGCCGATCTCCCACATGGAGCCGGCGTGCTTGGTGGAGGTTAAGGGCGAAGCGCCGGTGCCGCCATCAAAACCGGAGATGGTCACGTGATCGGCATGGGCCTTGGAGACCCCCGCGGCCACGGTGCCCACGCCCACTTCGGACACCAGCTTCACGGAGATGCGCGCCTTGGGATTGACGTTCTTCAGGTCGTGGATAAGCTGCGCCAGATCCTCGATGGAATAGATATCGTGGTGCGGCGGCGGTGAGATCAGGCCCACGCCGGGGGTGGAATGACGCACCCGGGCGATCTGCTTGTTCACCTTGTGGCCGGGAAGCTGGCCGCCCTCGCCGGGCTTGGCGCCCTGGGCCATCTTGATCTGGATGTCGTCGGCGTTCACCAGGTATTCGGTGGTCACGCCGAAACGGCCCGAGGCCACCTGCTTGATGGCGGAACGCTCGGGGTTGGGCGAGCCGTCCGGCAAAGGGTTGAAACGCTCCGGCTCCTCGCCGCCCTCGCCGGTATTGGACTTGCCGCCCAGGGCGTTCATGGCCACCGCCAGGGTGGAATGAGCCTCGTAGGAGATGGAGCCGAAGGACATGGCGCCGGTGGCAAAACGCTTGACGATCTCCTTGGCGGGCTCCACTTCCTCCAGGGGCACGGGGTTGTCCGCCCACTTGAATTCCATGAGGCCGCGCAGGGTGAGAAGCTTTTCGCTCTGCTCGTTCACCAGGCGCGAGTATTCTTCGTATGTTTTCGCATCGTTGCCACGCACCGCGTGCTGCAACTTGGCGATGGTATCCGGGGTCCACACATGCGCCTCGCCGCGCTGGCGCCAGGCGTAGTCACCGCCAACGTCCAACTGCTTGCGGTAGATGAGGGCGTCGCCAAAGGCGTTCTCGTGCCAGCGGGCGGCTTCCCGGGCCACTTCGTCCAGACCAATGCCTTCGATGGTGGTGGCGGTGCCGGTGAAGTACTGGTCCACGAATTCGCTGGACAGGCCCACGGCATCGAAGATCTGCGCGCCGCAATAGGACTGGTAGGTGGAAATGCCCATCTTGGACATGACCTTGTGCAGACCCTTGCCCACGGCCTTGATGTAGCGCTTCTGGGCTTCCTCGAAGTCCAGCTCTTCCGGCAGGTCGGGCAGCATGTCCTGGATGGTCTCGAACACCAGATAGGGGTTCACGGCTTCCGCGCCATAACCCGCCAGGGTGGCGAAATGATGCACTTCCAGAGCGGCGCCGGTTTCCACCACCAGGCCGGATTCGGTACGCAGGCCCTTGCGGATCAGGTGATGATGCACGGCGGAAGTGGCCAGCAGTGCGGGAATGGCCAGGTTGTCGGCATCCACCCGGCGGTCCGAAAGAATGAGGATGTTGTAGCCGTCCAGTACCGCCTTTTCCGCCGCGCCGCACAGGGCGGCCAGGGCATCCTTCATGCCCTCGGGGCCATTGGCGGCGGGATAGGTGATGTTCAGGGTGCGGGTGCGGAAAGCGCCGCCGCTGTTGTCCTCGATCTGGCGGATCTTCTCCAGGTCGGCATTGGTGAGCACGGGCTGGGTCACTTCCAGACGCATGTTCTCGCCGCCACTGCCCAGGCCCAGCAGGTTGGGCCGCGGGCCGATGAGGGACACCAGGGACATGACGATCTCTTCCCGGATGGGATCGATGGGCGGGTTGGTCACCTGGGCGAAGTTCTGCTTGAAATAGGTGCTCAGGTGGCGCGGCCGGTCGGACAGCACCGAAGGCGGGTTGTCCGCGCCCATGGAGCCGATGGCCTCCTGGCCCGTGCATACCATGGGCGTAAGCAGGATATTCAGGTCTTCCTTGCTGTAGCCGAAGGCCTGCTGGCGATCCAGCAGCACTTCCTCATCGGGCGCCATGGTGCCCACGGCGGGAGGCAGCTTGTCCAGGCGGATCTGGGTCTTGTCCAGCCACTCCTGGTAGGGCTTGGCATTGGCCAGCCCGGCCTTGATCTCCTCGTCGTCAATGATGCGACCCTGCTCCATGTCGATGAGGAACATCTTGCCCGGCTGCAGGCGCCACTTCTTGACGATCTTTTCCTCGGGAATATCCAGCACGCCCATCTCCGAGGCCATGACCACCAGACCGTCGTCGGTGATGAGGTAACGGGCCGGGCGCAGGCCGTTGCGGTCCAGGGGGGCGCCGATCTGGCGGCCGTCGGTGAAGGCCACGGCGGCGGGACCGTCCCAGGGCTCCATGAGGGCCGCGTGATATTCATAGAAGGCGCGGCGCTTCTCGTCCATGAGCTTGTTGCCCCCCCAGGCTTCGGGAATGAGCAGCATCATGGCATGGGCCATGGAATAGCCGCCCATGACCAGCAGTTCCAGGGCGTTGTCGAAACAGGCGGAGTCGGACTGGCCTTCTGGAATCAGGGGCCAGATCTTGTCCAGGTCGTCACCCAGGATGTCCGAGGCCATGGAATGACGGCGGGCCGCCATCCAGTTCACGTTGCCGCGCAGGGTGTTGATCTCGCCGTTGTGGGCAATCATGCGGAACGGATGAGCCAGGTCCCAGGTGGGGAAGGTGTTGGTGGAGAAACGCTGGTGCACCAGGGCCAACGCGGATACCAGGTCGGGATCCTTGAGGTCCGGGTAATAATCTCCCACCTGGGCCGCCAGCAGCATGCCCTTGTAGACGATGGTGCGGGTAGACAGGGAAGTGAAGTAGAAGCTGTCTCGACCTTCCAGGTCGGATTCGCGAATCTCGTTCTCGATCTGCTTGCGGGCCACGAACAGCTTGCGTTCGAAGGCATCCCGGGTCGGCGTGGCGTCGCCGCGGCCAACGAACACCTGGCGGATCCGGGGCTCGGTGGGCAATACGCTTTCACCCAGGTCTGAATTGTTCACGGGCACGTCGCGCCAGCCCAGCAGCTTCTGGCCTTCCTGTTCGAGATATTTTTCCACCACCTCGCAGGCCTTGCCCGCATTGCCCGCGTCGGCGGGCAGGAACAGCATGCCCACGGCATAGTCCCCCGCCGGCGGCAGATCGAAGTCCAGTACCTTGCGGAAAAAGGCGTCAGGAATCTGCAACAGGATGCCAGCACCATCTCCCGCCTTGGGATCGGCGCCCACGGCGCCGCGATGGGTGAGACGGTCGAGTATGGTCAGACCCTGTTCAACGATTTCATGACTGCCGCGGCCCTTGATATCGGCCACGAAACCGACACCACAGGCATCGTGCTCGTTCGCCGGGTCATACAAGCCCTGTTTCGGCGGCAAGGCACCGTAACTCATCGCAAACCTCTTCTCTTTATCAGTAACGGGGGTCGCAAACCAGAAGGCCGCAACCTTGGGATTGTTGTGCGCCGCCGGCGGGCGGCCGCCTGGAAACCGCCCAAGCAAGCGACTCCAAGGAACCCGCTAGGATACTGCAGAAACGCCGTTCAGGCCAGTTTTTTTACCGGGGAAACCGCCGTTCAGGCAGTGTAGCTTTCCAGGGTCCGCTGCAGGACATCCATGGAAAAATCGTCGCTGATCAAGGCCTTGCCTATCCCTTTCAGCAATACCAGGCGCAATTGCCCGGCCATGACTTTCTTGTCCACGGACATGAGTTCCAGGAAGCGGGAAGGCGGCAGATCCGGCGGCGCGGTGGGCAGCCCTGCGGCATCGATCAGCGCAAGGATACGGGTTTCTTCTTCAGGACTCAGCCAGCCCAGCAGGCGGGACATGCGCGCCGCCATGCACATGCCGGCACCCACGGCTTCCCCATGCAGCCAGTTGCCGTAGCCCATACCCGTCTCGATGGCATGGCCGAAGGTGTGGCCGAAATTGAGCAGGGCGCGCTGACCGGCTTCCCGCTCGTCGGCGGATACTACCCGGGACTTGATGACGCAGGAACCTTCCACCGCATGAGCCAGGGCTTCGGCATCCAGGGAACGCAGGTTCCGCATGTTTTCTTCCAGCCAGGCAAAGTATTCGGCATCCTTGATGATGCCGTGCTTGATGACCTCCGCCAGGCCGGCGGAAAGCTCCCGGGCCGGCAGGGTGTTGAGGGTACTTATGTCGATGACCACCGCCCGGGGCTGGTAGAAGGCGCCGATCATGTTCTTGCCCAGGGGGTGGTTCACCCCGGTCTTGCCGCCCACGGAAGAATCCACCTGGGAAAGAAGGGTGGTGGGCACCTGGATGAAGTTCACGCCGCGCTGGTAGCAGGCCGCGGCGAAGCCCGTCATGTCACCTATGACGCCGCCGCCCAGGGCAATGAGGGTACAGCCGCGGTCGAAGCGCTTTTCCAGCAGCCGGTCGAAGATCCGGTTGAGGATGTCCAGCGTCTTGTACTTTTCACCGTCCGGCAATACCACCTGCTCCACCCGCAGGCCCTGAAGCGTATCCAGCAGGGTCTGCATGTACAGGGGCGCCACGGTTTCATTGCTCACCACCAGCACCTGGCCGGAAGCGATATGGCGGCGAAACATCTCCGCATCCTTCAGCAGATCCTTACCGATGTAGATGGGATAACTGCGCTCGCCGAGATCGACGTCAAGACGGGTAATCAGGCGGGACATGGCAAGGCTTCAGGTGTTTTCGAAGTGACGGATCACATCCTTGACCACGGCCTGGGCAGAACGTCCCTCCGTGGAAACCACCAGGTCGGCGATCTCCCGGTACTGGGGATCGCGCTCCTCGTTCAGCTCCTTCAGGCGCTGCAGGGGGTCATCGGTATGCAGCAGGGGACGGTTCTTGTCCTTGTAGGTGCGCTCGTACTGCTGTTCGGGGGAACAGGCCAGATAGATGACATAGCCACGCGCCGCCAGCAGGCGGCGGTTCTCCGGCTGGGTTACGGCGCCGCCCCCCGTGGCGAGCACCACATTGTCCTGCTCCACCATATCGGCGATGGCTTTCATTTCCCTGCGGCGGAAGCCCTCTTCCCCTTCGTATTCGAAGATGGTGGGGATATCCACGCCCGTGCGCCTCTGGATCTCCTGATCCGTATCGTCGAACTCCAGACCAAGAGATTGCGCCAGCTGCCGGCCGATGGTGGTCTTGCCGGCCCCCATGGGGCCCACCAGAAAGATGCGAGTGGGTTTCAGCATAGTTCAATCACCTGAAAAAAACGCCGATTATACCTGAAGGGCGTTGCAAATAAGCCATGACCGAAATGATCCAACGAAAAGACACGGCCTGGGCCGTGTCTTTTCATCTGGCCTTGCAAGGAAAGGATTACCTGATATTCAGTGAATCCTTGATGATCTTGGGCGTGATGAAGATCAGCAATTCCTTCTTGCGGTCGGTCTTGAGGGTTTCCTTGAAGGCATAGCCGATGACCGGCAGATCGCCAAAGAAAGGTACCTTTTCCTCCGCATCCTTGCGATCCCTCTCGAACACACCACCCAGAACCACGGTTTCCCCGTTGTCCACCAGCACCCGGGTTTCGACCTCACGCTTGTTCAGGGGAGGCACGCCCAGCACCGCGCGGGTGAAGTCGGCATCGTCCTTGGATACCAGCAGGTCCATGATGATGCGGTCGTCCGGGGTGATATGCGGAGTGACTTCCAGCTTCAGTACAGCTTCCTTGAAAGAAACGGAAGTTGCGCCACTGGAGGTAGCCTGCTGATAGGGAATCTCGATACCCTGCTTGATCACGGCCTTGTTCTGATCGGAGGTGATCACTCTCGGGCTGGATATGATCTCGCCCCGGCCTTCCTGTTGCATGGCGGTCAGTTCCAGCTGCAGCAGGTAGGAGCCAACCGTGCCCAGCAGGAAGTTCACGGCGCCGCCCCGGCCGGGAGACAGTTGCTGGGGCAGGTTCACCATGAGCGCTTCCGCGCCGCTACCGGCCGGATTTTCAATTCCCGGAGCGAAACCGAAGGTGCCGTTGGTATGCCCCGGCAGGCCACCCGCGGTGAGCAGGCTGGAATCGCCGCCGATGCTGTTCTCGCGGTTGAAGCCGAAGCGTACGCCGATATCGCGGGCGAAATCGTCATTGGCGATGACCACGCGGGATTCAACCAGTACCTGCCTGACGGGAATATCCAGCCTCTTGACCAGGGCGCGAATCTCGTTCAGCTTGGTGGCCGTGTCCTGCACCAGCAGGGTATTGGTGCGGGAATCGATGGTCACGTTGCCCCGCTCCGACAGTAGTTGGTTCTCCTCGGACTTGAGGAGGTTGGCCAGGTCTTCCGCCTTGGCATAGTTCACCTGGATGAGCTCGGAATGCACCGGAGCCAGCTCCTCGACCTGCTTCTGGGATTCGAGATCCAGTTTTTCCCGCGCAGCGATCTCTTCCGTGGGCGCCACGAGAATCACGTTGCCGTTCTGGCGCTTGGACAGTCCCTTGGTCTTAAGAATGATGTCCAGGGCCTGATCCCAGGGAACATTCTTCAGGCGCAGGGTGATGCGTCCATTGACGGAATCACTGACCACCATGTTCAGGCCGGTGAAATCGGCCAGCAACTGGAGTACGGAGCGCACTTCGATATCCTGGAAATTCAGCGACAGCTTGTCGCCGGTGTATACCAACTGCTCCTTCTTGCGGGCCTCCTTCTCTTCCTTGCTCACGGCGCGGAATTCCAGGGTGTAGAGATCATCAGCCTGGTAGGCCAGGTGCTCGAACTCCCCCTGGGTACTGACGACAATACGGGTGTCCTTGCGATGGGGACGGGTGACGATGCTTTTCACCACGGTGGCAAAATCGGTGACATCGAGCTCCAGGGCCTGCTCCGGATCTACACCGGCACCCAGGAAATCCAGCACGATATTGGTGCCTTCCTGGCGCATGTCCACCACCACGTCCGGATTGGACAGGGTTACTTCAACTCGGGCCACGCCCTCACCACCGCGACGGAAATCCACGTTGGTGATCATGGGCCGGGTATCCTCGGGAGCCTTTGCCGCCGATGCGGCTGCCGTGCCGGCTCCCATGGCGGCGCCACTGGCCTTGCCGTTGAGCATGAGCACGATCTTGTTACCCTGCTCACGAATATCATAGGTGGACTTGTTCAACAGATTGACCACGACCCGGGTCTTGTCCCCCGCTTCGATGGCGGTCACTGAACGCACATTCCCGGAGCCGATATTCTTGGTGCGGGATTCCAGGCCGCTCTTGGTGCCCGGCAGGTCGATGGCAATGCGGGCCGGGTTGTCGGTGGCAAAACTGGTCGCCCCCTGCACCGGCTCGGCCGTCTCCATTACGATCTGTACCCGCTCCCCGGAAAGGATGGAATACGTAATATTTTCCAGGGTGTTGGCCGCAGCACTCGAAACACCGAACACTGCGAGCAGCAACCCCCAGAAGATTGCTTTTCTGTTGATACCCATTTTGCCACCTGCCATTACGGACTCTCCTTAACTTGAATCTCGCTCGCCCAATGTCAGCGACGCCTGTCTTTCCAGGTACCCGCCACTGCCGTTCGGAATCAGTTCTACTATGTTGATTTTTTCTTCTTCGATGCTGATGATCCTGCCATCGTTCTGTCCCAGGTAATTCCCTGTCCTGACCCGGTGGATGGTTCCATCCGGGGATTGCACCAGCGCCCACACAGCCTTGTTCTGATCAAGCGTGCCGACCATCTTCAGGGCATCCAGCGGGTAGGATTCCAATTCTTCTTTCCGACGGTTCGGATCCGGACGCGGGCCGGAGTCGGCATCGGCAACCATGACCTCCGAAGCATCCTCGGTAGGAACAAAGGGATTCCGCCGGTTGCCTCCCACGTACAGGTAGGTTTCCGCCTGCTTGATCTGGGGAATGGGCTCGATGGGCGTGGGCGGACGACTTTTGACATCCTCCACGTAACTGCGCAGATCGGACATATCCTGGTTGGCGCAGCCGGCAAGCGACAGCAGCATCAGGACTGGAATCAGGTATCTCATCAGCCTGCCTCCTCCAGGTAACGGTAGGTCTTGGCCGTCGCCTCCATCACCAGCTTGTCGCTATCCTTCTGCCTGGTGATCTTGACATCGTGGACGGTAACGATACGAGGCAGGGCGGCAAGGCCGCTGACGAATTCCCCGAATTCATGATAGTCGCCGACCACCTTGATCTTGATGGGGAGCTCGGCATAGAAATCCTGCTTGATCTCGGGCATGGGCTGGAACAGTTCAAACTCCAGTCCCGCGGCCAGACCGGTCTGGGAAACATCCACCAGCAGGGCCGCCACTTCCGTTTTGTCCGGCAACTGCCGCAACATGGCGCCGAACGACTCCTGCATTTCCTTCAGCTGCTCCTTGTAAGCCTCGAGGTTGACGGCCTTGGCCTGCTTGCGCTCGAATTCCTTGCGCAGATCACCTTCGGCCTTCGTCACCTTTTCCAGAGCCACGTATTCGTCGGCAATGAAAGAGTAATAGCCCGCGCCCACGATACCGGCACACAACACAAGCACCGTAACCAGCTTGACAACCACCGGCCATTCACCGATGTTCTCGAAGCTCAGATCATTGAAATCACTCAAATCCATTCTGTTACACCATCATGTTGGAAACAGTGCCCGGCCCATGTCTTGCGACGCTCACAGCACTCATTTCGCGGTTTCCTGCTTGACATTGGGATTGGCCTGCTTGGCGAGCAACTCGAACTCGCTCATGCCGGTTTCGGTCTTGTCCTCGCTCTTGATCACCTTGAGCTCGGCATCCTTCATCCATTCGCTGGCGTCAATGCCGCGCATGTAGGCCGACACCCGCGCGTTTGACTGGGCCTGACCGCTGAGGGTGACCTGGATACCCTTCTGCACCAGGCTGTTGAGAAACACGCCGTCAGGAATGGTTTTCACGAGTTCATCAAACAGATGCACAACCATGGGACGACTGGCCTGCAGCTCCTGGATGACGTTCATCCTGGCTACCAGCTCCGCGCGCTTCTTTTCGATATCCTTGATCTCCTTGATCTTCTCGTCCACCTTGGCGATCTCCGCCTGGATAAAGGCATTGCGGCTTTCCTGGAACTCGATCTGCTTCTGTACCTGCAAATACCAGAAGAATGTGGCCAGGGCCGCCAGCAGAATCGCGAACAGCACCTGGAAGCCGAAATCCCGCTTGCGCTTCTTGCGCAGGTTCTCGCGCCATGGGAGGAGGTTGATATTGGCCATTAGCTGAAGCTCCTCAGTGCCAGACCACAGGCAATCATCATTGCCGGCGCATCACTGCTCAGCGCCTCTGCATTGACCCTGGAACCTATGGACATGTTGGTAAAGGGGTTGGCGACGATGGTGTCCACTCCCAGGCGTTCCTGGATCAGATCGTCCAGGCCGGGAATCGAGGAGGTGCCACCAGCCAGGGCAATCAGGTCGACATGGTTGTATGGCGTCGCCCCCAGGAAGAACTGGATGGCCCGGTTCACCTGCTGCGCCACGGCTTCCTTGAAAGGATCGAGCACCTCGGCGTCATAGCTGTCCGGCAAGCCACCGTTGCGTTTCGCCATGCCCGCCTCCTCGAAGGACAGGCCGTAGCGGCGCTGTATCTCTTCGGTCAGCTGCCTGCCGCCGAAATTCTGCTCCCGGGTATAAACCGTGGTGTTGCTGTGCAGGGCATTGAGGGTGGTGGTGTTCGCGCCTATATCCACCAGCGCCACGGTGAGCCCTTCCCCGCCATTGGGCCATTCCACCGCCAGCTCCCGGCAGGCGCGCTCCAGAGCATAGGCTTCCACGTCAACCACTTCGCACTCCAGTCCGCCCAAGGCAGCCGCCGCCACGCGTTCGTCCACCGTCTCGGAGCGGCAGGCCGCGAGCAGCACGTCAACCATCTGGGGGTTCTTTTCGCTGGGACCGAGCACCTCGAAATCCAGGTTGACTTCTTCGAGGGGATAGGGGACATACTGATCGGCTTCCATTTCGATCTGTGCTTCGAGCTCCTTGTCGGAAAGTGATGCGGCCACGGAAATGGTCTTGGTGATCACCGAGGAACCGGAAACCGCCAGGGCAGCGGATCTTGCGCGGGAACCGGATTTCTTCACGACCTTCTTGATGGCCTGCCCCACCGCTTCGATATCGACGATACTGCCTTCGACCATGACGTTGGGCGGAAGGATTTCCACGCCATAGCTTTCCACCCGGTAACGCGTGCCGCCGCGTCCTCCCTGACGACTCAACTCCAGCAGCTTCACCACCGAGGAACTGATATCCAATCCCACCAGGGGAGTATTCTTGCGACTAAAGAGACTCATTATTCAATATTCCGGAATCCTTGATGATTATGTCAGGGTAACGCCAAATCAGGACAATGCCCCCTTGCCCCTGCGCGCTTGCTCTACCCTTTCTGCCAACCTTCCGACCGGCTTGGCAGTAAATTTAGCAAAAAATTGAAGGCAATGCTTTAATTTCTTTACTTAAGTTACTACCTAAACAGCAATTTAATGTGATGGTTCTCGCAATCTACAATCTCAACGCGTAAAATACAATGAACTTTGAAGCTGAATCGTCGTCACTGTTTCCATCATGGCACCTGTCCAGAATTCTGCCACACTGGCGTTGGCGGTCAATCCTGGTTTTCAGCACCAACGCACAATACTGATATAAACTCTGCCCCACCGTCATCAATTCCAGGAACCCCCGCTGACTGCCCATGATCTGGTTTGCAAAAGCACTGAAATACGGCGTATTGATGCTGCTGCTGGGAATTGCGGTCGCCGTTCTCGTCATCGGTGGCACCTACCTGCATTTCCGCAATGAACTGCCCTCCACGGAGAACCTGCGCGAAATACAGTTGCAGGTTCCCATGCGCATCTTCAGCGCGGACGGAAAACTCATCGCCCAGTACGGAGAGAAAAGGCGTGATCCGGTGAGCTATGACGAGATCCCGCCGGACATGATCCATGCCTTCCTGGCCGCGGAGGACCAGAATTTCTTTCACCACTACGGTATCGACCCCGCCGGCCTGGCGCGCGCCGCTATCACCCTCGCGCTCACCGGGCACAAGAAACAGGGCGGCAGCACCATCACCATGCAGGTGGCGCGCAACTACTACCTGACCCGCAAACGCACCTTCACCAGAAAGATCCGGGAGATCTTTCTCGCCCTGCACATCGAACGGGAATTGAGCAAGGAGGAAATCCTCGAACTGTACCTGAACAAGATCTACCTCGGCCACCGCGCCTACGGCATCAAGGCCGCGGCCCAGGTATATTACGGTCGGGATCTTGACGAACTGAGCCTGGCGGAAACCGCCATGATCGCCGGTCTGCCCAAGGCCCCCTCCAACGCCAATCCGGTCACCAACCCGAAGCGCGCGAAACAGCGGCGCAACTATGTGCTGGGACGCATGCTGGCACTGGGATACATCACCCGGGAACAGGCCGACGAGGCCCGCCAGGCGCCGGTAACGGCTTCCCTGCATCATGCCGAAGTGGAGCTGGAAGCACCCTGGGTCGCGGAAATGGTGCGAGAAAAGCTCGTCAGGGACTTCGGCCCGGACACCTATACCAGCGGTCTGAACGTCTACACCACCATCACCAGCAAGCTGCAGACCGCCGCCAACAAGGGCTTGCGCATGGCCCTGGAAGAATATGACAGGCGCCACGGCTGGCGGGGCGCGGAAAAGCACTTTGACGAGCTTCCCGCCGATGACGCGGCCCTGGACGAACTGCTGTCCGGCTCATCCCCGGTACAGCAACTGCTCCCGGCCATCGTCACCGAAACCGGGGAAAAGAGCGCCACTGTCTATCTCGGCAAGGGGCAAAGGGTAACCCTGGAATGGAAGGGGCTGAGCTGGGCACGCCCATACGAGGACGAAAGCCACCGGGGAGAAAAACCCAGGAAGGCAACAGACATACTCCAGCCCGGCGACCTGGTGCGCGTCAGGCAAAGAAGCGATGACAAGGGAGAAACCTGGTGGGAGCTGACCCAGGTGCCCGCCGTGGCCGGCGCCCTGGTTTCCATCAATCCCGTCAACGGTGCGCTGAATGCCCTGGTTGGCGGTTACGATTTCCGCACCAGCAAGTTCAACCGCGCCATCCAGGCAAAACGCCAGCCCGGCTCCGGTTTCAAGCCCATCATCTACTCCGCCGCCCTTGAAGCCGGCTACACCGCGGCCAGCGTCATCAACGATGCCCCCGTTATCATGGAAAGCAACGGTGAAGACGAAACCTGGCGCCCGGAAAACTACAGCGGCAAGTTCTACGGTCCCACCCGCCTGCGCTGGGCCCTGACCAAGTCCCGCAACCTGGTATCCATCCGCCTGCTGCGTTCCATGGGCATCAAGCATGCCCTGGAGCACGCCAAGCGGTTCGGCTTCGACCCGGACCAGCTACCCCATGCCCTGTCCCTGGCCCTGGGCAGCGGGGAAGTCACCCCCTGGCAGATGGCCCGCGCCTACGCGGTACTGGCCAATGGAGGCTATCTCATCGAACCCTATTTCATCGAACGCATAGAAAAGAACGGCGAAATCATCTACGAAGCCGATCCCGTGGTGGTGGGCTGCGAGGAAACGGCAGAGGAAACAGCAACCGGCGACGCCGAAGCAGGCGAAGAAAGCACGCCGGAAACCGCTTCCTGCCGCCCCGCCCCGCGCACCCTGCCCGAAGACAACCGCTACATCATGTATTCCATGATGCAGGACGTCATCAACCGCGGAACCGCCATACGCGCCAAAAGCCTGGGACGCAGGGACCTGGCCGGCAAGACCGGCACCACCAACGAGCAGCGAGACGCCTGGTTCACGGGCTACAACCAGCACATCGTCACCACCGTGTGGACGGGCTTCGACAACAACAGCCGCCTGGGCAAGGGAGAAGTCGGCGGCCGCGTGGCCCTGCCCGCCTGGATCGCCTTCATGAAGGTCGCCCTGGAAGACATTCCCGACGATCCACCGGTCATGCCACCCGACCTGGTAACCGTGCGCATCGACAACGATACCGGCCTGCAGGTATCCGGGGACAGGGGCAACAGCAGTTTCGAGATCTTCCGTCCGGGCAACGAGCCACCCATGATGGAAACCGATGACGACACCCTGCCCGAAGAGGATATTCAGGGGGAATCGCAGACCACGGTCAGGCCCGACGACCTGTTCTGAGGTATTCCAATCCATGAAAAAAGCCCCGCGAAGGGGCTTTTCTCATGGTCTGCCGAGCACGCCTGGTCAGCCGCGCTGATCCATGGGCACGTAGTCCCGCTTCGGCGCGCCGTCATAGATCTGCCGCGGCCGGCCAATGCGGAACTGGGGATCGGAGACCATTTCCGTCCAGTGGGAGATCCAGCCCGCGGTGCGGGCGATGGCGAACATCACCGTGAACATGTTGTCGGGAATGCCCAGGGCGCGGTAGATGATGCCGGAATAGAAGTCCACATTGGGATAGAGCTTGCGCTCCAGGAAATACTCGTCGTTGGTGGCGATCTCTTCCAGCCGCAGGGCCAGCTCGAACAGGGGATTGTTGCTGTCCGCCAGCTTCTCCAGCACCTGATGACAGACGCTGCGGATGATACGCGCCCGGGGGTCGTAGTTCTTGTACACCCGGTGACCGAAACCCATGAGACGGTAGGGGTCGTCCTTGTCCTTGGCCCGGGCGATGTACTTCTCGATGTTGCCCACATGGCCGATCTCCTCCAGCATCTCCAGCACCGCCTCGTTGGCTCCGCCATGGGCCGGCCCCCACAGGGAGGTGATGCCTGCCGCCACGCAGGCAAAGGGGTTGGCGCCGGAACTGCCCGCCAGGCGTACCGTGGAAGTGGAGGCATTCTGCTCGTGGTCCGCGTGCAGGATGAACAGCAGGTCCAGGGCCCGCTCCGCCAGGGGATCCACTTCGTAATCCTCGCAGGGTGTGCCCTTGAGCATGTGCATGAAATTGGCGGAATAGCTCAGGTCGTTGCGGGGATACATCACCGGCTCACCGATGTTGTGCTTGTGGCAGGCGGCGGCGATGGTGGGAATCTTGGCGATGAGCCGGTGGGCGCAGATATCCCGGTGAACCGGGTCATGAATGTCCAGGGAATCATGATAGAAACCGGCCAGGGATCCCACCACCCCGACCATCATGGCCATGGGGTGAGCATCATAATGATAGCCCTCGAAGAAGCGCAGCAGGGCCTCGTTGACCATGGTGTGATGGGTGATGATGCCCTTGAAATTCTCCAGTTCCTCTGCCGTGGGCAGCTCACCGTACAGCAACAGATGGGCCACCTCGATGAAGGTGCTCTTTTCCGCCAGTTGCTCGATGGGATAACCGCGGTAGCGCAGGATACCCTCGTCGCCATCGATGTAGGTGATGGAGCTGTGGCAGGAGGCCGTGGATACAAAGCCCGGATCATAGGTGAACACCCCGGCCTCGCTGTAGAGGCGCGTGATATCGATGGCGCCCGGACCCTCGGTGCCCGAAATGAAGTCGAACTCATGGCTGGCCCCGGCGGGTTCCAGAATGATCTTTGCTTTCTTGTCGGACATTACACAACTCCGTCAGCTTGTCTGTGTTTTCAGTCGGCCGATATCCCGCATGACTGCCGCGGCCGATTCCCGGAAGGCCCGGGTCTCATCTTCCGTGAGATCCAGCACCACCACCTCCGCGAGGCCGCGCTCGTCAAGCACGCAGGGCACCCCCATGGCAATATCTTCCTGGCCGTATTCGCCCTGAAGAATGGCCACGCAAGGCAGCAGACGCCTGCGGTTGTGGCTGATGGCATCCACCATGGCGGCGATGGAAGCTCCCGGTGCATCATAGGCGCTGGAGTTCTTGCGCAAGGCCAGGATCTCCGCGCCGCCTTCCCTGGTGCGCTGAATTATATCCTGTAATCGCTCCTCACTGATAAAATGCGTCACCGGGATGCCGTTGACGGTACAGAAGCGCGGCACGGGTACCATGCTGTCACCGTGGCCGCCCAGCACCATGGTAGTGATGTCACGACTGGAAAATCCCGTCTCCATGGCAATGAAGGCCGCCATGCGCGAAGCGTCCAGCACCCCGGCCTGACCGAAGACCCGCTCCCGGGGCCAGCCCGTGCGCTGCCACACCCGCCAGGTGAGCACATCCACGGGATTACTCACCACCAGCACCATGGCATCCGGGGCATGGCGCAGGATGTCGTCGGTGATACTGTCGATGATGGCCACGTTGGTGTCCAGCACGTCCGAGCGGGACATGCCCGGCTTGCGCGGAATGCCCGCGGTAACCACTACCAAGTCAGCCCCGGCCAGCGCGGCGGGGTCGTTGCTGCCTTCCACCCGGGTATCGAAACTGAAAAAGGGCGAAGTCTGCAGAATGTCCAGGGCCACCCCCTGGGGCGCATCCGGACGGATATCCAAGAGCATGATTTCCCTGCAGATTTCCTGCTCGGCAAGAATCTGGGCGGTGGTTTCGCCCACGCGCCCGGCACCCACTATGGCCACCTTGTTCATCTTCACTCCTCCTGTTTGTTATTGCTTTCGGGCAAATACCCGGCTCATGTCTCAAGCATAGCAGGAGGGCGGAAAAAGGCCGCGGGCTGTACCGGCCCTGTTTCCGGTCAGATGTTGTCCATGGGCGGATAGTGATCCGGCCAGGGCACGCGGGCCACACCGGTTTCCACCGCCGCCCGGGCCACCGCGGGAGGAATGGTCTCGCGCAGGCGGGCATCCAGGGGCTTGGGCAGGATGTAATCCGGCCCGGATTCCAGGCTGTCCAGGCCGTAGGCCCGCAGCACCTCGACGGGCACGGGCTCATGGGTGAGATTCTTCAGGGCATGAACGGCGGCAATCTGCATGGCCTCGTTGATGCAGCAGGCACGCACATCCAGGGCGCCCCGGAAAATGAAGGGAAAGCCCAGCACGTTGTTCACCTGGTTGGGGTAATCCGAACGGCCGGTGGCCATGATCAGGTCGTCACGCACCTTGTTGGCCACCTCGGGGCGGATTTCCGGCACCGGGTTGGACAAGGCGAAGACAATGGGTTTATCAGCCATGGTGGCCAGCATCTCCGGGCTCACCAGATCCGGGCCGGATACGCCGATGAACACATCCGCGCCATGCATGGCCTCCGCCAGAGTGCGCTTGTCCGTGTCCGCCGCCACGCTGAACTTGAAGGGATTGAGATTTTCCCGGCCTGTGTGGATCACCCCCTGGCGATCCAGCACCAGGATGTTGTTGCGATGGGCGCCCATGGTACACAGCAGGCGCACGGCGGCAATGCCCGCGGCGCCGGCGCCCAGCACCACGATACGCGCTTCTTCCAGCGTCTTTTCCTGGATCTCCAGGGCATTGAGCAGCCCCGCGGCAATAATGATGGCGGTGCCGTGCTGATCGTCATGAAACACGGGAATATCCAGACGCTCCACCAGGGCCTGCTCGATCTCGAAGCAATGGGGCGCGGCAATGTCTTCCAGGTTGATGCCGCCAAAGGTGGGGGCAATACGCACCACGGTGTCGATGAACTCGGTGGGATTGGCGGCATCCACCTCGATATCGAATACATCGATGCCGGCGAAATGCTTGAACAGCACACCCTTGCCTTCCATGACGGGCTTGCCCGCCAGGGCGCCTGTATTGCCCAGCCCCAGCACGGCCGTGCCGTCGGTGATCACCGCCACCAGATTGCCCTTGGCCGTATAGCGGTAGGCGTCCTCGGGATTTTCGGCAATGCGGCGCACGGGTTCCGCCACGCCGGGGGTATAGGCCAGAGCCAGATCCCGCTGGGATGCCGTGGGTTTGGTCAGCTCAACGCTGATCTTTCCGGGCACGGGGTGTTCATGATATTCCAGCGCGGCCTGGTTGATGTCCGCATCAGCATCTTTGCTCATGGATTGCCTCCCGATAAGTCAATTGTACGCCATGCCATCCCTGGAAATCGCCGCACCGCCATGACCTCCATGGACGGAGGAAATGCTGGAGATGTATGGAATATCTCCAGCGCCCTGGCTCCTTGCGGCATACGACCGCCATGGAAGGCGGAAGTGCAGATTATGCAGGGAGCAATCATCTGCCGACCGCCATGGAAGGCGGAAGTGCAGAAAACGCAAGGAGCAGTTTTCTGCCATTCCATCCCTGGAAATCGCCGCACCGCCATCCCTGGCTCCTTGCGGCATACATTCCATCCCTGGAAATAACAAGGGCGCCACGAAGGCGCCCTTTGTGCCGCTGCCGCGCGCAGGCTCAGCGAGCGTAACGCTTGCGGAACTTGTCCACGCGACCGGCGGTATCCATGATCTTCTGCTGCCCGGTATAGAAGGGGTGGCAGGCAGAGCATATCTCGATATGCAGATCCTTGCCCAGGGTGGAACGGGTTTCAAAGGTATTGCCGCAGCTGCAAGTCACCTTGATGTCATTGTAATCAGGATGGATGTCCGCTTTCATGTCCGTCTCCGGCCTCTGGCCGCTCTGTAAATTCGATAAACTTGACGCCTCGGCGCCACGGAATCGCGCATTTTAGGGAAGCGGCGAAAAAATAGCAAGCGCCAAATGGCGCAATTCACCGGTGCTCCGCCGATAATGCCTGTTTTTCTCCAGCCTGTGGCCGCAAAGGGATACGCGGCCACCGGGCAGATTTGGCACAGCGCAGCCATGCCCCACATCGTCACCCGATTGCCGCCCTACAGCCGAATGCGATCGAGGCGCAGATCCCGGATTTCCCCGTCCACCAGCCGCAGGCGCAGATATTCCGCCCCCTGGCGGGTGAACACGTCCTCCACCCGCCCCTGCAGCCGGCTCTCACGTCCCTGGTCATCCATGTGGATCAGGGAAACCTCCGCACGGCGCATGGCCAGCCATTCATATTCACTGTGCAAGCCACAGGAAATCGGTTGGTAATCATCGGTCATGGCGTCTCCTCTCCGTATTAAGAGAATATTACCGGGCATGCTGTGCTTTGCCCGGTCCGTGGATTTCAAATCAGGAAACATGAATCTCCCACGCATCCCCACGGCACAGGGGAAACCGGCCGGCAATCATCAATCAAGAAACACTCCCAGCAAGTCATTGAGAAACCGCCGCCCCCGGGCCGTGGGCCGCAGCCACCCGGGCGCGTCCTCCAGCAATCCCTGGCTGCGGGCGCAGGCCAGGGATTCGGACAGGGCATCCTCGACAAGCCCCGTTCTCTCCACAAACAGCTCCATGGGCACCCCGTCATTCAGGCGCAGGGCGTTCATCATGAATTCCAGGCGCAGATCATCCGCGACAAGCAGGCGCTCACCCGCGACGGCTCCGCCGGCTCTGTTCATATAGGCCTGTGGCTGACGCTCCCGCCAGTATCGCCGCACGCCCTCCCCCTCCGTGAGCTTGCCATGGGCGCCGGCGCCGGCGGCCAGGTAGTCACCGAACCGCCAGTAGTTGAGATTGTGGCGGCAACGAAAACCCTCGCGGGCATGGGCGGAAACTTCGTATTGGGCATAGCCCTGCCGCGCGAGCAGGGCCAAGCCCGTTTCCTGCATCTCCATCAGGCTTTCGTCATCCGGCACCACCGGCGGCTGATGATGGAACAGGGTATTGGGCTCGACGGTGAGCTGATACCAGGACAGGTGTTCCGGCCCCAGAGCCAGGGCCTGACGCAGATCCTCCATGCTTTCCCGCACCGACTGGCCCGGCAGGCCGAACATGAGATCAAGATTGATGTTGCCAAAACCCGCCTCCCGGGCGATGCGGAAGGCCGCCCGCGCCTGTTCCGGATCATGCACCCGCCCCAGAGCCCGGAGCTTTTCCCCGGAAAAGCTCTGCACGCCAATGGACAGGCGGTTCACCCCGGCATCCCGGTAGGCGGCGAAATGACCCGCATCCACGGCGCCGGGATTGGCTTCCAGGGTGATTTCCGCATCCGCCGCCAGGGACAGACGGGCAGCAATGCCTTCCAGCAGGCGGGCGATGGCCCGGCCGCTGAACAGGCTGGGGGTGCCGCCGCCGATGAAGATGCTCTGTACCTGCCGCCCCGCGGTGCGCGGGGCGTCGGCTTCCACGTCCGCCAGCAGGGCCTCCACATAGGCCTGCTCCGGCAACCCAGCCTTTACTTCATGGGAGTTGAAATCACAGTAAGGGCACTTGCGCAGGCACCAGGGGATGTGCACATAGAGGGACAAGGGCACATCCCCCGGCCGGGGACGGATCATCCAGCGGCATCCCGCGCGGTGAGATAGGCCAGATCGGAAATGCGGCTGTATTTGCGCGCAGCGTCCAGGAAGGTCAGGTAACTGTCATAGATTTTTTTCGCCGCCTTGTTCTGGGCAGCCAGATCCGCCGCCACTTCCGCCGACACCTTGCGTAGCTGAACCAGCACATCATCAGGATAGGCCCGCAACTGCACATGATGCTTGTTCACCAGTTGCTCCAGGGCGCCGGGATTGCGCGCGCTGTATTCCGCCAGCATGTCCATGTTCACCACCCGGCAGGCATTTTCCACGATGGCCTGCAAGTCCTTCGGCAGGGCCTCGAAGGCCTTGCGGTTGATGAGGGCCTCAAGAATGGTGCCCGGCTCATGGAAGCCCGGGTAATAGTAGTACCTGGCCGCCTTGTACAGGCCAAAAGCCAGATCATTGTAGGGGCCGACCCACTCGGTGGCGTCAATGGTGCCCGAGGTGAGGGCGGTGAACAGCTCGCCACCGGGGAGATTCACCGGGGTGCCGCCCAGGCGCTTGAGCACCTCACCGCCCAGGCCGGGAATACGCATCTTCAGGCCCTTCATGTCCGCCAGGGAATTGATCTCCTTGTTGAACCAGCCGCCCATCTGCACGCCCGTATTGCCCGCGGGCCGGCCGATGACGCCAAAGGGCTTGTAGGTCTCGTCCCAGAGCTTCTGGCCACCACCGTAGTAGATCCAGCCGTTCATCTCGTTGGCGGTCATGCCGAAGGGCATGGTGGAGAAGAACTGGGCCTCGGGCACCTTGCCCTTCCAGTAGTAGGCGGAGGCATGGCCCATTTCCGCCGTGCCCCGGGAGACAGCATCGAACACCTCGAAGGCCGGCACCAGTTCCTTGGCCCCATAGACCTTTACCTGAAGGCGTCCACCGGACATCTCGGTAATGAGCCGCGCCAGGTTGTTGGCCCCGGTGCCCAGACCGGGAAAGTTCTTGGGCCAGGTAGTGACCATCTTCCACTTGATGGTGGAACCCGCGTTGGCCACGCTGCTGGCCCCCACGCCGGCAGCGGCAACAGCCACGCCGGTCTTCTTCAGAAAATCTCTGCGATCCATTGGCAAACCTCGTTATTGTTTATTGACCCCGAACCCGCGGATTCAGGATTGATTACAGGCGGTAGACCGAGGTGGTCATGACCTTTGACATGAGTTTCATGGCCGCCTTCACCGGCGAGGGCAGTTCCGCCCCGCCATGGGCCCTGGCCGTCTGGCCATGGCGGATTTCGTCCTCTTTCATCTGTTCCAGAATAGCGCGGGTGCGGCAGTCGGATTCCGGCACCTGGGCCAGGTGTTCATCCAGGTGGCCTTCCACCTGCTTTTCGGTTTCCGCCACGAAACCCAGGCTCCACTTGTCCCCGGCCAGCCCGGCGGCGGCCCCCAGGGCGAAGGAACCCGCGTACCAGAGGGGATTGAGAATGCTCAGACGGCCACCCAGCTCCTCCACCCGCTGTTCGCACCAGTCCAGGTGATCGTTCTCCTCGGCGGCGGAGCGCTCCATGCTGCGCTTCACTTCCTCCCGGCGAGCAGTGAGGGCCTGCCCCTGGTACAGAGCCTGGGCGCAGACCTCCCCCGTGTGGTTGATACGCATGAGGCGCGCCACGTGATCCCGCTGGCTCTCGGGGAGCTCGGATTCCCGGCATTCATCCGCGGGATTGGGACGCTCGGTCACCAGGGGGCGTCCGAACAGGGTACGCAGGGCCTGGTCCAGGTTCACCACCAGGCGGTCAACACTGGTCAGTTGGCGTTGGGCTTCAGTCATAATGCACCTGTATTCATGCCTGAGATCATCAACAGGCTGTTGAAAAAACCCGTGAAAAGGCTTTTTCAATATCCTGCCTGAACACAATTCTATTCCCTGACCAACTGTTGTGCCAACAGGACCAGGGGATGCAGGTAGCCGGCTCCACTGTCATCCCCGTCCGCCAGATGCAGGCGGCAGGAAGGATTGCCGCTGACCACCAGCTCGGGCCGCAGCTCTTCAATCTCCGCCCTCAGAGGCTGGCGCAGTCTTTCCGCCACCCGGGGCCGCAGGATGGCGGCCGTCCCCGCCGCGCCGCAGCAGGCGCCCCGGCGGCCGATCTCCCGCACCCGCAGATCCGGCACGCTTTCCAGCAGGCGCAGCACAGCCTGTTCCGTCTTCAGCACGTTCACCAGGCTGCAGGGCAGGTGTACCGCCACCGTCATCCCGGCGGGACGGAAATGCAGGCGGGCCAGCACATCTTCCCTGGCCAGGAAGTCACAGATATCCTGATGGGGCGCGGGCAGGGAAGCCTGGCCATGAAGCTGGGCGCCACAGCCCGTGGCGATACTGACGATGGCATCCAGGGGCCCCGCCTCTTCGAATGCCGCCCGGTTTGCCTCCATGAATCGCCTGGCGCGCGCATCATTGCCCGCATGGGCCTCCAGAGCGCCGCAGCAGCCCTGCCCGGCGGGCACGGCCACCTCGAAACCCGCTTGCAGCAGCAGAACCAGGGCGGCATCCAGGGCATCCGAGTCCAGCAGGCTGCCGGTACAGCCGGTGAACAATCCCACCCGGCCCATGACGTTCCCCCCCTCCGGCCGATACAGGGTCCTTGGTTTCCGCCGCGCGGAGGAGGCCTCCGCCGCCAGGCGCCCGGCGCGAAAGGAACGGGGCAGCAGCTTCCCCAGCCCCACCAGCCTCCGCGCCAGCCCGGGACGGGACAACAGGGTGGACAGCAGCCTTTCCCCAAGGGGAAGTCTGCCACGCACCATGCTCCGGCCACGGTCCATGAGGAGCCCGAAAGGCACGGCGGATGGGCAGACCGCCTCACAGCGACGACACAGCAGGCAGCTATCAAGTATCTCCGCCCCATGCCTGTCGGGCCGCAACCGCCCCGCCTCCAGGGCCTGGATCAGGGCGATGCGTCCCCGCGGCGACAGGGCTTCATTGCCCGTGAGACCATAGGTAGGACATTCAGCCAGGCAGAGGCCGCATTTCACACACTGGGCCGCTTCAGGAATCACGACCGCCCCCGTGGCGTATAATCTCCATGCCCCCATTCTGCCCAGGTTTCAGGACATGTCTTATTTCAAGCACCATGTATTCGTCTGTACCAACAAGCGAGAGGATGGCAGTTGCTGCGCCGACCTGGGGGCGGAAAACGCCCGTGGCTATCTGAAGACGCGCTGCAAGGAACTGGGCATCCATGGAAAAGGGCAGGTCCGCATCAACAATGCCGGCTGCCTGGATCGCTGCGACCATGGGCCGGTGCTGGTGATCTACCCCGAGGAGACCTGGTACACCTATATAGATAGAGAAGACCTGGACGAGATCATAACACGCCATCTCCAGCAGGGGCAGATCGTTGACAGGCTGAAAATCTGATCCATCCCGCCTTCGCCCTGGAACCGGGCAAAAGACACTTGACAAGCATCCTCTAATATTAGAAAATTCTTACATGCTGGCTCCCCCCTCCTCCTCCCCCTATCGGGAAGCCGGCATGCACCATCCTCCTTTGGTGGTTATTGATTCAGCGCGGCATCCCCTGCCGCGCTTTTTTTTGCCCGCCGAATGCCGGGTAATGGCCGCCCCGCCGTCCGGACGGCACAAAGGACTTGTATCTGTTTTTCAAGTCGGGTATCATTCGCGCCCTTTCGTGGAGTATGGCGATAACCTCGCTTTTTTGGGAACGAGACAAATGACAACGGTAAGCGCTAAGCCGGCGGAAGTCCGCCGTGAATGGTATGTAGTAGATGCTGAAGGCAAGACTCTGGGCCGCATGGCCAGCGAGATTGCCCGCCGCCTGAGGGGCAAGCACAAGCCTATCTATACGCCTCATGTGGACACGGGTGACTACGTGGTCGTCATCAACGCGGAAAAGCTCCGCGTCACCGGCAACAAGATGCAGGACAAGATGTACCATCACCATACCGGTTACATCGGCAACCTGAAGTCCATCAACCTGGGCAAGCTGCTGGAAAAGGCGCCCGAGCGGGTACTGGAAACCGCTGTCAAGGGCATGCTGCCCCGCAATCCTCTGGGTCGCGCCATGTTCAGCAAGCTCAAGGTCTATGCCGGTCCCGAGCATCCCCACGCCGCGCAGCAACCCAAACCCCTGGACATCTGAACTACGGATCTGACGAAATGGCACAGCAACAGAATTACGGCACCGGCCGACGCAAGACCTCCACCGCCCGCGTATACCTGACTCCGGGTGACGGCAGCATTACCGTCAACGGCCGCCCCCTGGACGAGTTCTTCGGCCGCGAAACGGCGCGCATGATCGTACGCCAGCCTCTCGAAGCCACGGATCTCAAGGACAAGATAAGCTGCCGGGTAACCGTCAGCGGCGGCGGCACCACCGGCCAGGCCGGCGCCATTCGCCACGGCATCGCCCGCGCGTTGCTTGAATACGACGAAGAGCAGCGTTCCACCCTGCGCCAGGCCGGTTACCTGACCCGCGATGCCCGCATGGTCGAGCGCAAGAAGGTTGGCCTGCACAAGGCCCGCAAGCGTCCCCAGTACTCCAAGCGCTGATCCCTCGGGCTTTTTCGGCTTTCGTCCTCCTCCGTCCGGGGGAGGACGCCCTCCTCCTCTCCGCCCGACTGTAACTTTTCTGCAACACTTCAACAAATTGTGATTTTTTTACAAAAAGCTGTTGCTTTATTGTAAAAAAGCAACTATTATTGCTCCTGCTTAGACATGTTTTTAAACCTAATTTATTTAGCGGAGTATTCCAAATGAAAAAGAAGCTTCTAGCTCTGGCAGTCGCTGCAGCCCTGCCTATGGTTTCTCAGGCAGCCACTGCCGACGTGACCATCTACGGTAAGATCCACACCTCTATCGATTACATCGACCCTGACGCAGACCTGCTGGATGATCAGGACGGCGTATGGGACGTAACCAGCCGTGCCTCCCGTCTCGGCTTCAAGGGTTCCGAAGATCTGGGCGATGGCCTGAAACTGATCTGGAAAATGGAAACCCAGTACAACACCGCTGAAGGCGGCTTCCAGGGTGGC
>CAZWRE010000073.1:0-5613 GCA_964636335.1 uncultured Sedimenticola sp. | reverse complement strand
ATGAGCCTGGCCCTGGAGCATCCCGACCGGGTGGAACGCCTGGTGGTAGTGGATATTGCCCCCGTGACCTATGAAGGCCGCCTGGCCGGGTTACTGGATGCCCTGCTGGATCTTCCACTGGCGGAGCTGGAGAATCGGCGTCATGCCGATACCTTGCTGGCCCGCCGGGTTACGGACAAGGCCGTGCGCGACTACATGCTGCAGAACCTGCAACGCGGCGATGAAGGCTGGCGCTGGTGCAGCAATCCGCGCGCCCTGCGGGAGGGACTGGATTACCTAAGCGCCTTTCCCGAACATTCTCCGGACCATGCCTACCCCGGCGAGACGTTGTTCATCCGGGGAGGACGTTCCAGCTACATCGAGCCACGGCATCTGCCGTTTATCCGCGAACGCTTTCCCGCCGCGCGGATTGTCGATGTCCCCGATGCCGGTCACTGGGTGTATGCCGAACAGCCACAGGCATTTCTCAATGTCTTGCAGGGCTTTCTGCCGACACCGGTCTGATAAACTCTGTTCTCTTTTGTCAATTCCGGAAAGTTCATGCGCATCGTATCCTTCAACGTCAACGGCGTCCGCGCCCGGCCCCATCAACTCAAGGCCCTGGTGGAGCAGTACCAGCCGGATATCATCGGTCTGCAGGAAACCAAGGTACAGGACAGCGAGTTTCCCCGGGAGATGATCGAGGAACTGGGCTACCACGTGGACTTCCACGGTCAGAAGGGACATTATGGCGTGGCTCTCATGTCCCGGGAGCCGGCCCTGGAGATCATCCGCGGCCTGCCAAATGATGGCGAGGAGAGCCAGCGGCGCCTCATCACCGGCATCTACCGCACCCCCGGCGGGGGTAAGGTCACGGTAATGAACGGTTATTTTCCCCAGGGCGAAAGTCGGGAGCACCCGGTGAAGTTTCCCGCAAAGCGCAAGTTCTATGCCGATCTCACGGAATGGCTGAATCGGGATTTCAGGTCTGATCAGCCCCTGGCCATCATCGGCGACATGAACATCGCCCCCACCGACAAGGACATCGGCATAGGTCCGGACAACATGAAGCGCTGGTTGCGCACGGGCAAGTGTTCTTTCCTGCCGGAAGAACGTGAATGGCTGCAGACCCTCATGAGCTGGGGGCTGCACGACAGCTGGCGGGAAAAATATCCCCATGTGGATGATCGCTTCAGCTGGTTCGACTATCGCAGCCGCGGCTTCGACCGCGATCCCAAGCGCGGTCTGCGCATCGACCTGCTTCTTGCCACCCATCCCCTGTTCGGGAAGCTGGAAGATGCGGGTATTGCCTATGACATCCGCGCCATGGAGAAGCCTTCGGATCATTGCCCGGTGTGGCTGGACGCGGATATCTGATGCCTATCCCAGCTTGTAGTTGGGATCCACCCAACACCTGGGCAGGGGCTCGTCGGAAGGAAATACCAACTCGGTCTTGAAGAAACTGGCAGGGTCGCCCATTTCCTCTCCGGCGTGAAAACGTCCCGGCACCTTTTCCCGGTTGGGATCGAACAAGTCGCCCAGTCCCAATACTTCCACCAGGTCGCCGCTTTTCTTGTCCTTGAGGAACATCTTGCTTACCTCCGCATTGGGTTGCCTCTGGTTAAAGTATGGTTCAGGCAGAAAGAATTTCAATGGTGGTGGGTAAAGGGGAAAAGATGATTGTGCGTCTTGAACATCGGCCCGAGGGCGGGCCTCCTACAGGGGGTGTAGGAGCGGCGCCCTCGCCGCGACTCCGCACAAGGAAGTGCGGCGCGAAGCGGAGGCATGGGGAAACCACGTTTTTCCGTTTCCGGTTTCAAATGAGCAGCGGCGCTCCCGCCGCGACAGATCGGCCCGAGGGCGGGCCTCCTACGGGGGATGTAGGAGCGGCGCCCCGCCGCGACCCCCGCACAAGGAAATGCGGCGCGAAGCGGAGGCATGGGGAAACCACGTTTTTCCGTTTCCGGTTTCAAATGAGCAGCGGCGCTCCCGCCGCGACAAATCGGCCCGAGGGCGGGCCTCCCACAATAAATCGCCTCGCTGCGACAGATCGGCCCGAGGGCGGGCCTCCCACAATAAATCGCCCCGCTGCGACAGATCGGCCCGAGGGCGGGCCTCCTACGGGGGGTGTAGGAGCGGCGCCCCCGCCGCGATTCCCGCACAGGGAGGTGCGGTTTCAAATGAGCAGCGGCGCCTCGCTGCGACAGATCGGCCCGAGGGCGGGCCTCCCACAATAAATCGCCCCGCTGCGGCAGATCGGCCCGAGGGCGGGCCTCCTACGGGGGACGTAGGAGCGGCGCCTCGCCGCGATCATTACTGGACCAGGCTGCCAGACAACCCTTCATCATCAAGGCTTTCCATTCGCACCCGGACGATGCGGTTGGTCAGTTCCTCCGGGGATGGGAAATTCACCCGCAGGTAGTTGGGCAGATAGCCTGACCAGAGCAGACTGCCGTCGATTTCACTGGGGCTGCCTTCCACCAGCACTTCTCCCACTTTCCCAAGCTCCTGCCGAAGTCGTTCCTCCTTGAGCCTTTCCGCCAGCTCATGCAATGCTTCGCTGCGTTGGCGCTTCACTTCCCGGGGCACGGGATTGGGCAGCATGGCGGCCTTGGTGCCGCTGCGGGGAGAGAAGGCGAAGATATGCACGTGGCCGAAGGCTGCCTGCTCCACGAATTCCAGGGTTTGATGCCATTCGTCTTCCGTTTCGCCGGGAAAGCCCACGATGATGTCCGTGGTGACATTGAAGTCCGGAATCTGCCGCCGCGCGGCGTCCACCAGTTGCAGAAACTCGCCGCTGCGGCAGCGCCGGGACATGCGCCGCAGCACGGTGTCCGCGCCGCTCTGCATGGGCAGGTGCAGGTGGGGCATGAGGCGGGGATTGTTGAACAGACTCCAGAAATCTTCCGGCAGATCCCAGGGCTCCAGGGAACCCAGACGGATGCGCGGTATGTCCGTGTCCGATAACACGGTTTCCACCAGTTTCTTCAGGTTGTCGCCTGTATCACTGCCGTAACCGCCCAGGTGCACCCCGGCCAGCACCACTTCCTGTATGCCTTGTTCCGCCAGGGTATTGATTTCCGTGATGACCTCCGGGATGGAGCGGCTGCGCTCCTCGCCCCGGGCCAGGGTGACGATGCAGTAGCTGCAGCGATAGCGGCAACCGTCCTGTACCTTGATGAAGGCCCGCTGGCGGTTGCGCCGCAGGGGGCTGTAGCTGTCCGGCTCCATGGCGGTGACGGGCATGGTGGGCAGGGCCAGTTCGCGGATGGCGATTTCCGCCAGGCGCTCCTTGTCTGTGTTGGGCACGATGAGATCCACCCCCAGGTCGGCGGCGGCCTGTTCAGGGTTCAGGGAGGCATAGCAGCCGCTCACTACCAGCTTGGCCCGGGGGTTGTCCCGCTGGGCGCGGCGCAGCAGCTTGCGGGATTTCTTCACCGCCTCTTCGGTCACCGCGCAGGTGTTGATGACCAGCAGGTCGGCATCATCTGGTGAGCCACTGGGTCTGATACCCTGCTGCTGGAAATCCCGGGCCCAGGATTCCAGTTCGGCTTCATTGAGCCGGCAGCCCAGGGTTTTGAGGTGAACGCGCATATCGTGGATGTGTTAATTTCGACGCTTGATTCTATCCTTTTGATGATATGGAAACCATGCGGAATATTCAGGCTTTCTGGCAGCAATACAGTCAGGAGATTCTTCTGGGGAGCATTGTGTTGGTGGCGCTGCTCCTGTTGTGGTTGGTGCGCCTGCAAGTCCTGCAACACAGACGGCAGAAGGAACTCGCCGCGGAGATGGAAGAAATGGCGGCCGGGTTGTTGAGTGCGCTCAATCAGCACAGAAACGAAATTTCCGACGGATTCATCAAGGGGCAGCTGCTTACCCAGGAGGCAATGCATCGCAATGTCAATGAATTGCAGGAAACCCTGGGTCAGCGCCAGGCCGTCCTCCAGCGGCAGCTCACCCTGGATGCCAACACCATGAAGGAAGCCCTGCTGGAACGCTTTATTCAATTGCAGCGGGACGTGAGCGAACAGTTGGGCGCCCAGCGGGAAAGCTTCGAGAAACGCCAGGCCGAGGCTCTGGACAATCAACACAAGGCCCTGCGGCAGGGCATGGAACACATGGCCGGGCAGTTGCGGCACTCCCAGGAAGCGTCCGTAAAGGCTATGAACGAGCGTCTGGAGGGGCTGGCGCGCACCACGGATGAACGGTTGCAGCAGATCAGCGGTCAGGTGGAGAAACGTCTCACGGAGGGCTTCGAGAAGACCACGGAAGTGTTCAGCCGGGTGCTGGAACACCTGTCGCGTATCGACGAGGCGCAGAAGAAGATCACTGAACTGTCGGGCAATGTGGTGAGCTTGCAGGAAGTGCTCACGGACAAGCGTTCCCGGGGTGCCTTCGGCGAGGTACAGTTGGAAGGCTTGGTGCGCAACGTCATGCCCGAGGGCAGCTATGCCATGCAGCAGACTCTGAGCAACGGCACCCGGGTGGACTGCCTGCTCACCCTGCCCGAACCCACGGGCCGTGTGCCCATAGACGCCAAGTTTCCCCTGGAGAGCTACCAGCGCATGATGGACAACGACGCTCCGGAAGCCGAGCGCAGTCAGGCCCGCCGTCAGTTCCGCCAGGACATCAGGAAGCATATCAACGACATTGCCGACAAGTACCTGGTGCCCGGCGAGACGGCGGACGGGGCGGTCATGTTCCTGCCCGCCGAATCCCTGTTCGCCGAGATTCATGCCCACTTCCCCGATCTGGTGGAAGAAGCCCAGCGCCGCCGGGTATGGCTGGTGTCACCCACCACCCTCATGGCTGTGCTGACCACCGCCCGGGCGGTGATAAAGGACGTGGCCACGCGCAAGCAGGTGCACATCATCCAGGAACATTTGCGCCTGCTGTCGGCGGATTTCGGGCGCTTCCAGCAGCGCATGGACAAGCTGGCCACTCATATCCGCCAGGCCCATGACGACGTTAAACAGGTGAACACCTCGGCGCAGAAGATCAGCAAGCGTTTCGTGAAGATCGAGAAGGTGGAGCTGGATGATCTGGAGGATGAAACGCCATTATTGCCGGAAAATTGATGTGCTGCTCTTGGTGCAATTCGCAGGCTCATTGCACCCTACGGGGTGGAATGGTTTCATTTCAATGTAGGGTGCGTTGAGCCGATGAAACGCACCACCCCGAACCGGCTCTTCAATTTGTTGGTGCAATTCGCAGGCTCATTGCACCCTGCGGGGTGGAATCATTTCGTTTCGATGTAGGGTGCGTTGAGCTCGCGAAACGCACCGGCCATTTTCAATCTTCGCTCTTGTCCTTGTATTCGCACAGATCCTCGATGAGGCAGGAGCCACAGCGGGGCTTGCGGGCGATGCAGGTATAGCGTCCGTGCAGGATGAGCCAATGATGGGCATCGTGGAGGAATTCCTTCGGCACCAGGCGCAGCAGCCTCTTCTCCACTTCCAGTACGGTCTTGCCCTTGGCGATGCCGGTGCGGTTGCTGACCCGGAAGATGTGGGTGTCCACGGCCATGGTGGGCTGGCCGAAGGCGGTGTTGAGCACCACATTGGCGGTCTTGCGGCCCACGCCGGGCAGGGCTTCCAGATCCTTGCGGTTGTCCGGCACCTCGCCGCCGTG
>CAZWRE010000072.1:0-7093 GCA_964636335.1 uncultured Sedimenticola sp. | reverse complement strand
GTCCTTGCGGATGCGTTCCAGTTCGGCTTCCTGGATTTCCAGGGCGCGGGCGTCCTTCTCCACGCCATCGCGGGTGAACACCTGCACGTCGATGACAGTGCCGGAAACGCCGGATTTCACCCGCAGGGAGGTATCCTTCACATCAGAGGCCTTCTCGCCGAAGATGGCGCGCAGGAGCTTTTCTTCCGGGGTGAGCTGGGTCTCGCCCTTGGGCGTGACCTTGCCCACCAGGATGTCACCCTCCTTGACCTCGGCGCCCACGTAGACGATGCCGGACTGATCCAGCTTGGCCAGGGCCGCCTCACCCACGTTGGGGATGTCACCGGTGATTTCCTCGGGACCCAGCTTGGTGTCCCGGGCCTGGCAGGTGAGTTCCTCGATGTGGATGGTGGTGAAACGGTCTTCCTTCACCACGTTCTCGGATATAAGGATGGAATCCTCGAAGTTGTAGCCGTTCCAGGGCATGAAGGCCACACGCAGGTTCTGGCCCAGGGCCAGTTCTCCCATGTCCGTGGAAGGACCGTCGGCCATGACGTCGCCACGCGCCACCTGGTCACCCACCATCACCAGGGGACGCTGGTTGATGCAGGTGTTCTGGTTGGAACGGGTGTACTTAGTGAGGTTGTAGATGTCCACGCCCGGCTCGCCGGCCACGGTCTCGTCGTCGTTCACCCGCACCACGATGCGGCTGGCGTCCACAGACTCCACGGTGCCGCCGCGCTTGGCCACCACGGTAACACCGGAATCCACGGCCACGTTGCGTTCAATGCCGGTGCCCACCAGGGGCTTCTCGGCGCGCAGGGTGGGAACGGCCTGACGCTGCATGTTGGAACCCATGAGGGCGCGGTTGGCGTCATCGTGCTCCAGGAAGGGAATCAGGGCCGCCGCCACGGAGACGATCTGCTTGGGTGACACGTCCATGTATTCCACCTTGTCCGGGGTGAACAAGGCGAATTCGTTCTGGTGACGACAGGACACCAGGTCCTCGGTGAGCTTGCCGTTCTTGTCCACGGCCGCGCTGGCCTGGGCTATGACGAAACGCCCTTCCTCGATGGCGGACAGGTAATGGATCTCGTCCGTGGCCTTGCCGTCCTTCACCACCCGGTAAGGGGTTTCCAGGAAACCGTAGCGGTTGGTCTTGGCGTACACGGCCAGGGAATTGATCAGGCCGATGTTCGGACCTTCAGGAGTCTCGATGGGACAGACCCGGCCATAGTGGGTGGGATGCACGTCGCGCACTTCGAAGCCGGCGCGTTCCCGGGCCAGGCCACCGGGGCCGAGGGCGGACACCCGGCGCTTGTGGGTAACCTCCGACAACGGGTTGTTCTGGTCCATGAACTGGGACAGCTGGCTGGAACCGAAGAATTCCTTGATCGCCGCGGACACCGGCTTGGCGTTGATCATCTCCTGGGGCATGAGGCCTTCAGCCTCGGCCAGGGTCAGACGCTCCTTGACCGCGCGCTCCACGCGCACCAGGCCCACGCGGAACTGGTTTTCGGCCATCTCGCCCACGCAACGCACCCGGCGGTTGCCCAGGTGGTCGATATCGTCGGTGGTGCCCTTGCCGTCACGAATATCCACCAGGGTCTTGAGCACGTCCACGATATCAGAGCTGTCGCCGTGCTCTTTTACCAGCTCCCGGGAATATTCATCGTCGCGGCTGCTGAAGTATTTGCCGTCGTACAGGATGCCAAGCCCCTCGGTCTCCTCGCGGCCCAGGCGGCGGTTGAACTTCATGCGGCCCACGGCGGACAGGTCGTAACGCTCGTCCGTGAAAAACAGGTTGTGGAACAGGTTCTGGGCGGCCTCCTTGGTGGGCGGCTCGCCAGGACGCATCATGCGATAGATCTCCACCTGTGCTTCCAGGCGCGTGGAAGTGGGATCCAGGCGCAGGGTCTCGGAAATATACGGGCCATGATCCAGATCGTTTGTGAACAGGGTCTTGAGCTCCTTGATGCCCTTGTCCCGGATGGCCGCCACCAGCTCCTCGGTGATTTCATCATTGGCCGCGGCCAGCAGTTCGCCGGTCTCGGGGTCCACGATGTCATGAGCCAGAGTCTTGCCCACCAGGTACTCGGCGGGCACTTCCAGTTGACTTACGCCCTCCTTTTCCATCACCCGGATATGGCGCGCGGTGATGCGCTTGCCGGCTTCCACGATAACCTTGCGGCCGGCCTTGATATCGAAACTGGCCGTCTCGCCCCGCAGACGCACGGGCACCAGATCCAGCAGGATCTTGTCCTTGCGGAAGGTGAAACTGTCCGTCTCGAAGAAATAGTCCAGAATTTCCTGGGTGTTGTAGCCCAGGGCGCGCAGCAGCACGGTCGCCGGAATCTTGCGGCGGCGGTCGATGCGCACGAACACGGCATCCTTGGGGTCGAACTCGAAGTCCAGCCAGGAGCCGCGGTAGGGAATCACCCGGGCAGAGAACAGCAGCTTGCCGGATGAATGGGTCTTGCCCTTGTCATGATCGAAAAACACACCGGGGGAACGGTGAAGCTGGGACACGATGACCCGTTCGGTACCGTTGATGACGAAGGTGCCGGTATCGGTCATGAGCGGCAGTTCGCCCATGTAGATTTCCTGCTCCTTGACGTCCTTGATGCGCTTCACATTGGCGGGCGCATCGCGGTCATAGATGACCAGACGCACCAGCACGCGCAGGGGCGCGGCATAGGTGACGCCACGAAGCTGGCACTCGCGCACGTCGAACATGGGCTCACCCAGACGGTAGCTCACGTACTCCAGGGCAGCGCTGCCATTGTGACTGACGATGGGGAAAACCGAGCTGAATGCCGCGTGCAGTCCGTGGGCCTCTCGCTCGTCGGGTTTCTTGTCCGCCTGCAGAAACTTGCGATAGGAATCGATCTGCGTGGCAAGAAGAAAAGGGATCTCAAGAACACTTCCGCGTTTTGCAAAATCCTTGCGGATGCGTTTTTTCTCTGTAAACGAATAGGCCATGCTTGCCTTCCCTCAGTCTAGTCCAGTCATTACCGCCGGTTGGGAACCGGCCGCCCTTGCAGGCAAAATCTCACACAAACAGGAAAAGGCCGGCGGCATTACAGCCGCCAGCCGTTTTCGGCTTTGCGTAAACGCCAGCCAAGATCGGTTTTACTTGATCTCGACAGATGCGCCAGCTTCTTCCAGCTGCTTCTTCGCCTCTTCGGCTTCTTCCTTGCTCACGCCTTCCTTCAGTACGGAAGGAACGCCTTCTACAGCGTCCTTGGCCTCTTTCAGGCCCAGGCCGGTCAGACCGCGAACGGCCTTGATCACGCCAACCTTCTTGTCGCCGAAACCGGTCAGAACCACGTCGAACTCGCTCTTCTCGGCGGCGCCTTCACCACCAGCGTCACCACCGGCGGCCGGGGCCGCGGCCACGGCTGCAGCAGCGGTTACACCGAATTTTTCTTCCATTGCCTCGATCAGCTCGACAACGTCCATGACGGACATGTTGGCGATGGCTTCGAGGATATCGTCTTTAGAAACTGCCATTTTCAGGGCTCCTACATATCTTCAAGTTAAAAGTGTGGGATGAGGAATCAGGCCGCGCCTGCTTCCTTTGCGTCGCGAATCGCTGCAACCGTGCGAACCAGCTTGCCCGGTACTTCGTTGAGCGTGGTAACCAGCTTCTGTACGGGCGCCAGCATGGTGCCCATCAGCATACTGATTGCCTGCTCGTAAGTAGGCATCTTCGCCAGGACACTGATTTCTGAAGGATCGAGCAGTTTCCCGTTGATGGAAACCATCTTCACCACCAGAGCATCATTCTCCTTGGCAAAATCATTGATCACACGTGCGGCAGCGCCCGGATCTTCCTGAGAGAAGGCCAGCAGCAACGGGCCGACAAAGCCCTCCTGCATGCAGGCAAAATCCGTACCTTCCACGGCTCGCTTGGCCAGCGTGTTCTTGACCACGCGAAGATAGACACCGGCGCCACGCGCTTGCTTGCGCAGCTCGGTCAGATCTTCAACGGTCAGCCCACGATACTCGGCGGCGATTGCGGAATACGCACTGCTCGCTACGTCAGCGACTTCGGCGACGATGGCTTTCTTTTGCTCAAGATTAAGTGCCAAAGTCGTCACCTCCCGACAACGATGAGGAACGGTCTCCCGTTCTCGTTTACACCAGGAATGAAGTATTTCATTCCACCGTTTTCCGGTGCCCGTCATCAGGATGAAAGCCCTGATTTCGGAGCTCCGTCTGCGCAGGTGGATTAAGCCTCCCGCCGTTGCCGGCTTCGAGGCACCTGCGGTCTTTGACAGCAGGCGACCCTACTTCATGGCCGCTGCTCCAAAGCCTGTTGCGCGGCAGACCCAAGGCCTGCCACGACATTCCTTGCTACCGGATCAGACGCTCAGTGAGCCCTGGTCCAGTGTGATACCCGGCCCCATGGTAGTGGAGACGGTGATTTTCTTCATGTAAACACCCTTGGCCGCGCTGGGCTTGGCCTTCTTCAGGTCCGCCAGCAGGGTTTCCAGGTTTTCCTTCAATGCGGCAGGCTCGAAGCCGACCTTGCCGATGGACGCATGAACGATGCCGTTCTTGTCCGTGCGGTAACGCACCTGGCCACCCTTGGCGTTCTTCACAGCCTGGGCAACATCAGGGGTCACGGTACCCACCTTGGGGTTGGGCATCAGGCCACGGGGGCCGAGGATCTGGCCCAGCTGGCCCACCACACGCATGGCGTCGGGGCTGGCGATGACCACATCGAAATCCATGTTGCCGGCCTTTACCTGCTCGGCCAGGTCTTCCATGCCCACGACATCCGCACCGGCTTCCTTGGCGGCGTCGGCGGCAGGGCCCTGGGTGAACACGGCAACACGCACTTCCTTGCCGGTGCCGTTGGGCAGCACGGTGGAACCACGCACCACCTGATCGGATTTGCGGGGATCGACGCCCAGGTTCACGGCCACGTCCACGGACTCGGGGAATTTCACGCTGGAAACTTCCTTGAGCAGGGCGAACGCCTGTTCGGCATCGTACTGCTTGTTGCTATCCACCTTTTCACGGATAGCCTTCATACGCTTGCTCAGCTTTGCCATTTACACACCCTCCGTATCCAGACCCATGCTGCGCGCCGTGCCGGCGATGGTACGCACGGCGGCGTCCATGTCGGCAGCGGTGAGATCCGGCTCCTTGGCCTTGGCGATCTCTTCCAGCTGTTCGCGGGTGACCTTGCCCACTTTCTCGGTATTGGGACGGCCGCTGCCGGACTTGATGCCGGCAGCCTTCTTCAGCAGGATGGACGCCGGAGGCGTCTTCATCACGAAGGTGAAGGAACGGTCGGAATAGACAGTGATCACCACGGGAACAGGCAGACCCTTTTCCTGGTTCTGGGTCTGGGCATTGAACGCCTTGCAGAACTCCATGATGTTCACGCCGTGCTGACCCAGGGCCGGACCGACCGGGGGGCTGGGGTTGGCTTCCTGTGCAGGAACCTGAAGCTTGATATAGGCTTCGATCTTCTTTGCCATGATTTACCTCGTCGTTGGGTGCAAGCGCCCGGGGCTTTCACCCGGACTTCCCTTTTATTTAGATGTCGGGAAAGGGCTATCCCTGCCCTTTCCCGACTCGGCTTCGCAAAAGCGCGGTTTTGCTGCGCCTCCGCTCCGCTGTCGCTTCGCGCCGCACTTCCTGTGCGGTTTACATTCTTGCCACAGGCTATCCCTGCCCTTTCCCGACTCGGCTTCGCAAAAGCGCGGTTTTGCTGCGCCTCCGCTCCGCTGTCGCTTCGCGCCGCACTTCCTGTGCGGGGTCAAAAAAACGCGCCGAAGCACGTTGCCGCCGGCCGCGAGGCCGGCTGTACAAAACTCGTTGTCAGCCCTTCTCCACCTGGCCAAACTCCAGTTCGACAGGCGTGGAACGACCGAAGATGGACACGGAAACCTTGAGGCGGTTCTTGTCGTAGTCCACTTCTTCCACCACGCCATTGAAGTCGTTGAAAGGACCATCGATGACGCGCACCACTTCGCCCGGTTCGAACAGCACCTTGGGGCGCGGCTTCTCGGAGCCTTCCTGGACTCGCTGCAGGATAGCCTCGGCCTCCTTGTCGGTAATGGGAGCCGGCTTGTCCTCTGTACCGCCGATGAAACCCAGGACCTGGGGGGTGTCCTTGACCAGGTGCCAGGTCTCGTCCGTCAATTCCATGTTTACCAGCACGTAGCCGGGAAAGAACTTTCTTTCACTGCGGCGCTGCTGGCCGCCACGCATCTCCACCACTTCCTCGGTGGGAACCAGGATGTCGCCGAAATAATCCTGCATGCCGAAACGCTCGATGCGCTCCGCCAGAGAGCGTTGCACCTTGCCTTCATACCCGGAAAATGCGTGAACCACATACCAGCGTTTCGCCATGATCAGCCTCCGTGCCCGGTAAACCAGCGAACCAGTACAAACAGGATGGAATCCACTGCCCAAAGGAACAGTGAAGTCAACAGCACCGCGATGAAGATCACCAGGGTGGTTTGCAGGGTTTCCTGGCGGGACGGCCAGACCACCTTGCGCACCTCGGTTTTGGCTGCCGAGAAGAAGGACTTGATGCGCCTTCCCGGCTCGGTCATCAACGCCACGCCAACAGCCACACCGACCATGGCCAGCAGGCCGAGCAGGCGCACCCACAGAGGTTGAGCCTCCAGCAGATAGAAGCCGACCACACTGGCAATCAGTATGACCACGGACAACAGCAGCTTGACCGTGTCCATGGCGGAACCTTGAGTTTCAGTTTTTGCGTTCATCCTGCCTACTTCAGCGCTCCGCTCCACGGAAAACCCGCGATGCACAGCCCTGTAAAATGGCAGGCCAGGAGGGACTTGAACCCCCAACCTGCGGTTTTGGAGACCGCTGCTCTACCAATTGAGCTACTGGCCTGGAATACTGCTCTTGCTCGAAAAGGCAACGGGTGTGACCGCAATCGGCCACACCCTGCTGCCAGCTTATCCGGTCAGACCGGAATTATTCGATGATCTTGGAAACAACACCGGCGCCGACGGTACGGCCACCTTCACGAATGGCGAAGCGCAGGCCTTCTTCCATGGCGATGGGCGCAATCAGCTTCACGGTCATCTTCACGTTGTCGCCAGGCATCACCATCTCGACA
>CAZWRE010000071.1:0-2177 GCA_964636335.1 uncultured Sedimenticola sp. | reverse complement strand
GCCACTGTTCCCCGTATGGCCGGTGGCTGCCGTGATGCCGGCGGGAAAACGGGAAGAGCACAAGAACAGGCCCGACGTGAAGCCTGGCCGGAAACAGGGCAAGGGTGATTCGGATCGTCACCCGGACGGGAAACAGCATATCGACATCTACGCTTGAAGGAAGGATAAATGTTCAGGAAAGAAACCGGTACACCAGCGCAGGAGCCCGTCCAGGCTCCTTCGTCCCCCGTATCGCAGTACCAGGCCCTGCGGGATGCGGATGACGGTGCTCCCGAAGGTGAACTGGACTTGGCCGAAGACAGCGTGGACTTCCATGCATTGCTCAGCCATGTTTCCGGAAGTTCTCCTGAAGAGGCTGCCACGCGGGATTCCGATTCAAGTGCAGCTCAGAAGAACCTCAATATCAGCAGCATCATTACCCGAATCCGGGACGAGGGACCGGCTGCGTCGCGGGGGGATGAAAAGCCCCTGCCTGCCGCAGAGCCGGAAGCCGGGCAACATCCTGAAGAGAAGACAGGTGCCCGGACGGTGAAATCCGGCAGCGCGGCCGGGGAATCGGCGAAAAGCCTGCCGCCAACAATGGAGGAAGTCGCTCAGCTTGCCAGGGCCGCGGCCGAGGAGCTGCTGGCGACCCGGTTCGAGGAAAAGAAACCGGAAAAGGCGAGCCGGGCAGGCTGGCTGCTTCCGGTACTGTTCCTGTGCCTGCTTGCGGGTGGAGGATATGCCCTATACAAGACCAGCAGCGAACTGGCCCTGGCCAAGGCCGGCATTGCCCAGCTCAGCACCCGCCTGTCAAAGGCGGAGGAAACCATGAGCGGGCTTCGCCGCCAGATTTCGGCCAACGCCAACCGCATCCAGGCGCTGTATACCCCGGAAAAACTGCGGGAGGAAATGGCGGCATACCGGCAACAGATGCAGAAGGAAATGGATCTGCGCCTGGACATGATGGCCCTCTCCATCGGGCAGTTTCCAGCGGCTTCCCCCCGGGAAGAGCGTAGCCACAGGCCCGGGAACCCGAATACGGTTCCGGAGGAATCAAAGGAACCGCAAAGTGTTTCCCGGTCCCTGTCCGTGAATGAAACACCACGGGAAGGGAAGGCCGATAGGGTGCCCAGGGGTGAGTGGGATGTATATCTTGCGTCCTACGGCACCGAAAGCCAGGCGAGGAAGGCCCTGGAAAAATATATTCACCAGGTGCCGGCAGCAACGATCCAGCCTGCCCGGGTCAAGGGGAAAAAGGTGTTTCGCGTCACCGTGCCGGGCTTTGTCACAAGAAAGGACGCGACTCGCTATCTTGCCGGGATCAGGACGGAACTTGGTCTGAAAGGCAGTTGGGTAGGACGCCATGTCGCCGACCTCTGATCTCCCTAACCCCGTTCCGGGGAAAGTCTTTGCTGAACCGGGTGGGATGCAAATGCCAACTGGATCACAATTACGGAGGTAAAGATCTCCCGCCACATGCCGAACAGTCTGTGTAAGGAAACTGAATGGACTATCGACATGAAAAGGTACCGCCCCTCAAACCCCGGATCTGCCTCACTTGAGAAAACCGTTGCTCACCGTTCCGCGGAATTGTCGATTGTCCACCCGCGGCTTGTTGGCATGGTGAGCCTGTTGCTGGCGCTGGTAATGACCAGTGCCTGCGCATCAAAGATTCCCGCCAATCGGTGGACGCGAATTGCCGTGAGCCACTACCCGGGAATGACCGATATCCATCAGGAAGTGAATGTCATCGAGGGTATCTACCAGGGCCAGAAGATTTCCGGTTATATCGACCAGAACGATCAGTGGGTGGAACTCAGCCGGCGTCCGGTAAAGGCTGTAGATGCCGCCGAAGCCGGCCAGATTGCCGACGTGCTGACCACGGGGATCGGCCTGTCGCAAGGGTTGTCCGAAACCAACCCCCTCGGCGTCGGAATGCTACCGCTGAAATTTGCGCTCAACTACTACGCGGAAAACCGGGGAGTAAGGGAGTGCGGTCAGATCAAGTCTTTCCTGTCGGCTACCGGCTGGGGAGCCGCGGCGGCCAACATAGTGACCATATCGGCGGGCGCTTTCACTGGCGGCAGCGCGGCAGCCGGTATCCTGGTTGGCACCCTGGCCTGGAACCAGTTCCCTGGTACCGACGGCTGCACCGTATGGTTGGGTCAGCCCGTGGAACTGAGCACGCTCTGAGG
>CAZWRE010000070.1:0-6539 GCA_964636335.1 uncultured Sedimenticola sp. | reverse complement strand
CGCTCCGCGTCAGGGCGTTGAGTACCACGCGTGCCGGGGGAATCAGTGCTGTTCCCTGGAACAGCTTCAACCTGGGGGATCATGTGGGGGATGACCTGGACAGCGTACAGACGAACCGCGGGATACTGCGTAATGCTGGTGGGCTGCCCGCGGAACCACGGTGGTTGGAGCAGGTGCATGGTTGCGACGTGAGCACACCGGTACTTCCCCGCCGCCGGGCCGACGCCTGTTTCAGTGACCGCGCCGGCGAAGTGTGCGCGGTGTTGACAGCGGATTGCCTGCCGGTGTTGTTCTGCAATGAATCCGCGACCGCCGTGGCGGCGGCGCATGCCGGCTGGAGAGGGCTGGCCGATGGTGTGCTGGAGCGAACCCTTGCCTGTTTCGAGGATCCCCCGTCATCGCTCATGGCCTGGCTGGGGCCGGCCATCGGCCCCCGGTTCTTCGAGGTGGGGCCGGAAGTAAGGGAAGCCTTTGTCGGTTGCCGCCAGGAAGCGGCATCGGCCTTCAGGCCCGGCAAGGGTGACAGATGGTTTGCCGACATCTGGGAGCTTGCCCGCCAGCGCCTGAAGGCCGCGGGTGTTTCCCGTATCCATGGCGGAGGTCGTTGCACCTATGAAGAGGAAGAACGGTTCTATTCCTACCGAAGGGACGGAAAAACAGGCCGCATGGCCAGTCTGATCTGGCTGGAGGGGGTTCCTCAGTAACAGACCCGGTTTCGTCCCGTGGACTTGGCTTCATAAAGCTTCCGGTCAGCAGTATTTACCAGGTCTTCGGTACGCATCCCCGGTTTCCACAGGGCTACCCCCAGGCTGACGGTTACCTTCAGGCCCGGGGTGATGCTGTCCCAGTTCTGCTCTTCCACCAGGAGGCGCAGTTTTTCGCTGGCAAGCCTGCTGCCTTCGAGATCCAGCAGCGGAAAACACACCAGGAACTCTTCTCCCCCGTATCGTCCCACGAGATCGGTGGATCGGCAGTTGTCTGTCAGCACCCTGGCCAGGTGCTGAAGTACCTTGTCGCCGGTAGCATGCAGATGCCTGTCGTTGATCCGTTTGAAGTGGTCGATATCCAGCAGGGCGATGGACAAGGGGGCCCCTGTTTGTCGGGCATGTTCGATCTGGTCGGTGATGAACTCGTCCGCATGGCGGCGGTTGCTGATGCCGGTCAGGGAATCCCGCCGGGCCAGATCCTGCAGTGCGTGGGTGCGTTCCCGAACCAGCTCCTCCAGGTGCAGGCGGATGCTTGCGTACTGTTTCATCACCAGCATGCCGACGCTGACCACTATGAGTACCAGCAGGAACAGGGGCATGTCCTGACGGTTGTACACCAGCGCCAGCGTCATGCCTACCAGCCCGATGCCCACTTCCAGGAATGCCCCGTTGAGTACAGCGGTCTTTTCTGGCTTCCCACCGCGCAGGCGGACCAGGATGTACATGAGCAACTGGTTGAAGATCTGCATTGCCAGCAGGGTGGACAATACCAGCGACAGGGAAGCCACGGTGATTTGGCTCATGGGAATTTCTCCTCCCCACCACTGATACCAGGCACCTCCCAGCAGCAACATGAGCGTCATCATGCCGCTGTTGGCAAGCACGGCATTGATGGTGTTTTTCAGGGGAACGCCCCGTAGCAGACGTATCCATGAGTACAGAAAATGCCCGAGACCGCTGATCCAGGCGGCATGAAAACTGCCCAGGGTCAGCAGGCACAGTATCTGGCTTGCCCGGTCAGGAGAGATGTAACCAAAATAAGGGTGCCTGTAACTGACCGCGAGAGTGAACAGCGTATAGGCCAGAAAGCCTGCCAGAATCGCGGGATCCGCTGGCTTGTCTGGTGGCATCTGGTATTTCAGGGCTGCCAGGGCCGCCAGGAAGATCAGGCTGGCAAAGGCAAAGACCCTGCGCCATTCCTTTCCGGAAAGGTGGCGATGGTGTTCGTTATTGTTTTTGTCCATGTATCAAATCCTGGCAATCTGTTGCCAGGAAGATTTGGCTGCCTTCCTGGCAATGGCAAGCGTATTATACTACCTGCTGAGTTTTTCCATTGCGGATCTCCGGTAGAACCCGAATCAGGCATCAGCCGCGGTTTCAGGTACCCGTCCGGGGCTTCCATGACAGGTGGACACAGATGAACAACTGGTACATGCTGACCCTGACCGGTGAGGACCGGCCCGGCATCGTGGCCCGGGTCACCCGGGCCCTGTTCGAACGCGATATGAACCTGGGGGAGGCTTCCATGCTGCGCCTGGGGGGTAACTTCACCATCATGATGATGGTGAGTGGCGACATGGATGCGGATGCCCTGCAACAGGCCCTGTCCGAGGTGGTGGAGGAACTGGGACTCAGCCTGCATATCGATCCCATGAAGGGGGGACTGCATCGTCACGTGCCGCCCAATCTCATGGTTCGGGTCAGCGGCGCGGATCGCGCCGGTATCGTGGCCCGGGTTACGGGGGTGCTGGCAGATGCGGGATTCAACATCCTGGACCTGGAATCCGATGTTGCGGGCACGGCAGAGAAGCCCGTGTACATCATGCAAATCGCCGGTGTGGCCACGGTGCCCCTGGAGTCACTGGAACAGGCCGTCAGTGGCCTGCGGGAGGAAGGCATAGAGGTGAATATCTCCCCCGTGGAAATGCTGGTGGGCTGATTGGTGGAACCCTTGCAGATACTTACCATCCCGGACGAGCGCCTGAAACAGCCCTCCGAGCCGGTGGTGGATTTCGACGATGAATTGCGGGATTTTGTAGCCCGCCTGGAGCTGACCCGGCAACAGGGACCGGCAGCCGTGGGCATTGCCGCGCCCCAGGTGGGGCATTTCCAGCGCATTGCCATCGTGGACTGCTCCAGTACCCGCAAGCCCGTACCGAATCATGGTAACCTGGTGCTTATCAATCCCGAGATCACCCGCTGGGACGGTTATGAAGTCGGCCGGGAAGGCTGTCTGTCGGTGCCGGATTACACGGGTAACGTGATTCGCGCCACGCGCATCCGTCTCACGGCCTGGGACGAGCATGGCGAAGCGCATGAATATGAAATGGAAGGTTATGAAGCCCGGGCTGTGCAACACGAAATCGACCATCTGGACGGCATCCTGTTCATCGACCGGGTGGTGAGCCGCCGTACCGATCTTTTCAAACGCAAGGTGTACCGCTGATGAATGTACTTGAAGCCATCAAAGGCCGCATATCCACGCGCGCCTACCTGGACAAACCCGTTACCGACGAAACCATCCGCAAGATTCTGGAGGTGGCCCGCTGGAGTCCTTCCGGGGGGAACACCCAGCCCTGGAAGGTGGCCGTGGTGCGGGACGAGGCCCTGGCCCGGCTCAGAGAAGCCATGCTGGCACGGGCAGTGGAAGGGGAGAACCCGGCTCCGGACTATGTCTATTTTCCCGGCGAATGGGTGACGCCTTACAAGGAACGGCGCTTCCAGTGCGGCATGGACTTGTACAAGGCCCTGGGCATTGGCCGGGAAGACAAGGACAAGCGTCTGGAGGCGGCCCTCAACAACTACCGGTTCTTCGGTGCTCCCGTGAGCCTGTTTTTCTTCATGGACAAGGCCCTGGGGCAGGGATCCTGGTTGGATATGGGCATGTTTATCCAATCCGTGATGCTGGCGGCCCGGGAATTCGGCCTGGGCAGTTGTCCCCAGGTCTCCATCGCGGACTATCCCGACCTGGTGCGTGAAGTCACCGGCATCCCTGATGACCATCTGCTGCTCTGTGGTCTGGCCCTGGGCTATCCCGATGAGGATCACCCGGTGAATCGCTACCGCACCGAGCGGGAAAAAGTGGAAGATTTCTCTGTCTGGGTGAAGTAAGCTCGGAAACAGTATTGATTTTCCCCGCTCCAGCCCCATGTAAGGCCCATCTGAAGAATTCGGGAGCCTGACAACATGCGGATGGACAAACTGACAAGCAAATTTCAACTGGCGCTGGCCGATGCCCAGAGCCTTGCCCTGGGCAAGGATCATCAGTTCATCGAGCCCGTGCACCTGATGATCGCCATGCTGGACCAGGAAGGCGGTGGCGTGCGCCACCTGCTGACCCAGGCCGGCGTGAACGTCAATCAGCTGCGCTCCAGCCTGGGCGAGACCCTGGATCACATGCCCAGTGTCACCGGCGGTGACGCGGACGTGCACGTGTCCAACGACCTGAACCGTCTGCTCAACCAGACGGACAAGCTGGCCCAGAAGCGGGGAGACCAGTACATCTCCTCGGAGCTGTTCGTGCTTGCCGCCGTGGAAGACAAGGGCAGGCTGGGTGAGCTCATGCGCCAGGCCGGCGCCACCAAGGGCGCTATCGAGAAGGCCATCGAAAACGTGCGGGGAGGACAGGCCGTGGATGATCCCAATGCCGAGGACCAGCGCCAGGCCCTGGAAAAATACACCATCGATCTCACCGAGCGGGCCGAACAGGGCAAGCTGGACCCGGTCATCGGTCGTGATGCCGAAATCCGGCGTACGGTGCAGGTGTTGCAGCGGCGCACCAAGAACAACCCCGTGCTCATCGGCGAGCCCGGCGTGGGCAAGACCGCCATCGTGGAAGGGCTGGCCCAGCGTATCGTAAACGGCGAGGTGCCCGAGGGTCTGAAGAACAAGCGACTCCTTTCCCTGGACATGGCGGCCCTGATTGCCGGCGCCAAGTTCCGCGGCGAATTTGAAGAACGCCTGAAAGCGGTGCTCAACGACCTGGCCAAGGCCGAGGGGCAGATCATCCTGTTCATCGACGAGATTCACACCATGGTGGGCGCGGGCAAGACCGAAGGCTCCATGGACGCCGGCAACATGCTCAAGCCCGCCCTGGCGCGGGGTGAGCTGCATTGCGTGGGCGCCACCACCCTGGATGAATACCGCCAGTACATCGAGAAGGACGCCGCCCTGGAGCGCCGTTTCCAGAAGGTGCTGGTGGACGAGCCCAGCGTGGAGGACACCATTGCCATCCTGCGCGGACTGAAGGAGCGTTATGAAGTGCATCATGGTGTGGAGATCACCGACCCGGCCATCGTCGCCGCGGCCACCCTGTCGCACCGTTACATCACCGACCGGCAACTGCCGGACAAGGCCATCGACCTGATCGATGAGGCCGCGTCACGCATTCGCATGGAAATCGATTCCATGCCCGAGGAGATGGATAAGCTGGACCGGCGCCTGATCCAGCTCAAGATCGAACGCGAGGCACTGAAGAAGGAAAGTGACGAAGCCTCCAGGAAGCGTCTGGAAGCGCTGGAGGAAGAAATCGGCAAGCTGGAGAAGGAATTCTCCGACATGGAGGAAATCTGGAAGGCGGAAAAAGCCGCGGTCCAGGGCACCACGCACATCAAGGAGGAGCTGGAGCGTGCTCGCATCGAGCTGGAGACGGCCCGTCGCGCCGGTGACCTGCAACGCATGTCCGAAATTCAGTACGGCATCATTCCGCAGCTGGAACAGCAGCTTGCCGCGGCGGATGAGGCCGAGCACATGGATTTTCAGTTGTTGCGCAACAATGTCACCGACGAGGAGATCGCCGAGGTGGTCTCCAGATGGACCGGTATTCCGGTGAGCAAGATGCTCGAAGGAGAGCGCGAGAAGCTGCTCAAGATGGAAGAGAACCTGAGCAAGCGGGTGGTGGGGCAGGACGAGGCCGTGCGCGCCGTGTCAGACGCCATTCGCCGTTCCCGCGCCGGTCTGGCCGATCCCAATCGGCCCAACGGTTCCTTCCTGTTCCTCGGGCCCACCGGGGTGGGCAAGACCGAGTTGTGCAAGGCGCTGGCGGAATTCCTGTTCGACACGGAAGAGGCCATGGTGCGCATCGACATGTCCGAGTTCATGGAGAAACACTCCGTGGCGCGGCTCATTGGCGCGCCGCCGGGCTATGTAGGCTACGAGGAAGGTGGTTATCTCACCGAACTGGTGCGGCGCAAGCCTTATTCCGTCATTCTCATGGATGAGGTGGAAAAGGCCCATCCGGACGTGTTCAACGTACTGTTGCAGGTGCTGGACGACGGTCGCCTCACGGATGGCCAGGGCCGTACCGTGGATTTCCGTAACACGGTCATCGTCATGACCTCCAACCTGGGGTCGCACCTGATCCAGGAGATGGCCCATACCAACGACTACGAGGCCATGAAAACCGCGGTGATGGAAGTGGTGGGACAGCATTTCCGCCCCGAGTTCATCAACCGGGTGGACGAAACCGTGGTGTTCCATCCCCTGGGACGGGAGCAGATCCGCAAGATCGCCAATATCCAGATCGAGCACCTGCGCAAGCGCCTGGAGGATCGGGATCTGCGCCTGGATATCAGCGACGCCGCGCTGGATCTGCTGGGCGAAGCGGGTTTCGATCCCGTGTACGGTGCCCGGCCGCTGAAGCGGGCCATCCAGCATCAACTGGAGAATCCGCTGGCGCAGAAGATTCTGGCGGGCGAGTTCTCGCCTGGCGATGTCATCAAGGTGGATGTCAGCGGGGACGAACTGGTATTCAGTCACGGCTGAGATCATTTCCCCCATGCAAACTCAGAGGCGTGTTCTTCATTGAACTCGCCTCTTTTTTTGTCGTTGGCC
>CAZWRE010000069.1:0-13329 GCA_964636335.1 uncultured Sedimenticola sp. | reverse complement strand
CATCCGTCTGTACGAAGACATCACCGCGTAGAGCCGTACGCCGCGAACAACCGGAGCGCAACAGCCTTCGCGATCTGTCAGGTCAGTCCCACGGCAGTCTCCGAAAACGGCATGGCGGTGAAAGCAATGCGCGGGGTGAGTTGAGCATCACGAAACGCACCAATGGGCGATAGCCTTGCCGCTACCGGTGGTGCAATTCACCACGCTCATTGCACCCTACCCGGCCTTTCCCGACGCCTAGCCCGGATGCAGCGCAGTGGAATCCGGGAAACCTAGACATAATGTTTTGACCTGCCCAAGGGAATTTCCCGCTACAATTGCGGCCAGCCAATCATTTCCCAACCAGCCACAACGAGAATCATGAGCAACTGCGACGAACTCTGCATCATTCCGGACAGCGAAAAGCTTCCCAATGATGCCGGCGCGCTGGAACAGGATTTCCGCCGCTACCTGGTACACCATCTGGGGCGATTCCTCGGCTGCAATCCCCTGTATTTCTACGAGGCCCTTTCCCTCACTGTGCGCGACCGCATCATGACAGACTGGCGCAACACCTGGCTGCAGCACCGCAAGCCGGATCAGCGCCGCGCCTATTATCTGTCGCTGGAGTTCCTCATTGGCCGCGCCCTGGGCAATCATTTGTTGAACATGGGCATCAAGGATGAGACCGCCAAGGCCATGCAGGCATTCAGCCTGGAACTGGAGGAGATCCAGTCGGAAGAACCGGACGCCGGCCTGGGCAATGGGGGCCTGGGCCGCCTGGCGGCCTGTTTCCTGGACAGTTGCGCCACCCTGAAGCTGCCCGTCCTGGGTTACGGCCTGCGTTACGAATACGGCATGTTCCGCCAGCACATCGAGAACGGCTACCAGGTTGAAGAACCCGATCACTGGCTGCGCAATGCCAACCCCTGGGAGCTGGAACGGGCGGAATACACCCAGACCATACACTTCGGCGGACGCACGGAACATTTCCTCAACCGCCGCGGCGAACCCCGCACCCGATGGGTGGATACGGAGGAGGTGCTGGCCATTCCTTTCGATGTCCCCGTATCCGGCTACCGCAACGGCGTGGTGAACACCCTGCGCCTGTGGAAGGCGACCGCCACCGACGAGTTCAACCTGGACGAATTCAATGCCGGCAGTTACCCCGAATCCGTGGCAGCCAAGAACGATGCTGAACACATCACCATGGTGCTATACCCCAACGATTCCAGCGAAAGCGGAAAGGAACTGCGTCTGCGCCAGCAGTATTTCCTGGCCTCCGCCAGCCTGCAGGACATCCTGCGCCAGTGGGAAGCCAATCATGGAGATGATTTCAGCGACTTCGCGAAATACAACGTGTTCCAGCTCAACGACACCCATCCCGCCATCGCCGTGGCGGAACTCATGCGCCTGCTGGTCGATGAAAAGAAGATGCCTTGGGAGCCGGCCTGGGAGATCACCCGAAACACCATGGCCTATACCAACCATACCCTGTTGCCCGAAGCCCTGGAACGCTGGTCCGTGCGTCTGTTCGAACGACTGTTGCCACGCTTGCTGGAAATCATCTATGAAATCAACGCCCGTTTTCTCAAGGAGGTGGCCATGCGCTGGCCCGGCGACAGCGACCGCCGGCGGCGCATGTCCATCATCGACGAGAACGATGGCAAATCCGTGCGCATGGCCTATCTGGCCATCGTTGGCAGTTTTTCCGTGAACGGTGTGGCGGAACTGCATTCCAATCTGCTCCGGCAGGGCCTGTTCCGGGACTTTTATGAATTGTGGCCGGAAAAATTCAACAACAAGACCAACGGCGTCACGCCGCGCCGCTGGATTGCCCATGCCAACCCCGGAATGACCGACCTGATCAGCGGCAAGATCGGTGAAGGATGGATCTCCGATCTTGCCCAGATCGAGAAGCTCAAGCCCTGGGCCGATGAAGAACACCGGGATTTTCACCAGCAGTGGGCCGAGGCGAAGCGACGCAACAAGCAGGAACTCGCCCGGCTGGTCAAGCGGGAATGTGGTGTGGATTTCTCCGTTGACTCCCTGTTCGATGTGCAGGTCAAGCGCATCCACGAATACAAGCGGCAACTGCTCAATGTGCTGCACATCATTCACTTGTACAACCGCATTCGCCGGGGCGACACGGATGACTGGACCAACCGGTGCGTGCTCATCGGCGGCAAGGCGGCACCCGGCTATTTCATGGCCAAACGCATCATCAAACTCATCAATAACGTGGCCGACATCGTCAACGGCGATCCCGAAGTGGGTGACAGGCTGAAGGTTGCCTTCCTGCCCAACTACCGGGTATCCAGCATGGAGGTCATCGCGCCGGCCACGGATCTTTCCGAGCAGATATCCACTGCCGGCAAGGAAGCCTCCGGCACGGGCAACATGAAGTTCATGATGAACGGCGCCCTCACCATAGGCACCTATGATGGCGCCAATATCGAGATCCTGGAGGCCGTGGGCGAGGAAAACTTCTTCCTGTTCGGATTGCGCGTGGAAGAAGTGGAGGAGTTGAAGAAACACTATGATCCCCAGGGCATCATCGCCGCCGACAAGGATCTGTCCGCCGTATTCCAGCTATTGGAGAGCGGGCACTTCAATATCGAAGAGCCAGGCATATTCGATCAGCTCATCGCGGCCATGAAGGACCCGGGCGACCCCTGGATGACGGTGGCCGATTTCCGCAGCTACATCAATGCCCAGGAACAGGTTTCCAGAGCCTACCGGGATCAGGCGAGCTGGATACGCAAGAGCATACTGAACACCGCCAGCAGCGGTTTCTTCTCCACCGACCGCACCATGCGGGACTACAACCGGGACATCTGGAAACTTCATCCCATGGACATAACGAGCTGAATCCGATCTCCGGGTAGCGCTTGAAATTTCAGGGGGAGCCCCCATTGTCGCGTAGGAACGGGCCTGGGGGCACACTCGCCGGCAATCCCCCCGGAACAAGCCAGACATCACCGGCAAACCAATGAGGACGATCACCATGAATACCGACAAGGGCCTGACAGACGAACAGATGAATCCGGCCAGACAGAACCGGGGCTGGCTGCTCGTCCTGGGCATTCTTTTCGTGCTGCTGGGCATCATCGGCCTGGGCATGACGGTTGCCCTGACCCTGACCAGCATTGTCTTCCTGGGGGCCTTTCTGCTGGTTGGCGGTCTGTTCCAGCTATTCTATGCCGTGAAGGACAGGGCACGCATGACGGGCCGGGAACTGGCCTTCAGCGCCCTGCTGGCCCTGCTCTATGTGGTGGCGGGAATCTGGGTGATGAACAATCCGGCCATGGCTTCGGCCCTGGCCACGGCCATCATTGCCGGCATGCTCACCGCTCTGGGCGTGATCCGGATCATGGCGGCTTTCGAGAAAAAACCGCAGCCGGGATGGGGCTGGCTGCTGGCCGCGGGTATCAGTTCCCTGGTGCTGGCCACACTGATCTTCCTGCAGTGGCCCGTGTCCGGACTTTGGGTCATCGGGCTGTTCATCGCCATCGAAATGATCTTTCATGGCTGGGCCTATATCATTATCGCCCTGGCCCTGGGCAAAACCACGTCCTGAACCGGCCTGACGGCGGCATCCGGCCCGCCTTCAGCGCCGGATCTGGCGCCCCGCCTTGCGGCCCCAGCTCACCACGTAGTCCACGCCGCTCCACAGGGTGGTGAAGGCCACGGCCCACATCATGGCCGCAAGCAGCCCCTCTCCCAAGGGGGCAAACCCCAGATCATAGACGACCAGCAGCACAAGGGTGATCTGCAGGGTGGTATTGGCCTTGCTCACCAGGCTGGGGCTGGCATCGAGTTTCTCCACGCGGAAATGCCAGGCCAGCGCGCCGCCGACGATAATCACGTCACGCAGGATCACCAGGACCACCAGCCATACAGGCAGCTCGCCCAACCACCCCAGGCAGAAGTACACGGAAACCAGCAGGAACTTGTCCGCCAGGGGATCCAGGATACCGCCCAGGCGGCTCTGCCAGCGAAACTGGCGGGCCAGAAAGCCATCCAGGGCATCCGAGACACCGGCAACAAAGAACAGGGCCATGGCGCTGCGGTAGTTCTGGTGCAGCAGCAGCCAGATCACCGGGAATACCAGGATTACCCGGGCAATGCTGATGATGTTGGGGATGTCCCTGGCGCGCAGACCCATGTGCTATCTCAGACGGTAGGTCAGTTCCAGATCCTGCGCGTCCTGTTCTTCATCCGGGATACTGGCAACCGGCGTCAGCTCCGTCTCCAGGGACAGGCGCTGCACCAGGATATCCGGGCCACCGCGAACACGGGCCCGCACCAGTAGCTGATCCCCGATGGATGCCTGAACGGCAACGCCTGTGAGGGCATCCAGGGATTCCAGCAACGTCATGATGGTGAAATAGTCCTTCAGGGTCTTCACATTGAGAAAACGTACCCTGACCAGCTCGGCTGACTCGCTGTCCACGGCGGGGACATAACGCGAGGCCAGCCAGTCCATGACCTTGTCCAGCCCTTCGGACACGGCGCCGGCTTCGTCAACGCCACTGCTGTCAAAGGTCTTTTCGGAATCGGCCAGAAACAGCGTCCACTTCCCCAACCAGCGGTTGCCCTTCTCCCGCAACCGTCCCGCGAGCACTGCCTGCGCCGCATAGCGTGAAGAGGCGCGCTCCAGAGCTTGCCGATCCGCTGTCCAGACATCGGAAACACGCAAGGCGGACTGATCCTGGAGATCCATGAGCGGAAACAAAAGGGGAAGACCGCGCCGGGAGGCCGCATCCCGCAAGGCCCGCAGCACACCGGCATCCCGTTCCGGATCGACCAGGCCGCGTCTTCCCTTCTGTTCCCTGGCCAGCCAGACCAGCACTTCCGGGCGTCCCTGTTCCCACACGGAAAGCCCCAGCTTGCGCAGGGCCTTCCGCACTGTGCCCTTTTCAAAAGCCACCCAGAGCCAACGCTGTTCCCCGGCACCGTCTTCGGCGGGCCTGGTCCGGTAGCGGAACTGCTGCACGTGATTCCCGGCATTCTCAAGGAGTTCCGTCATGCCGGCACGGCCTTTCAGTTCCCGGTGGCCGGACGCCTTCACCAGCACCAGTTCAAAAGCTTCCCGGATGGCGGCCTTGCGGGCATCCGGAGAACCATCGGCGACAGGTACCTCGACAGCGTACAGACTTCCGGCAGCCTGCGTTGCCGCAGAGGAAAAAAGGAACACAAACAACAGGAAACAGGAAAGAATTCTCGTATTCATCGGGCCATTCTACTTGCAATGGCGCTTTCCGGCCAACCGCGTCAACAAGGTTTCCGGGCACAATCCTTGTTACAATAGGCGCCCGAATTCATCTGCTTTACAGGAGCCGATTGTGTCCTCCCACGACTCATCTTCAGAAGGACTCAGTTACCGTCAGGCCGGCGTGGACATCGATGCCGGCAACGCCCTGGTGGAAAACATCAAACCCCTGGTGAAAAAGACCTTCCGCCCCGGCGTGCTCGCCGGCCTGGGAGGCTTTGGCGCCCTGTTCGAGCTGCCTGTGAGCGATTACCGGGAACCGGTGCTGGTCTCCGGCACGGACGGTGTGGGTACCAAGCTGAAGCTGGCCATGATGCTGGACAGGCACGACAGCATCGGCATCGACCTGGTGGCCATGTGCGTCAACGACATCGTGGTGGCCGGCGCCGAGCCCCTGTTCTTCCTCGATTATTTCGCCACCGGCAAACTGCTGGTGGACAGGGCCACGGATATCGTCTCCGGCATCGCCCGGGGTTGCGAGCTGGCGGGCTGCGCTCTCACCGGCGGGGAAACCGCCGAGATGCCCGGCATGTACCAGGGCGACGATTACGACCTGGCCGGTTTCAGCGTGGGCATCGTGGAGAAATCAGCCATTCTTACCGGAGACAAGGTGCGCCAGGGTGACGTGCTGCTGGGGCTGGCCTCCTCCGGGCCACATTCCAACGGCTATTCACTGATACGCAAGGTCATCGAGACCAGCAATGCCGACCTGAAGGCGAACCTGGACGGCCGTCCCCTGGGCGAGGCCCTGCTGGCGCCCACGAGAATCTACGTCAAATCCCTGCTGGCCCTGCTGAAAGAGGTCGATGTGCATGCATTCGCCCACATCACCGGCGGCGGCCTCACGGAAAACATTCCCCGGGTGCTTCCCGACGGAACCGCGGCGCGCATCGATACCTCCCGGTGGCAGCGCCCGGCAGTATTTGGCTGGCTGCAGGATCAGGGCAGAATTGCCGAAGACGAGATGCTGCGCACCTTCAACTGCGGCATCGGCATGGTAGTCTGCATCAGCCCCGAGGACGCCGAGCAGGCAACCCGGCTGCTGCGGGCCGCGGGCGAGACCGTGCACGTGATCGGCAACATAGAAAACAGTGACAGCGAGCAACCCCGCGTGAACTATGTCTAGGCTTCCCGTCGTGGTCCTCATATCCGGTGGCGGCACCAACCTGCAGGCCATCATTGATGCGGCGCAGGACGACCTGCCCGTGGACATCCGCGCCGTGATCAGCAATCGGCCGGAAGCCTACGGCCTGCAACGGGCGAAAAAGGCCGGCATTCCCACCGCCGTGCTGGATCACCGGGAGTTCGACAGCCGGGAAGCCTTCGACCAGGCTCTGGCGGCGCTCATCGACGAGTACGAACCCGGCCTGGTCCTGCTGGCGGGTTTCATGCGCATCCTCACCCCCGGGTTCGTGCGCCGCTATCATGGCCGCATGTTCAATATCCACCCTTCCCTGCTGCCCAGATTCCAGGGCCTGAACACCCATCAGCGGGCACTGGATGCCGCGGAAAAGGAACATGGCGCGAGTATTCATTTCGTCACCGAGGAACTGGACGGCGGCCCGGTCATCCTCCAGGCACGCGTACCCGTGCTGCCGGGTGACGATGCGGAAAGCCTGGCGGCGCGCGTACTGGAAAAGGAACACATCATCTATCCCCTGGCGGTACGCTGGTTTGCCGAGGGGCGTCTTGGCCTGAACGAAGCCGGTCAGGTGCTTTTCGACAACGAGGTACTGGACACCCCTTTCGATCTGGAACAGGTCAACAGTTGATGTCCATGCTGCTTCGCATCTGCCTGCTGTTGTTCCTGTCCCGGGCAGCACAGGCCCTGGAATCCTTCTCCGCCGTCTATGAACTGAGTTTCAACGGTGAAAAGAAAGGCGAGACCCACTTCAGCCTGGTACTGCGCGAGAACGGCTACAGTTTCGAGGCCTTCACCCAGCCAGTGGAGCAGCTGGCGAAGCGGGACGGCACGCACGAGATCCTGGAAACCAGCCACGGCCATTTCGACAACGGCCGACCGGAGCCCGACAGCTACTACTACGCCGTACGCGGCGCTTCGGGAACCAGGATGACGGAGTTCTTCTTCGACTGGAAGAACAAGCGGCTGACACTCAGGGGGGATTCGGAGGTACGGAAATTCAAGATACAGGAAGGCAGCCAGGACAGGCTGAGCTACCTGTTGCGTGCCATGGTCCTGCTCGACAGCAGCCAACACGAGGCACAGTTTCCCCGCGTGTCCCTGGAAGGCAGTGAACGCATCACACTGAAGAAGAAATCGCGGAAATATATCTCGACGCCCGCCGGCCGTTTTCTTGCCCGGGAAATATCCATCACCAGCGACCAGCCGGAGATATCTCGTTCCCTGTGGCTGGCCCCCCGGCACGGCGGCATCCCCTTGCTGCTGATCCAGGAAAACAGCAAGGGAACCGTACGCATGGAACTACTGAAGATAGAGAAGCAATGAAGAGACACCAGGCATTGACCAACCTGTCCCGGGAACATCACCAGTCCCTGCGGCTGGCCAAGAAATGTATCGACACCGCCGCCAGGGCTGTGCCGGACCAGTGCGAAGCCCTGTGCCGGGAAATCGTTTCCACCTTCGACGAGGAGTGGGACAGACATTTTCGCAACGAGGAAACCACCATTTTCAACATCACGGCGGGCATGGAAGGCAGGATCCATGACCTCGGCCTGCAACTGACCGAAGAACACGACAGCATGCGCAACATGGCCAGGATCATGAGCGAGGGAGAAACCGGCTGCGTCATCCTGGAGAAGTTCGGCGTGCTGCTGCGGGATCACACCCGCCTGGAGGAACGTGAGCTGTTTCCCCTGGTTGAACAGGCATTCAGCGCCGGGCAGATGGAAAGAATCAGGAAGCAGACCTGACGATCACCCTGGCAACGAGCCCCGACCGGGCATTGCCCCGGTTCTCCAGCACCACTTCCACCCCGATACATTTCGCCGCCTGGCTGACAATGGCCAGCCCCAGCCCACAGCCCGGCACCTCCTGCCCGGCCAGGCGCACGAAACGCCGGGTCACGGCTTCAAGCTGTTCCGGGGGAATTCCGGGACCCTCATCGGCAATGCTGATAACGGTTTCCGCCGGTGTCTGGGTGATTTCACAGGTGACACGACCTTTTTCCGGGCTGTACCGAATAGCATTGTCCAGCAGATTGCGCAGGATGGTGAACAGCAGTTGCTCATTGACCAGGATGGGTTCGACGGTTTTGCCGGGCAAAAGGTGTTCCACGATTATCCCCTTTTCCCGGGCCGCCACGGCCAGCTCATCACTCACCGCTCCACACAGGCTGTGCAGATCCACGTCTGCAGCGGGAAACTCGGCACTGTCAGGGGACAAGCGCGCCAGCATGAGCAACTGTTCCACGAGATAGGTGCCGCGATCCACGGAGGACATCACCTTTTCAAGTGACGCCTTTATTCCATCCATGTCTCCGGCCTTCAGAGCCAACTGTGCATGCAGACGGATCGCTGCCAGGGGCGTGCGCAGTTCATGGGAAGCATCGGAGGTAAACTGCTTCTCTCTCTGTATGGCCTCATCGAGACGGGAAAGCATTTCATTCAGGGCATCGACCAGCGGCAGCAGCTCCCGGGGCACATCCCTGTTGTCAACAGGTTCCAGCTTGTCGATATCACGCCGGCGCACTTCTTCAGACAAACTTTCCAGGGGCCGCAAGCCGCGATCCACGGTAAAGAAGATCACCAGGGCGAAAAGGGGGATGGCCCACAGGAGTATGCCCCAGGACTCGATGGTGTATTCCCAGGCGAGCTCATCCCGCGCCACGTTGTTCTCCGCGGCGTAGATGCCGTAATCCGTACCCTCGGGATACACCCCCAGCACACGCCATTCCACACCATCGACGCGGACATTCTGGTAACCACTGCCGGACGCGAGAGGCACCACGGGCGCAGATGCGGAACGCAGTACCAGTTCATCCCCAAGCCAGACCTGATAGCTGATGTTCTTCTCGTACTTGTGCAGGTTCCGCTTCAGCAGCACCTGTTCGGCAACCACTTCCCCATCCTTGCTGTCGAGGTTGGTCAGGATGAGCTTGCCAATGAGCTTTGCCGTCTGCGCAAGCTCGGCATCAAAGATCTCCTCGATCTCATGCTGGGCGCGATGGTAACTGACCGCCAGCACCATTATCAGGGCAAGCAGAAACGCCCCCAGCACCCGGGTCAGTACCTGCCTGCGCAGGGAACGCCGGTAGTTTCCATCCCCCCTGGTCCACATGTTTCAGCCCCCCTCTCGCCACGCTGTTCCTTTTTTCATCCTGCCAGCCACCCACCATGCTATCCTGGCGACCAGGTACCGGTATGCCGCGATTCCCCTGGCATTCATTTGAACAGGCCGCTAGCCGATTCTGTATCCCACGCCCCGAACCGTGGAAATGAGCTCCGCTCCCAGTTTCCTGCGCAGCTTGTGCACATGGACTTCCAGCGCATTGCTTTCTATCTCCGTATCCCAACCGTAGAGCGCCTGTTCCAGGCGTTCCCTGCTCACTACCCGTCCCTGATGCTCCAGCAGATAGTGCAGCACGCTGAACTCCTTCCGGGACAGCTCCACCTTTTCCCCTGCCCGGCGAACCTCCCTGGCGGCGGGATCCAGCGACACATCTCCATGCCCCAGCACGGGCACAGCCCTGTCCTGGCTGCGGCGCAGCAGGGAACGCAGCCGGGCCGACAACTCCTCCAGATCAAAAGGCTTGGTCAGGTAGTCATCCGCCCCCTGATCCAGGCCGCCGACACGATCCTTCACCGCATCCCTGGCCGTAAGTATGAGAACGGGAATCGCCAGCCCCCTGTCCCTGATCGCCTTCAGAACCTCAATGCCATCCATGCCCGGCAGGCCAAGATCCAGCACCACCAGATCGAAGTTCTCGGTGAGCAGGGAATGCAATGCCTGGCTACCATCCGTGAGCCAGTCCACTGTATAGCCTTCTCCCTGCAGGCCCAGCTTCAGGCCATCACCCAGCAGGGGATCATCTTCCACCAGGAGCAGCCTCAAGGATTGCTCCCCGCTGCCGCGTATTTCTTCATCACCTCGTTCTGCTTCCTCAGGGAATTGTCCACCACTCCCGGCAAGATACCATTAATCCTTGCAAACAGGGACTCGGGAAAACCTATGTACTTTTCCTTGCATCCCTTCTTCACCGCCAGCAGGATTTCCCTGGCCACCATCTCGGGCTTGTCGAAAGCCATGTTCACCTCCTCGGCCATGGCATAAACCTCGGGCGGATTCAGCGGTGTATCCACGCCCCGGGGAGCCACGTAGGTCACCCCGATGCCGCTGCCGGCCAATTCCCGGCGAAGCGCCTGGGAAAAGCCGCGCAGGGCAAACTTGCTGGCGGAGTAGGCGGTAAAGCAGGAAAATCCAATGCTGCCGAAGGTGGAACCGATATTCACTATCTGTCCTTTCCCCTGTCTCAACATGTGCGGCAGCAGCGCATGAACCATGAGCATGGGAGCAATGGTGTTCACCGACATGATGCGTTCAATGCTTTCCGCCGACTGTTCCTCGTAGCGGGCAAAGGCATTGATGCCGGCCAGGTTGATGAGCATGTCCACGCCTCCCAGGTCGTTCAGCATGGTCTGCACGCAGCGCTCGCGATCGGCTTTCCTGGTGACATCCGCGGCAAGGAAACAGGCAGGGTCACCGGATGCGCCCAGGAACTCCCGCAACGATTCCAGCTCGTCCTCTCTCAGGGCAACGAGGCAGGGATGGGCGCCGGCCTCCAGCAACTCCCGCGCCAGATGCCGGCCAATGCCGCCTGCCGCACCGATGAACAGTACACGTGCATTCTCCAGTTTCATCATATCCACCCTCAATCCAGCATGTTCCTGGCCCGGGCCATTGCCCGCCGCACTTCCTTCCGGCGCCCCTCGTCCGCCAGGGGGCGATCCGGCCGGGGGGGTGCCGCCATGGCCTTCTTCAGGTATTCCAGGGCCTTTTCAGGTTGATCGTTTTCCAGCAGGTAGTCCGCGTAGAAATAGTTCGGATCGATTCCCCGGGGATTGACGCGAAGGGCCTTCTTCAGATATTGCTCAGCCTTTTCATCGTTGCCGAAGGCAATGGGCCAGCCCGGAACCTGGTAGTAGAGGCTGCCCAGGGAAGTATAGACGGAGCCGTTCAGCACATCCGGATCGATCTTCTCCGCTGCCTCCAGCAGTTTTCTCGCCTCCTTGACCTTGCCCAAGGCGCCCAGTCCGCCGTTCACGCCTGCGTCGGTGCTCAGCGTTATGGCCAGCCAGACCTTGGGGGCCGCTTCAGCGGGATAGCGTTCCACAAGCCGGCGCGCCTTGGCCACCAGCTTTTTGAACGCCTCTTCCTGGTCATCTTCGGGCGTCTGGTAATTGGCCACCGCCCAGCCATGCTGTATCTCGGCCAGCTCGGACTGGGGCACGGCGTAAGCCAGGGAACCCGCGGCAAGAAAAAACACAGCAACAATCATCTTCTTCATTTCTCTCTCCTCTCGAATAGGCATCATCGGCAGCTTCCGCTGCCTGTCTTTCAATCCAGCGGCAAACCCCGAAACACATCGCCATACAGGCGGTACATCATGTTTGCCATGTGAACGATGGCCTCACGATCACTTTCCTCCTCCACGCGATTCATGAGCTTCTCGAAGAACTTCATGTGACCAATGTCCAGGGCGCCATGAGAGCTGAGGTAGCTGAATGCCGCGTCCGGCAGGCCCAGGGACTGCTGTATCCTTTCCGCCGCCGCAGTGGCAAGGCTCACGCTGGTGCCTTCCAGCACCAGCACCATGCCGAAGAAACTGACGGGATTGCCGCGCTGGACACTGTCCCAGGCGTAGGCAACCATGAGCTCGGTACTCGGATGGGGCCGGCTGTTGCGCACGGCTTCCTTGTCCGCCCCGCAGGCAGCAATGTCGTTGAGTATCCACTCCTGGTGCCCCGTTTCTTCCTCGATGTACTCGGCAATGGCCTCCCGCAGCCATTCCTTCTCCATGGGCAGCCTGCTGCCGCAACCCATGAGCAGGGGAACGGTGTGCTTGACGTGGTGATAGGCCTGGGCAAGAAAGGCCACGTAGGTATCCAGGGACACCTCCCCCCTCATGCCACGCTGTATGGTCTCGATATCGAGAAATTCGTTTCTGGCGGTTTCTGTTTCCGACAGCAATCTTTCATAGAACACGGGCGTCCTCTCTGTGGTACAGGGCATCGAGACGATGCCGGTAGTGTCGGTATATTTCTTCCCTGCGTGGCCGTCCATTCGCGGTGGCCTGGCCGTTCAATAGGGTGAAGGCCTCATCGGCGGGAACATGGCCCAGCACCCGCGCATAGTCCGGGAGACGGGAATTGACCCGTTCCAGGGCCTGCCTGACCGCGTCCGGGCCGGCATGGGAGGAAGGCAGCAGCACGGCGGCCAACCAGGGCCGGCCGTCACCGAAAACCGCCGCCTGGGAGATTTCCGGCTCCGCCAGCAGTTCCGCCTCCGGCCACTCCGGTGAGACATTGCGTCCATAGGCGGTAATGACCAGGTTCTTCTTCCGGCCCATGACATGAAGAAATCCGTCTTCATCCAGGTAGCCCAGATCGCCGGTAGGAAGAAAATCATCGGGATTCCAGTCTTCCTGGTGCAGGTATCCCCTGAACAGGGCGCCGCGCACCAGGATTTCTCCATCATCGGAAATACGCAGCTCGCAATGCGGCAGAACCTTCCCGACGGAGCTGTCCCGGCTCGCCGCCGGGCTGTTCATGGCCACCACGGAACAGGCTTCCGACAGACCGTAACCCTGGTACACCGGCAATCCCAGCTCCCTTGCCTCCTCCACCCGGGCGGCAGGCAGCATGGCGCCGCCCACGGCCACGAAACGGAAGCTGTCGGGAAGCTCCCTTGCCTTGGCCAGGCCCGTCAGCAGCTTGAGAAGCTGTGGCGGAACGATCACCGTGCTGGGCCGGATGCGTGCCAGCGTTGCGGACAACCGCGCCGCGTCCACGCACCCGGAGCCACTCAGTCCCAGGCTTTCCGGCGAAGGCACAAGCATGGGCGCTCCCGCCAGCATGGGCACGTAAAGGGAACCAAT
>CAZWRE010000068.1:0-7554 GCA_964636335.1 uncultured Sedimenticola sp. | reverse complement strand
TCATGGAAACACTTGCCGCCGACCTTGGCGGGATGGAAGCGGACGCCCTGGCTGACGCCCTGGACGAGATCGTGGACAAGGGGGTGCAGGGCTCCGTGGGCAATCCCCTGTCGGATTCGCGGCTGCCTTCCCCGGTCATCTGTGAGCTGGACAAGGTGATTCCGCAGGCCTTTTTCGAACTGGGTTATGAGCGCCGCCCCTGTGCGCCCGAGGCGGTGATGAACGACCGCCTGCGCCATTTTTCCCGGTTCATCGACCTCTACAACGACAAACAGCGCGTCTTCCTGGTGGGGCATGGCAAGTCCGGCACCACCTGGCTGCACATGCTGTTCTTTCATCACCCCAACGCGGCGGTGGTGGCCGAACGCCGCCTGTTTGAGCATCCGGACGAGAACGAGGCCCTGCTGGACAATCTGCTCGACGACGCCTGGTTCGAGAGCTGGTTCCGCAGTTCATCCTTCGGGGTGACCTCGCCGGAGCAGACGGACGTGCGTTACGAGCTTTCCCGTCTCATGAGCGACTACCTGCTCTACCGCGCCCTGGCCGTGCGCAAGACGGCCAAGGGCTTCGAAAGGAATGAGCCCATCACCCATTTCAGTGAAAAGATCGCCCTGAACACCGAGTAGGACGCCCAGGTGACCATCGATACCCTGAAGAAACTCTACCCGGACGCGAAGATCGTGCACATCGTGCGTGATCCCCGGGACGTGGCGGTATCGGCCATGTTCCACTCCTACCGCAACTTCCGCGAGAAGCGGGAGCGCAACTGGATTACCGATTTCGTGGATTCGGTGCTGGAAGGCAACAACGACAATATACTCAAGAAGCAGGCCGTATCCGCCTATTTCAAGAGCCATGCCAAGGCCTGGAACCGCATTGCCAGTATCTTCCATCACACCGGTGAAGCCCTGTATGGCGAGAACTACCTGCTGGTGCGCTACGAAGACCTGTTGCAGGCGCCGCAGGAACAGGTGAACCGCCTGTTCGAGTTTACCGGCCTGGCCCATGATGAATCGCTGGTGGCGGATGTGGTGGAGAAGGCTTCCTTCAAGAACCTGTCCAAGGGACGCAAGGCCGGGGAGCAGGACAGCTCCAGTTTCTACCGCAAGGGTGTGGCCGGTGACTGGAAGAACTACCTGACACCCGAGGCCAGCCGCAAGGTGTTCAGGGATGCCTGGGAACTGATGCGGCAGTTCGGCTATGAGTAGAAGGCGCACGCCCCTGGAAGCCCGCTTCCGGCGCAATGCCATCATTCTGATCCTGGTGGCGGCTGCTGGTCTGTCCCTGGCCTGGTACCTCCATTTCAAGGGCAGAGAGCAGGGCATCTACGCCCTTCCAAGGGACAGGGTCGTGGTGCCGGCACGGGGCAAGGTGCGCCGCATGGCCCTGCCGGAGATCGACGGTCTGCCCATCTGGAGCGTGGACACCAGGATCAACCGCATCGCCTGCAACCGCCAGTACAAGCAGGCTTCCGAAGGCTGGGTGATCAAGCAGTGGAAGAACCAGGATTCCCTGTGCCACGACAAGTCCCCCGAGCCCACCAGGGCCTGTCCCGGCGCTTCCTCCGAACTGTCCACCCGTACCTCCCGTTACTGTCACTGGAACAAAGAACGCAAGGTTCTGCTTTCCATGGATGCCGAGAAGATGGCCAATCACGGCTGCAACCCCAATGCCAAAGGCAACGTGGGCGGCTTTGTTGCCTACCTGGCCTGGGAGCCGAAAATACTGCCGGATTTCTTCAAGCAGCGGGAAAGATACATGGTGCGCAACATGGAGGAGATCTTCGTGCGTTTCCGCTTCCGCAACATCAAGGTGGATGACGCCTACGAATGTGACAGAAGCAAGGTGGACAAGGGAGCCGTGCATACGAAGGCCATCGTTCATTCCTATGCCACGGCCACCTTCTCCGAGATCGAGCCGGGCACCCGCCGGGGCACCGGGCGCACCATCTTCTACCAGATTCTCAACTACGATGCTCGTAGAAAGGTACAGGAACATATTCTGCAGGGCCGGCATGTTTACTTGACCTGTAATTACAAGAACAACAAACACAGCACCATGATCTACCGGGACACGGTGTTCGAATTCGGCCAACCCATCGCCTGGCCGCCCAGGAAAGGGGGCGGAGAGTTCGTGGACTACGAGTTCAACCTGCTGGCGGGCATGAAGCGGGGTATCAAGGAATGCTACGGTGATATCGATCCGGGCAACTTCAAGTTCACCGGCTTTCACATCGGCACCGAGATCAAGAACGGCGCCTACCATGAATTCATGATCGAGAAGCCGGAGATCGAGATCATCTACAGCCGGGACCCGGGCTGATGGACAGGGAACGGGACTGTCCCTGGTACTTCCTGCACATTCCCAAGACGGCGGGCACAACCTTTCGTGTGCTACTGGAAAATCATTTCCACATGGATGCCATCTGCCCGGCCTACGAGTTCTTTCAGATCGGCCAATACAGTGACGAGGAGCTGCGGCGCTTCCGGCTGTTTCGCGGTCATATGGGCTACAATCTGGTCAACTACCTGCCGCAAAAGCCCCGGGTCATGGTCATGCTGCGCGATCCCATGGAAAGAGCGGTTTCCCACTTCGAGTATATTCGCCGCGATCCCGGCCACCCCAAGCACCGCATCATCCATGAACGGAAGATGGGCCTGAATGAATACCTGCTGGATCCCGTGCTCAGCGCGGAAATCACCAACGCCCAGGTACGTCCCCTGGCGCACCTGGCGGACCGGCAGACCCTGCGGGAGCTGATGAAGGGCAGCCGCTCCCAGGACGAGTTCGCCCGCGCCTGGCGTCACCGTGATGGCGTGCTCCCTCCGGAAGACGAGTTGCTGGACGTGGCTTTGCGGCGTCTGGAATCCCTGGACTTTGTCGGCATGGCCGAGCAACTGGAGCAGGGCATGGAACTGGCGGCCTGGCTGCTGGAGGCTCCCGCGCCAGAGCAGTTGCAATCCCTGAACATCAATCCCGGTCGCACCCGTCTGGAAGCACTGCCAGATGATGTACTAACCCTTCTGGAACAGGCCACGGTGCTTGATCGCCGTTTGTATGAACGGGGCAGGGCGCTGTTCCAACAACGGTATCGAATGATGCGGGACGAGAAGGTGGCCGGCCGTGCGCCCTCTCCCCGCGCCATGGTCCCTGTGGCGGTGGAAGATTGCCTGGTGGTGGATTTCCTCCAGCCCTTGTGCGGCAGCGGCTGGCACCAGCGGGAACTGGTGCCGGGCAAGGGGGTGCTGCGCTGGACAGGCCCGGGCACTTCATCCCACGTCCAGGTCGTCCTGCCGGAGGACAAGGCCTACCGTATGGACATGGTGCTGGCGGACTGGCTGGACGATGCCTTGCTGCGGGATATGAAGATCACGGCGAACAACGATTCCATTTCCCACGAGGTGGTTCAGCACCAAGGGGAAACCCGGCTGCGGGCTTCCCTGCCGGCGGCTGGTGGCAGGTTGCGTATCGGCCTGGAGCTTCCCCGTACCGGCGTGAAGCAGGCGGGGGATGGCGCTGCCATCGACCACAGTCACGCCCGCAAACTGGGCGTGGCCGTGTATCGTTTCGAGTTCATCCCCGCGTAGAGCGTGGCAGCAGCATTTCCTCGAATACTTGCCGGCTGTCCGGCAGGCGCTTTATTCGTTCTGTCAGCGCCGGGTCGAAACCCTTGCCAAACCGGTCTTCATGCCAGCGTGCGTAGTGCATGCTGTACATGCGCGCGGCATTGGCCTTGGGATACAGCCCGGTCTTGATGCAGCCATGACACAGATCCACGGGGTACTCCTGCCTGGTCAGGTGGTCACGCAGGGAATGCATGAGATCAGACCGCCAGATTTCATGGGCCTGCTGTTTTCCGATATCGCCGAAGGTCACGCCCTTGTAGCAGCAGGGATGGGCGGAGCCTTCGTAGCTGAAGTAAAGGGTTTTGAAGGGCTCCAGACAGTACATGCCTCCATGATGGTGGTATTCCACTTCGCTTTCATCGGGTACCTGTACCTCGATCCTGCCCGCGGCCTTTTCTCCCAGACCGCCGCTTTCACGCTTCTCCCTGGCGATGTCCTTCAGCGCCGAGATGGGAACCCTGGTCGTGGACAGGGGGCGGGTGCCCATGTGCCGTGACCGCAGCACCGCCTCGTCTTCCTGGTCGGATTCGTAGTCGGCGCTTTCCAGACGCAAGCCGTATTCCGCGGCGATGCGCCGGGCTTCCTCCAGTATCCTGCCTTCGCGTTCCGGGTGATGTACCGAGGCATGGCCGTGCAGTTCCTGGATGATGTCGTAGGTCTTGAAGGGCTTGAGGTGGATGACATTGGCCCCGGCCTCGCCCATCATGCGCACGAACTCCGGCAGCCTGTCCACGTGATGCTTGAAGGCCAGGCTGTTGATGACGATGAGAGGAAATTCCGTCTGCTGTTTCTGCTTCTGGGCGTGCAACCCGCGTATGCCTGCCAGCACCCGCTCGAAATCCCCGCCGATATAGATGTTCTCGTAGTCCTCCCTGCTGCTGCCGGAAAAGCTGATGGTGATCTTGCTGACGCGCTTGCTTACCAGATCCTTGCAGTTCTGTTCATCCAGGTGCATGCCGTGGGTGAAAAAATCCACCATGACTTCGTACCTGTCCAGTATCTCCAGTATGCGGTTGAACCGGGGGTGCAGGGTGGGCTCGCCATAGCCGAAGGCGTGCACCACCAGGGCATGCTTGAGCACCTCGCCCATGCGTTCCTCGATGATATCCGCGTCGAAGAAGCCCCGGTGCCGATGGGAAATGATGTTGAAGCGCTTGGGGTTGAGCGCCGAGAAGGTATGACACATGGCGCACTGCAGATCGCACAGATTGCTGACCTCGATGAACACCTCCAGGGGCCACCGGGGTTGCTCGCCGCCATCGAGGAAGTCGAGAAAGTTGCTGATGGCTTGTTGCTTTGCTTCCTTGAAGCGGGAGGCCGGTTGATTTTCCGTTCCGACGCCCATGCCCAGTTTACCCGCGGCAAGGCGGAGCAGCTCGCGATAGCGGCCGTTCTTCAGTTGTTGCGCCGCGAAGCGCAGGCGTTCTCTGTTTGTTGCCATTAGTGAATGCTCTGTGATGATGCAGCGGTGTCAGAATCATTTGTCGGGTAAAAGCGCCCATGTTGTCGAAGATACTCAGAATACTTAAGTATTCTATGTAGAGAGAGAATTGTTTTTTTATCCGCCATGTTCCTGATTTTGCTTGGTACTTCGTTGACCAGCCGGTTCCCTGTACTAAAAAAAACATTGTAGTCAGGGTAAGGAGAAATACCGAAGGCTGCATCGAAGGGACGTGAATCGAAAAGGGCTTTCCCAAGAAATGCGTTCTTCTGTCTCGGATTGATATTTGCCAGCTGCATTAGGGTTGGTGCCAAGTCAACAGATGTTGCATTGATATATTTTGTGTCGGGTAACAAGTGTAACGGATCGTATATGATCAGACTCATCTCATCAAAAACACTGGGTTTCCAGTTTTTTCCAACGACTTCCATATAATCCCTGCTCTGGTAGGGGACGTGATCTCCAGTAAGAATAATTATGGTATTGCTGGCGTATTTTGAGTGCTTGAAGTATTTCCAAAACAGGCCGAAGGCATGATCAAAATTGTGGATCATGTTGAGTACATTGTTATCCCCTTGGGCATATTGGACGCCATCTTTGCTAAGCTTGAAACCAACATGTGTTTCAATGGTCGATACACCTAACAGAAATGGTTTTTCTTGAGTATGGTTTTTCATGAATCCAATAACGCTGCGCATCATCTGGTGATCAGAGACGCCGCTAAAATATAAACCTAGTTTTTCTTTTTCCAAAAAATTGTTGAGCAAATTTTGCCAAAAATAGCGTTTTTCGTAACCCCATATCCCAAGGTTTTGGTGTATATGCCATTTTCCAGGTTTGGTATGGCTAAAGTAAATTGTCTCATACCCGGCTTCCCTGAAGTATTGTGGATAACATTTCGTTCCCGGCTTGGCGATCGGATTGTTTTTCCCTTTCATCTGTTTTCCGGTGATCAGTGGATACAGAGAACAATGTTGGCCAAACAGGGCGGGCATGGTGGGTGTAGTGTGATTGTAGTAGCCAGTCACGACCGTGGAAGATTGCGCAAATTCATCGATGTTCGGGGTCAGCCCTTCGTGGGGGTTCCCATAGGCACCAAGCAATCTTGCCGATAGGCTCTCGATGAAGAATACGATTACATTGGGCTTATCTGAGGCTTTGGAGGCGATGTTCTCGAGTTCTTGATCGTAGATTTGTTTTTTCAGGAAAGGGTAGTAGTCCTCGGGATTTACAGTCAAATTGAATCTGCTGGCAATTTCCAGGTCTTCCTTTGTAGGTTGGCTGGCTGTGTTTATTTCCCTTTCTTGCAGATACAGTTTTGCTACCTTGAAAAAATTTCGGAAGGGTGATGCCGGGGGAGAATATTGATGCTTCTGCGCCTGTTCAATATAATGTTCAAATGTGTCTGAATGCTTGTATTTCAGTGCCAAGGGGTATGCTATTGCCAATATGCATATATAAATGAAGGCAAGTTTTCCAGAGAATGAATTGCGTGTAAGAAAATACAATAATAAAATAAATAAGGAAATAGTCAGGAATGCTGTCGTAAGTGTTTGTCTGTTGATTAATAGAGGTGTTTCTTTGATATTATAAAGTGCCGCGACTACCAATGGATATCCAGATATTTTGATGCTTAGTGCCTGTATAATAAATATCAGGAAGTAGGTGCTGAGTATTGAAATGAACAATATTTTCGCTGGCTTCCAATGTAACCAGATTCCTGCTATCAAAAGTATAGAATTCAATATTGATAGCTCTAACAGAAGATTGAGCGTATAATTGGCTGTGGAGATAATGGTAGAATTGGTGATATATATGTTTTGCCAAGTAATGATGATAAAGGCTGTGATGAAAAAAGAGTTCATCAAGAGTAATAATAATAGGCTTTTTTTCATGCGGGTAGTTACAGGATTTTCAATCATTTGATATGCATTGTTTAGGAAACAGATAGGATATTGAACAATATTTTGATGCTTTTTTAAGCAAGTAAAAGTATCGGATTCAGAAACATCACATCCTTGGTCGGGGCTTGGCTTTCAGGTAAGGGAATATCTAACTTATTTAGATACTCATGTTGCTGCGCTGCTGTGGCATAAGAATTAATTGCTCTATAATTTAATTAATTAATTTTATGTCCTCTGGCAGCTCAGGGTCAAATGGAACGCTGGACTCCACGGACTGGGCAGCTTACGTTCCGACGCCCATGCCCAGTTTACCCGCGGCAAGGCGGAACAGCTCGCGGTAGCGGCCGTTCTTCAGTTGTTGCGCCGCGAAGCGCAGGCGTTCCCTGTTTGTTGCCATGATCTGTCCGGTGTTTGGGGGTATGGCGCAACTTGCCGCGCTCATTGCACCCTGCAGGCTGCTATCCGCTGTAGGGTGCGTTGAGCGTAGCGAAACGCACCAATCGGAGCAATTCTATCGCTTTTGGCGGATGGGTAGGTTGGGCGAAGCACAGCGTACCCGACAAACCTTCTATTCTTCAGTGCA
>CAZWRE010000067.1:0-14297 GCA_964636335.1 uncultured Sedimenticola sp. | reverse complement strand
GAAGGGCAGGCCGAAGCCGTGCTTGTGCTTTTCCAGGGTCTTCTTCGCCAGGAAGTCCCGCATGGCGTAGCGGTAGAAGGCGCGCAGCTGCTGCCCCCGGAGCAGCATGTCGGCGGGGATGCGGGCGGCGAACTCCACCATATCCTCCTGCAGCAGGGGGTAGCGTACGTCGATGCCGGCCAGCTCGCACATGCGGTTCACCTTGCGCAGGTCGTTGTCGGCCAGGGTGAACTTGTGGTCGAGGAAAAGCATCTGCTTCACCAGGGGCGCCTCGCCGCACTGGTTCCAGCGTTCGCGCAACAGGCGGATGGGCTCGTCGCCGTCCACCTGCGAGAGGAAGTCCGGGCTGAAGATCTCGGCCAGGGCGAAGCGGTGGAGAAAGTTGTAGGTCTCCATCCGCTCGGGCATGGGCACCTTCGCCTGCTCGATGTAGCTCTTCACCTTGCGCAGGGGGGGCAGGTGGTTGGCCAGGGGCTCGACGAGGGCCGTCTTGAGCAAGGCAGGCAGGTGCCGGTAGAGGTCGAAGAGCTTCTGCTTGGCGTAGCGGGCGTTGCCGGCGAAGATCTCGTCGCCGCCGTCGCCGGCCAACAGCACCGCCTTGCCCTGTTCGCGGGCGAACCTTGCGCAGTAGTAGGCGGGGATGGCCGAGGCGTTGCCGAAGGGCTCGTCGTAGGCCTCGGCGGCCAGGGGGATGGCCTCGAGCACGTCCTGCGGGGTGACGTAGTATTCGTGCAGCCTGGCGCCGAAGTGCCGGGCCGTGGCGCGGGCATACTCCATCTCGTCGAAGCCTTCGGCGTCGAAGCCGATGGCGAAGGCGTCCACGGGGCCGTCCGAGAGTTTCTGGAGCACTCCGGTTACCGTGCTGCTGTCGAGACCGCCGCTGAGGAAGGTTCCGGTGGGGAGGTCGTCCGGCAGGCAGCCGTGCACCACCTGTTCCAGATGGCGGTGCAACTCCTCCGCCAGGGCATCGCGGTTCCCGCCCTCTTCGGAGAATTCCAGTTGCCAGTAGAAGCGCCGTTCCACCCTCCCGTCGTGGAACTCCAGGCACTCGCCGGGCTGGAGCTTGTGGATGCCGGTGAACAGGGTGCCGGGGCTGGGCACCATGTGGAAGTAGAGGTAGTTGAAGAGCCCCTGGGGATCCAGTTCCGCCTGTACCGCGGGGTGGACCAGGATGCTGGAGACCTGGCTGCCGAAGATCAGGGTGTCGCCGGCCAGGGTCCAGGCCAGGGGGCGGATGCCGAGGCGGTCCACGGCGAGGAGGGCGCGGTCTCCGGCTCGGTCCGACACGACCAGGGCGAAGTCCCCGCCCATGCGCTCCAGCACTCCCGCACCGTGGCGGCGGTAGCCCTCCATAAGGGCGCGGGCGTGGTCTCCTTCTGCGGCGAGGCGGGCGAGTTCCGGATCCCGCCAGCGGGGGTGTCCCTCGAGGGCGGCGATCAAGCCGTCGGCATGGAAGGTCATGTCGGCAGTGGCAGCTGCCTTCCCATGGGGCTGGAGAATGGTCGCTTTGAAGTTTTCCGAAGGGTTTCCGGCGGCCTGCATGGCCTCCAAGATCGGCTGTCCTGCCAGGGTTGGGGCTCCCAGCCAGCCCATGATCTGTCCCATTGCTGTCTTCTCCGGTGTCGGTGAGCTGGAGTCTGCCGATGGCCCGCGGTGGGTACACCGCTGCATTGTGCGGTGGACCGGTTTTATCTGCAAGCCAAGGAATCGATAGAACCGGAATCTGGTCTGGAAGGAATTCCTTGAATCTCGGGTAGTGGAACAGGCTTCGTGCTCAGGATGTGAAATGGCCTGGATCGTGCCCTACCCGTTGTGCTGCTTCCTGGAAAATTTCGGTACACTTGCGGCGCGGCATCCTGTTGTGATGGGGGCAATGCAATTGACTGACAATACCGGGAACATCCTTTTCCAACAGCCTGCCAATGGAGTAAAACGTGGCGCCCCAATTGGATGACTATGGCAGACACTCCGTTTCCCGGAGGCCGATTTTATGAGCTTGCGCGATCTTGCCGTGTTGGCGTTCACCCTCTTTTGCATCGCCATGGCGTTACGGAAGGCATGGTGGGGCGTCCTGGCGCTTGCGGTATTTTCCTATTTGAATCCCCATGCTTATGCTTGGGGACCCGTGCGCTCATTGCCTTTGTACCAGATCCTGTTTCTGGTGGTGGCTTTCAAGGCGTTGATGGAAACAGACAAGCAACCCATTCCCAAGGACTGGCGGGTACCGGCGTTTTTCTTCTTGTGGTTCTACTTTTTTGTCACCACCCTCAATTCGCTCATTCCCAGCCTGGCGTGGCCCAGGCTGTGGTTTGTATCCAAGATCTATCTTCCCTTCATTTTTACGCTCCTGCTTATCAACACCAGGAAAAAGCTCTTTTATCTTATCGCGACCATTGCCGCGTCTATTGGAGTGGTGGCGGTGAAGGGGGGGATTTTTGCCCTGGCCACTGGTTTTGGCTATCGGATCTATGGGCCGCCTGCCACTCAGTTCGAAGAGAACAATGCATTTGCTGTTGCAGTACTCATCAATGTCCCTTTGCTTATCCTCTGCTATCGAGAGATCAATAATGGATGGGTAAAAAAGGGGTTATTGGTGGCCATCGGGCTGCACTATGTGTCGGCCTTGGCATCCTGGTCCCGCGGTGCTTTGCTGGCCATGGGAGCGATGACCTTCATACTTATATGGAACAGCAAACGCAGATGGATAGCTGTTCTTGCGCTTGTCGTGGGAATGGTTGTGGTAGTGCAGTCTCTTCCTGAAGCGTGGTTCCAGCGCATGCATACACTTGGCACCTATGAGCAGGATGCTTCGGCACAAGGGCGCCTGGAAGCGTGGAAAGATGGGTTCCACTACGCGCTCCGCCACCCTTTGACCGGTGCTGGCTTCGAGGGATGGCGCTGGGTTACGCGCAAGGACTGGCATTCATCTTATGTCGAGATGTTCTCCGAGCATGGCTTCCTGGCGTTTGGGGTCTGGTTTTCCATGCTTGTTGGTACCTTTGTCAGTCTAAGCCGGTTGCCGAAACGAACGCGGGGCATATCAGAGCTCAAGTGGGTAGAAAACTACAGTTACATGGTGCGCGCCTCTCTTGTGGCCTACATGGTGGGGACAGCGTTTTTGGGATTATCCTACTGGGATCTATTGTATCATCTCATATTTATTGCCGTGCTCATTAAGAAGTTTGCATTGGAGGAATTGGCAAGATATGAGAACAAAGTGCATAAGCGTCAGGCACCGCTTGGTGATCCAAGAGGACCCGTATCGGCAGGTATGCATTGCATGCGTGTTTCGCCATGAACCGGCTGGCTGACCACCTAGTTCCGTGATGACGAAAGAATCGCCCAGAGTGTCGGTGATCATGCCTTGTTTCAACGAGGCGAATAGGTTGCCTGCCAGCGTGGGCAGTGTGGCGAATCAGACGTTCAAGGATTTCGAACTTGTCGTCATCGATGACGGATCCAGGGATGGTACGTTCCGTGTCATGGAAGCATTGGCCGTGCGATATCCATTTCTGCGCATCTTTTCTCAGGCCAACAAGGGGCAAAGCGCTGCCAGGAATCGGGGCATTCGAGAAACAAGGGGGGAGCTGATTGCTTTTCTGGATGCCGACGATGAGTGGCATCCAGAGTTTCTCGAGTCAATGGTTGCTGCGCTGGATGGTGATCCTGATGCGGGGTTGGCTTACTGCGGCTGGCAGAATGTTGGGCTTCCCGGGGCACGAGGTGAGCCTTTTGTTCCGCCCGACTACGAAGATCAGAACAAATTGGAAACCTTCATGAAGCGTTGCAGGTGGCCTATCCATGCCGCCATGACCCGAAAGCGGCTCATTGAGGAAGCAGGAGGGTTTGACGAAGACTTGGCTGCTGGAGAAGATTTTGCGCTCTGGTTGCAGATAGCGCCCTTCAATAAACTTGTGCGGGTTCCAAGAGTGCTTGCCTATTATCACCATAAACATGGTGGCCAACAAATAACAGAAGATCGTTTGCGCTTAGCGTTGAATCACATGCATGCCCAGAAAGGTTTTTTGAGGAAAAATCCTGATATTGAAAGTCGTTTGCGGAGTTCCAAGATCAAGGAGATCATATACGGCGAATTGCGCAGATGCGCTTTTGATGCATATTGGAGGAGAGAGCTGGAGGTTGCCCAACCCCTGTTTCGCAGACTATTGGGTGCTTGGTATGTGCAGCCTGGAGACCTTAGATATTTGCTTCCGGCGCTGCTTCCAAGGTGCCTGTATGTCATGGTGATCCATTCTCGTGATCGAAAATGAACATTTATTGAAAACTTTTTCGATCTGGATTTTGAGGAAGCTTGTATGAAAAATATGCTCCGCTACATGATGCATGTGGGAACGGTATGGGACAAGTGCAAGGTACTTCATCGGTTCAGTGTTCTGCTTGATGAGGCCACGCCTGAACAGTTGGAGAAAAGCCTGCAGGCATGGCGTATCTTCAAACGGGAACAGGGTTATCTTCGTTCTCTTGTCGAAAATCAGTGTGTGGATGCGAATGGGAGTCCTGTTCCCTGGTATACCTATCCCGCCATTGAACAGCTCTCGAAATGGGATTTCTCCAATGCGCGTGTTCTTGAGTATGGGTGTGGAAATTCTACGCTGTGGTGGATGCGCAGAGCGGCCCATGTTACCAGTATAGAAAGTTCAAAGGAGTGGTATCAGCGGGTGAAAGACAGGTTGAGGGGGAATTGTGAGATCCATCTTTCGGAGGTGGACGAAAGCGGTGAATCGGTGGATGTCGGTCAGATCGACTCCTATGTGAACCTCATAGATGATCTCGATCGTTTTGATGTCATCATCGTCGATGGTGTCAACCAGGCTGGTGTGCGTTACCGCTGCGCGGAAAAGGCGTTGGATCATTTGAACGAAAATGGGCTGCTCATCGTGGACAACACCGACTGGTTACCACGAACCTGTGCGATGTTGAGAGAAAAAGGACTCCTGGAGGTTGATTATTCAGGCTTGGGGCCGTTGAACATTTATGCCGAGACCACTTCGTTTTTCATGCCGAAGGGTTTCAAGCCAAACCCCGTCCATCCTGATCATCCCGGGTTTTCGATAGGCGGGTTGAAGCGGCATCACGACCTCTCATGAGGGTTACCCTGCCACCTGGCCAAGCCTTTTCCTGTAGCCGGAAATGAGCCCTGCTGCATGTGCCAAGTTCATGCCTTTGCGCACGTAATGACGGTCTCTTTTGACAAGCGCGAGGAAAAATCTGGATGCTTGGATGGTGGCCTGTCGATAGAGAAACAGGGGGGCTCCAAACAGGGTATGGGAATAGTTTTCCAACTCGTAGATTCCTTGGCGCTGACCAGCCAGGAAATGCAGCTTCCAAAAGTATTTTCGGCTGACGCGCCAGCTTTCCACCAGGTGAATCACGCCCATGCGCGGTTCGTACCACAAGGACATGTTTCGTTGCAGCAACTCACGGAACATGATGGCGTCTTCACCCCCTCCGATCCCCTGTCCCGTCCGGTTGTATCGGGCGTCGAACCTGAGGTCGGGGTTGTTCCGGAACAGGGTGGTGTCATAGGCAACGATGCCGCTCCAGATGGGAGTGGAAGCGTCCTTGATCTGGAAAGGCTCGTTTCCGTAGTCTATTTTTCCGTAGAAGCCGAGCAGTTCGTCGGTGAGCCATGCCGGACGGGGCACATCGAGCTGTATTTCGATGCGACCGCCGATACACAGGGGAGCATGCCGTTCGAAGGCGTCGATGGCAGCTTGCGCCATCTGCTCCGTCAATGGCAGTTCATCGTCGTCCATGAAGAGCAGGTAGTCGCGGTGGAGGCTCTCCTCGATGGCGCGATTGCGTGCGAAGGGGATTCCCTGCCGGGTTTCCCGTATGTAGCGAATGGGGAGCGAGGCCTCCCGGGCAAGCTTTGCGATCACTTCTGGGGTGGCGTCGGTACTGTTGTTGTCGATGAACAGCACCTCGAGGTGGGCGGAACAACGTTGCTGGTGCAGTGCTTCGACCAAGGTGGGCAGGTTTTCTGCCCGGTTGTAGGTGCAAATGGCAATGGTGAGGGTTTTCATGTCCGATAGCGCCCGTCAAGGCCAAGCCGATGAGCCAGGCGGCCGGCATAATAGGTAACCATCCGTTTCCAGGAGACATCGTTGTCCGCAAAACGGAGCTTTCGTTTCAATGTGACTTCGGTGTCGCCCGAAAAGATGGTGATCCTGCGAATGAGAAAGGGGTTTTCCTGGGGCCGGTACCATCCCGACTTGGTGCTGCAGGCCCACCGGTAACCAGTGTATTCCAGGGCCTCCAGCGTGGAGTGATCGTAATAGCCATAGGGATAGGCGAATCCGTCGACTCTTTTTCCCAAGAGATCCTCCAGGATCTCTTTGGAGCGGCTCAGCTCCTGTCGTTGTTTCTCGGGCGTCAACCTGGAAAGATCCGGGTGACTGTGGCTGTGGGATCCTATCTCCATGCCCTGGGCGGACATTTCCACCAGTTGTGCCATGGAGAGCATACGGTTTTGCTCGTCGGAGGGACGGTCCCACTGAGCGTGCCCGCCGATGCTGCCCGTGGTGATGAACCAGGTGGCCTTCAGCCCTCTTTCGAGAAGGGGTAGGAAGGCGCCTTCGAAGTTGTCGGCGTAGCCGTCGTCGAAGGTGATGGCCAGGGTCTTCTCGGAGCCGGGAGGCTCGGCGAGCAGTCCACCGACGGTTACTACCTTCCAACCTTCCCGGCACACGAGGTCGAGATGGCTTCGGAACAGGTCTGCCTGCAGTGACCACTGGGTAAAGGGGAGGCCGCGGGGTGTGCCGTGATACATGAGCACCAGTGCGGTCATGTCGGTCACCGTTGCCGGCGGGGGACCCGGATGTGGCGGTCCCAAAAGTGGCCGAACCGGATCTGGCTTTCACCCAGCAGCCAATCGAGGCGGTTGAGGCGGGCATTCGGGCAATCCCGTTCATACCCGCATGCGCTGAGGGTGTCGCCGGCCATGGCTTCGAATACGCGGACCTGTTGCTTCGGCATGGTCTTCTTCCATTTGGCAGTATTATCCTTCTTGAGCGGCTGGGTGAGCAGGGGAGTCTTTCCGGGCACGGTGGTTTTCTTGTAGTTGATGACGGCATGAGAAAACTCGATGCCGAGAAAGCCGCACAGCCGTTCCATCACGGGTTCGGGCTCAGACAGCATGTCTTCATACCGGAATTCAAAATACCGCTCCGGCCGCTTTTCCCCGAAACGGCGCCCGGCAGTCACATATCGGTTCCACAGATAAGCGGCGTGATAGGTATTGAAGATCTTTAGGTCCCACTTGCGTTGCAGCATGGAGAGGGCGCAGTCGCGCCCGTCCCGGACGATGTGTACTACCTTGGCGTTGGGGAACATCTCCAGGAGTGTGTCGAGATGAAGAATGTAGTAGGGCGTTTTGTCTCCCCACCGGTGTTTCCCTTCTCCGAGGGCATTGAGCTGGAACAAGGCGGATACCACGTCAGCAAAACTGGTACAGCCGGCGGCGTGCAATCGCCCGGTAAGCCATTCCGTATCGTAGCGCAGGCCGTGGAACTCCTCTTCGAAGAAGGGGCGTTTGAATTCGTATATGTCGACCAATAGACGGTGGAGGTTGGGCTTGATCGTCAGGTCGCCGTATTGGGCGCTGCGCTGCTGAAAAGGGATGAAGAAATGAGATTCTCCCGTGGGAAGGGACAGTTCGGGGTGGGAACGGAGCATGTATTGCAACAGCGTGGTACCGGAGCGGGCCGCGCCAACGATGAAGACGGGGTGGTCTTGCGAGGCGGACAGGAGCGGCTCCTGTTCCAGGGCTTGAGAAGAAGGTACGGTCATGGGTGACGGATTCGTATTCGATCGTGATTATGTAGAGAATATCAGCCTCGAGTGTGCTTGCCGGTGATCCGGCCCATAATGTCTTTTATCAGTTGGAGCGACGCTTGTTGTGCTTCGTCTGGGCGCAGGTGGTGCAAGATCAGCCAAGCCGCAACATAGGTGGCGAGGATCAAAAGGCCTGCGGCCAAGGTATATTTTAGTTGATGTGAATCGCTGTCCAACAAGCGTTGCAGCCAGGGAGAGAGGAGCAGCAGGGTGGCTGCAGAGGTCAAAGAAGCGGCCACGGCTGGTAAAACAGCGGTGAGCACGGCCTGTAGAGGGATTTCGAGGTGGGATTTTATTGCCAACCGGAGAATGAAAAACTGGATGAGAGCCGCCTTGATGGCGATTCCGGCCGCCACGCCGGCGAGTCCCCATTGTGCGCCGAGGGTGACAGCTGCGATAGTCATGAGCAGGTTGCCAATCTCTATGGGGATTTGTCGGCCCACCAGGTTCTGGGCTTCGGTCAGAGTGGCGGTCATCATGGAGATCACGGTGAAAAACGAGCCCATGGCCATGATTTGCAGAGGCAATGCGGCCAGCAGCCATTTCTCGCCATAGATGAATTGGATCAGCCCGTCGGCCAGGAAGATGAAGACGAGAAGCACGGGAAACACTACCGTGGTGGTGGCGCACAGAATCTTGCGATACATGCGCACCGAGTAATCCAGATCCCGTTGAATCCGGCTGAAAGCGGAGAAGGCAAGTTGGTAGATGGGGTTGCATAAATTATCCAGCGGCAGCCGGGACAGGGAAAAGGCACGCATGTAGATCCCCAAGGCGCTCAATCCCAGGAGCTTGCCCAGGATCATGTTATCTATTCGGTGAGTCAAGTTGTCCAGGGTGCCGTTGAGATGAATCTTCCAGGCGTAGTCGAAAAGACGCCGGAAGGCCGGGTAGGAGAAAGACGGCCGAGGCTTCCAGGGGGCTTTTCGCGCCATGAGAATAGCAGAGAGAAAAACGCTGGTGAGTCCCCCTGCGACAAAACAGTAGGGGCCGAATCCGGCAAATGCGGTAACGAGGCTCACGGCGGTGCTGGCCAGCGAAGACTGGATCTGGATGATGCTCACTGTCTTAAAATCCATGCGTCGCCGAAGCAGGGTGCCGTTGATGGCCATGAACGGCTGTATTGGGAAGGCCAACGCCATAAGCAGCATGATGAGCGTATATCGGGGATCATCGTAGAAAGTTGCCAGGGTTCCGGCCAGGACGGCCACTAGAAACAAGGCCAGCAGCGCGATCCCTTCCATGAACCAGAAGGCCGAATTCCACTGTTCCTCGTCCGGCTCTTCCGCCTGCAGGAGCGCCATGGGGATGCCGAACCGGACCTGGGCGGTGAGCAGCGCGGTATAGGCGGTGACGGCGAAGAAGACACCGAAGTCGGCGGGGTCAAGCAGCCGGGCCAGGATGACACCGGAGGCGAATTGGATAACAGCCCGTGTTCCACCCTGGAAATAGTTCCACAGGGCGCCACTGCGAAGTTTCGGGCTCAGATTTGCCATGGATGGGGGCGAAGTGTGTTCGGTGGGAAGTGGCAAGGATGCTGGTCAGAACATCCGGTACTCCACGGTCACTGCGCGGGGTTGGCCTCCTTTTTGAGTTGCCGAAGCTTACGCCGGATCTTGTTGGATCTGGGGGCCTGCCTGGAACCCTTGTCCAGCCATTTCAACGCCTCGTCCCGTTCGCCCTGCTTGAGGAAGTAATCGGCCATCCGAAGATAGGGCAGTGAATAGTCCGGTTTCTTCTTCATGGCGGTCTGGTAGCTGATCAGGCCTTCGCTGATCTGCCCGAGCAGGATCAGGGTGTCACCGCGCTTGACCAGCATTTCGGGACGCAGTTTGCTGTTGTGCGGCCAATGTTGGTCCACGTAATCCCATTGTTTCAGAGCGATGCGCAACAGGGTTTCGTTTGGGGGAATGCTGGCCTGGGCTTTCATGAGATTAAACAAGCCCTTGCAGTAGTGGTGAATGTGTAGATATGTGGACTTTCCTAGTATGTTGATCCATTTGCGTGCTTGCTCTGGATAGCGGTCCTCTTGGAACCTGGGCTTGCAGTAGGGGGGCAAGGCTGCAAAATCGGCTTCCGTCTTGGGCCAGAGGGCCGAAGCCGGCATGGGGGTCAGCAGCAGGGCGAGCAGAAGAGGCGTCACTATGTAGTAAAACGGGTGGTTGGTACCCATGTCAGCGTTCATGTGCAGCTCCTTTCGAGAAAAGGCGGTCGTATACTTCTTGTATCTTTTCTACGTGGGTTGCCACGGCGAAAGTGGAGAGCGCTGTTTTCCTGGCTGCCCGTCCCAGGCGTCGGCGCAGTGCGCCGTCTTTGTATAAGCGGAAAATGGCCCTGGCCAGGGCTTCGGCATCCCCGGGACGGAACAACAAGCCGGTTTGCTCGTGATTCATCATCTCCGCTGCGCCGCCATGATCGGGACCGACAAGAGGGCGTCCCATAGCCATGGATTCGATGACCACCGTACCTAGGGGTTCCGGGCTGGTGGAGGCGGAAACCACCACGTCCAGTCCATTGTAGAGTGGAGGCATGTCGCTGATATGGCCAGTGAAGATGACAGTGTCCTCCAACCTCTCTTCCTTCACCCTGCGGCGCAGCATGGCTTCAAACGGGCGGCAGTCTTTGGGCGTGCCGCCGACGATTATCATTTTCAACTTTGGAATCCGCCCACGAAGCATGTGTGCGGCGTCAAGGAAAATCTCCTGCCCTTTCCAGGGAATGAGCAGGCCCACCAACCCGACCGCAAAATTCTCCGGATTCACTCCAAATCGCTTGCGGAAGGCATTCCCATCGGCGCCGGTATTGAGCTTGTGCAACTCCAGGCCGTCGTATACCACGGTGATCTTTTCCGGCGGAACACCGAGCTTATCCTGAATACTGCGGGATACCCAGTGGGAAACGGGAACGAAATGGGTGGGCAGGCGGAATGCCGCCTGCATCAGACGCGAGCCTTCCTGTGGGCCACGCACGTGGCAGACAGTGGGAATACCCAGGTTCCGCCCCACCAGGAGCGCGGCACGGTTGCACAAGGGCTCATTGTTTGCATGGATCAGGTCAGCGCCGAATTGCCGTGCTGCCTTGCGCAGCCGAAGGTAGAAAGGCAAGAAATTACCCAGGTCGTCTGCCCTTGCGATGATCTGGCCGGCGGCCAAGCGTGAGCCGGGGAAATAGCGGGGCCAGCGGGCGTTGTCCAGTCTTTTCCGCATGCTCACTGTGTCCAGGTGACGGTCCGGGATGTGGAGCCAGCAGGCCTCGCCGGCGATCTCTTCGTAGTGGGGGCCAGTTCGACCCGTAACCACCATGGGCTCGAAACGGTCGCGGTCGAGATTGCGCACCAGGTGACGCAGGCAGATGATGGCGCCGCCGTAGCCTATGCCGTTCTCCACGTAAAGGATGCGCTTGGGTTTTGTCCCATGCTTGTTCTTGGTTCGGGTTATCATCTTGCCGAAGTCCCCAGCAGTCTTGCGCACTCCCTCGGCGAGTAAATGTCGTGGGCTGCAAATCCATCAGAAGGCACATAGTATAGCGGTCGTTGGCTGGTAGGTGTGGCAGCGTGGCCGCATTGTGAAATGGTAAGCATGGACAACAACTTGGAAAATCGCCCCCCGGGACGCTGGGTGCGTGGCGGGGGAAAGGGTTTATTGGGGCCGCTGGCCGCCTCCTGGGGGGGGTTGGCGGTGGCCCTGTTCGCGCTCTCCCTTGTGCCCGGGTTGCCATACAACGTGGTGGAACTGTTCTCTCGCTGGCCGCGCATGCTGGCGGCGGCGTTATTGGCATTGGCGTGGGTGTTGGTGTTCGTGCCTCCGGTGCTCGTAGGAGCCTGGCTCATCCGGCGCCAGGTGGGTGTGCTGTATCTGCTGTTGGTGCAGTTGGTGCAGGGTGTGGTGGTCTACTTCGGATTACGACTGGCTGTACCCCTGGAAAGCATCCATGATCTGGTGGGTTCACCCGTATTGGGATGGCCAGCTGAACTGGAACGGCTCGTTCGTTTTCTTGCGCTGTTTTGTTGGTATGGAGTGATGTCCACGGGCGCAGCTGCGTTTTGGGCGGGATTTCGTGACTACCATTTTGCGCCCATGCGGCGGTGGGTGTTCGTAGTTCTGATCAGCGTACCGGTTTGTTACTGGGGCGTGGTTGTTCAGGCCGCCACCGACAACCTCACGGAACTTTTGAACACTGGACCGGGCGGTGGGTATGGTCTTTTCCTGTCCGCATGGATGTTTCTGCTTGCGTTTTCGGGAAGCGCTCTTTCAGCGCGCATGGCCGGTTACATGAATCGTTGGGGGGCGGTTGTCCTTCTTCTGCTGTTAAGTATGGGCGGCGGATTGCTGTTGGCACAGCTTGCACTGGAGCCACAGGTTCGCAAGTACGGCAGGGTCTTCTCGGCTCTCTCTTTCATGCTCAGCCAAGACCGGGAGCATTATGTGGTCGGGCAGGCATTGGTCGCTCGGTATTTCATCGCCCATCTCGGCCTGGTGTTCCTGCTTGCAGTGGCTCAGCTCCCGGCTTGGTGGGGGCTGGCGCGCCAGCGTCGATACGGGCTGCCGGCCATTTCTGCTGCACCAGTCCAATACCGAAGAACACGGGGTGCAACGAGAGCACGTGAACCGAGAGTGGCGGCTGGAACGTTGGACGGTAGCATGCCCATTTTCGACCGGATGGACGCGGATGTTCCGAGGAAGCCTTCGCCGGATCGCCGGTTGTGGCTGGCGGTGGCGCTTGCATACCTGGTGTTCGTGGTCTATGGCAGCCTGGTTCCCCTGGAATTCCGCCCCGTCCCTTGGGACAAGGCGGTGAAGGGTTTTCTGCACATGGGATATCGCCACCTGGGGATCGGTTCCAGAGCCGACTGGGTGGCAAACATCTTGTTGTTCATTCCCCTCGTGTTCTTCTGGAGCGGTGTGGTGTGCTGGGGGCGGAGGGGAAGGTGCATGGGACGACCGCTCGTTGTACTCATGCTCGCGGTATTGCTCAGCCTAGGCATCGAGTTCACCCAGCAGTTCTTCCCGCCACGAACTGTATCCGTGAATGACCTGGTGGCCGAGGCTATCGGCGGGGCGATCGGGTTGTTGCTGTGGTGGTGGCGGGGGCAGCAAACGCTCCGCTGGCTCAGCGGAATACGTTGGATCCGCTCGCGCAAGGGACTGGCCGAGTACACGCTGCTCATTTATCTGGGGGGCTTGTTTCTTTATGGCGTGCTGCCTTTGGATCTCACCATCAGCCCCGTGGAGATCTATCACAAGTGGAAAAGCGGGCGAGTCAATCTGGTGCCCTTCGGTTTTCAGCTGGGTTCCACCGTTGAGTGGGCTTATGGTCTGTTCACGGATGTAATGTTGTGGGTGCCGGTAGGCTATCTGCTGATGCGGGTGTACGGGCAGAACCGGTTTCAGGCTTGGACGGTGACTGTGGCGCTCGCCTTGCTGCTTGAAAGCATGCAGTTTTTCGTTTATTCGCGGGTGACCGATATCACTGATGTAATCACCGCAGGTATCGGAGCGGCATTGGGAGTGTGGTGGGGAGGGGGGACCGTGGTTTCCCTGGAAAATCGAACCCGGTCGCTGTGTTCGTGCCCGTATCGGGCTGCGGGGTTGGTGGCAGCGCTTGGAGGGTGGTTCGTTCTGTTATTGGTGATTTTCTGGTATCCCTATGATTTTCGGTGGGATGTGGGGTTCCTTCGGGAACAGGCGTGGGGGATTACCCGGCTGCCTTTTCGGGCCTACTATTACGGAACCGAGTTCAGGGCGGTCACCGAGTTGCTGCACAAGGTATTGTTTTTCATGCCGTTTGGAATAGGGCTGGCTTTGCTTCGGCGTGGGTCCGGTACGTCGTCCTTGGTAATGGGGGGGGTTGCCTGGCTGTTGGTGGTGGCGGCGCCCTTGGTGGTGGAGCTGGGGCAGGTAGCCCTGCCTGGAAAGCTTCCGGACAGCACCGACCTGCTCCTGGCTTATTTCGGCATTGTACTGGGCCACCTGGCTGCTCGACGTTGGTTGAGTGTCGAAGATGCCAACCAGGAAGGGAAGACCTCTGGCGCGGTAGGTAGATGATGAACGATGGCCTTCCCGCCGATGCGGAGCGGGACATGTTGGCGGCAGAACGAGAGCTGGCCGCACTGCTCGCCCGCCGTTGGCCTTCCGGGCGCCTGCGCCGTCGGGGCCAGCGGTGTTACCCCTATTCCTGCATTCGTTTTCTGGATTGGGAAAGCGATGCGGAAGGCACGAAGCGCTTCTTTCTCAAAAGGGTTGATCTTCCCAATAAGACGAGAAAAGAGATAGCCGAATTATTGAAGCAGGAGGAGGAGCTGAATGTTTCACTGAGTAAGACTATGGAACATGAAGTGGTGGAGGTCGTGGCCGTATTCCCTTCCCTTTGTGTCATTGTGACACTCGAATGCCCCGGCCGGCCGTTGGAGAGCTACTTGGGAAACCGGCTGGCATGGTGGA
>CAZWRE010000066.1:0-58370 GCA_964636335.1 uncultured Sedimenticola sp. | reverse complement strand
CCCTTGTCCAGCTTTTCACCGTGAGCAACAGATCCTCCATCCGCCTGATTCTGGCCCTGCTGACCGGCATTGCCCTGCTGTTCGCCCTGCTGCTGGGCATTCTGCTCACGGATACCCTGGTAAACATCTGGCACAACCTGCGCGAGGCGCCCCTGTGGCTGCAGCTTGGGGTGGCCGGCCTGTTGCTGCTGTTCTCCCTGTTATCGGGCTGGCTGGTGATCCGGGTGCTGCGACCACCCAAGACCCTGCCGGATGCCGGGAATCAGGCGCCACCGGACAGGGAGACCCTGGAGAAGCGGCTGGAGCAGGCACGGGAACAGGGCCTGGATACGGCTGTCGCGGAGCAGGAGCTGGAGAGGCTGGAACAGCGCCGCCAGGCGGGGCGTATTCATGTGGCCCTGTTCGGCGACATCAGCAGCGGCAAGTCCAGCCTCATCAAGGCCCTGCTGCCCGATGCCGAAATCAGCACTGCCGTCACTGGCGGCACCACCCGGGAGATCGAAACCTATACCTGGACCAGCCCCGCCGGCGATGAACTGGTGCTAACGGACATGCCCGGCCTGAACGAGGCCGGGGGTGATCTGGACGACCTGGCCCGCCGGGAGGCCCTGCGCGCCCATATCGTGCTCTACGTGGTGGACGGCGATCTCACCCGCAGCCAGGCCGAGGAACTGGCCGCCCTGCTGAAGCTGGACAAGCCCACCCTGGTGGTGCTCAACAAGAGCGACCGCTACAGCGATGCCGACCTGGAGCAGGTGCGCCAGCGCCTGCAACAGCGGGTGAACGAGCTGGGCCGGGCGGAAGTGGTGTCGGTGAGCACCGGCGCCACCGTCATGGCCACACGGCTGCTGCCCGACGGCCGCGAGGAAACCGTGGAAAGACGCCTGCCCGCCAAGGTAGATGCCCTGCAACAGGCCCTGCAGCGCATCATCGACAGCCACGCCGACACCCTGGACAGCCTGCGCGACAGCGCCGTGTTCGTGCTGGTGCAGCAGCACATGGACGAGCAGTTGCGCGCCCACCGCCGGGAAGAAGCACAAAAGATCGTCACCGGCTATGCCCGAAAGGCCGTGGTCGGGGCCATTGCCGCCATGACCCCGGGCACGGACCTGCTCATTCAGGGATTTCTCGGCACCCAGATGATACGGGACCTGTCGAAACTGTATGATATACCCGTGCGCAAGGTGGACACGGAACTGCTGCTGGAGCTGGCGCAAAAGCAGGTGCGCAGGCATCTCACCCTGGTGCTGGCGGTGGCGGGCAACGCCCTGAAGGCCTTTCCCGGCATGGGCACCGTGGCTGGCGGCGTGCTTCATGCCGTGGCCTACGGTTTCCTGTTCGACGCCCTGGGCAAGAGCCTGGCAGCTTCCCTGGACAGCCGCGGCGAACTCCATCCCCTGCAGGTGGCCAACCAGTTCGAGGATCAACTTGGTGAAGATATCAAAGCGTCTGCGGCACATTATGCCCGACTGGCTTTTCAGGAAATCACCCGACGCAAGCACGACGACTGAGGAGGGAACCCCGGCTCACCTGGACCTGGCCCGGGAAAGCCTGGACGCCCTGATCAACGATCCCCGGGTGCCCGAGTCCGTGCGCGCATCCCTGCAACATGACTACGAGGAAGTCCAGGCCATGCTGGAGCGTCTGGAGCACGGCCACTTGCATATTGCCGTGTTCGGCCGCGTCAGCGTGGGCAAGTCCGCCCTGCTCAACGCCCTGCTGGGAGAACAGCGTTTCAGCACCAGTCCCCTGCATGGCGAAACCACCCGCGCCGAACGGGGCCAGTGGCAGGAATACGAGGCCGGCGGCGTGTTTCTCATCGACACCCCCGGCATCAACGAGGTGGATGGCGAGGCCCGGGAAGCCCTGGCCCGGGAGGTGGCCGGTCGCGCCGACCTGGTGCTGTTCGTGGTGGACGCGGATCTCACGGAAACCGAAATCCGCGCCCTGCGGGAAATCGCCGCCCTGCACCGCCCCATACTCCTGGTGCTGAACAAGGCGGATCGCTACAGCCCGGCGGAGCAGGAAGCCCTGCTCGCATCCCTGGCGCGCCATGCCCAGGGTGTGGTGGACGAGAGCAACATCGTCACCGCCAGCGCTGATCCCGCCGAGCGCCTGGTGATCCGCGTGAACGATGACGGCGAAGAACAGGAAGAATGGCGCCGCCCACCTGTGGACGTGAGCCGGGTGAAGGAGCGCCTGTGGGACATTCTCCAGTCCGAGGGCCAGACCCTGGCGGCCCTGAACGCCTCCCTGTTCGCCAGCGACCTAAGCGACAAGGTGGGCGAGCGCATCCTCCAGGCCCGGCGGGAGCTGGGCCAGAAGCTCATCCGCAACTACTGCGCCACCAAGGGCGTGGCCGTGGCCCTGAATCCGGTGCCCGTGGCGGATCTGGTGGCGGCAGCCGTGGTGGACGTGAGCATGATCGTGCACCTGTCCCGCCTCTACAACCTGCCCCTGACGCGCAACGAGGCCGGCGAGCTGGTGAAGACCATTGGCGGCCAGATGATGCTGCTCATGGGCACGGTGTGGGCCGTGCATTTTATCTCCTCGGCCCTGAAGCTGGGCTCCTGGGGCTTTTCCTCCCTGGTCACCGGCGGCGCCCAGGGCGCTGTGGCCTATTACAGCACCTGGATCGTGGGCCAGGCAGCGGAGCGATATCTGGCCCAGGGCAAGTCCTGGGGTGATGGCGGACCCAAGCTGGTGGTGCGGGAGATTCTCGACAATCTGGACCGGGATTCCATACTGAAGCAAGCGAAAGCGGATATCCGCGCCCGGTTGCAAAGCTGATCATTCCAGCTCGAATGTGTAGTTGATGCTGCCACCACTTTTCCTGCTGCTGCTCGTACCTTCCAGATTGATATTGTCCCGCAAGCGGTAGCGCGTCACGAATTCCGTGCCTTCCTCGCCGCCCCCCAGGTTCACGCCCACGCTGAGATCCGGGGTAATCTGCCGGCCGGCATAGACGGTGGCATCCGCCAGATTGCCGGTTTTCTGTCCGGTAAGCAGCATGGACAAGGCATCCTTCTCGGTGATATCCGGATCCGTGGAAAACGCCTTGAGCAGCGGTTTCTTCGCCGTGCCGGTAACCCGGACACCCACGGTGGTGTCATCAATCCGGCGGCTGGCCTGCAAACGCAACAAGGGATTGTCGATGCGGCCACCGGCCCAGGAAACGCGCCCCTCGTCGATCTTCAGATCCTGCCCATAGGCCCGGTAACTGCCGGACAATATCTTGAGCTCGCCAGCCCCTGTGGGGATCTTCCCTCCACGCTGCACAATGGTGACCCGACCGCCCAGATCCACATTCAGCCCAAAGCCGCCAAAGTGCACATCCTCACCCAGGGCCACCGTGACTTCCAGGTCGATGCGGGAAGGCCCTGTTTCTTCCACCTTGCCATCGTCACTCAACACCACCACGTCGGAGGAAACATTTCTGCTCCCGGGGGGCAGGTCATTGATATAGACGAGGGCCCTGGGCACGTCCAGCACCCCGCGAATCCTGAGCCCTTCCCGGCTGTTCTCCACGGATATGTCCGGGGTGATGAGCACCTGGGCCTCGGGAAGATCGAGCAACTGGAATTGCTCTCCCTTGATGGCGAGCTTTACCGGCCAGCCCTGCTCCGCGTCCAGGCTGGCGGTCCCCGAGAGCTTCAATTCCCCCTCGCCGGAAACCACCCCACCGTTGATGCGCAGCTCACGGCCATCGCTGCCCTGTACCTCCAGACGCATGTCCTTCAGTTCCAGCCCGGCCCGGGGAATAACGGTTTCAGCGGCCTGGAGCACCGCCTTGCCACTGATCCGGGGATCCCCCGGGCTGCCCCCCAGCTTCAGACCCACGTCCAGGTAGCCATCCATTTTCTCGATATCGGGCACGAAGGCCGTCACCAGACTGAGCTCGGTGACGGCGAGCTTCAACTGCCCCTCCATGGGCGCCGTCATGGGATCCTGCTCCAGGGCCTGGCGCGGCATGCGCAGGTCACCGGAAACACCGTGCGGGCCCAGCTTCAGCCCCCAACGGGCATCCAGGCCCTTGTCGTCCAGCACCATGTTGAGCTTGCCATCATGGTGTTCCAGGCGGATGGGCCTGGACGACGCATCCAGGTAGGTCACCACCCCCGGTGACAGATCCACCTCGGCATGGGCGGTAACGGGCTCGGCCAGATCCAGCTTCACATCGGCCCGCAGCATGCCCGTGAATTCCGATATCTCGGGCGGCAGCCAGGGCCGGGCCCGTTCCACGGAGAAGCCCTTAAGGGCCAACCTGGCGCTGCCCCGGTCCGGGAACCTGTCAGCTTCCATGCACAAACGGGCTTCCCCATCCTGCAGGCACAGGGGCGCGAGGGTGATCTTGTCCGGAGCCAGGACAACGGCGCCAGGCTGCCGCAGTTCCCAGTTGCCTTCATCCCGGCCATGGAGGAAAAGCTGGCGAATCTCACCTGTCCAGGCCACATCCTCCAACTGCAATGCCCCCCGGGCGGCAAAGCGCAGCTCCCTTGCTTCCTGCTCCACCTTCAGGCTCAGGTCGTGAGCTGACAACGGACCATCCAGCAGAAAAGCCAGACTCCTGATCTTCTGGCCCGCAACCAGCAGATCCGAGCCGCTGATACTGGCCTGGGAAGAAAACGCCTCATGGAGACCGAGAGAAAACTTCGCATCCACCCGCGATGCCCGGATACCGGCAAGAGCCAGTTCCCGCAACCGCAAGGCGCCATCCACCACCGGCTTTTCCCGGCTGCCTTGCAGGTGGCCGCTTCCCTGGATGCTGCCCGCCCCTCCGGGCACCAGATCCGCCATGTCGGGCACGGAAACGGTCCAGTTCAGATCCAGACGGTCACCCAGTGAACCATCCGCTTCCAGCCGCGCCCGGCCGCTCCCCAGTTCCAGGGCATCAACCGTGACCACATCGCCCTGCACCCGCACCTGCCCCCTGCCGGTCACAGGCTTGTCGTTCAGGATGCCGTTCAGTTCCTCGATGACGGCTTGCAGCCCCGGTTTTCCATCCTTCATGCCGCCCTTGCTGGACAGGCGCAGGTTCAACTTGCCGGCATAGTCCGGCCGCAGTGCCGCGGGATTGATTTCCACGGCCTGAAGCTTCACATCCCAGGCCAGATCCGGTTGCCATTCAACACGTCCTTCTCCCCTTATCAACCCTTCCAGGGTATTGCCGCTCAACGAATCCAGTTCAAGCTGGCGGCTGTTCCCCTTTCCCGCCAACCGCCAGTCCCCCTCGGGAATGTCCTGTCCGGAAACCGAGGCCCGCAGGTCGATCTTGTAGTCCTCGGGAATGCCGGCGAATTTCAGTTTTCCCCGGGGCGACTGAAACCGAGCCACACCGGCCAGCGGCCATTGAAGGCCTGTCCAGTCTCCCCGCAGATCGAGGCGCAGATCCTCGAAAGCCACCTCGGCGAGAAGATGAAGCCGCATGGGCGGTTCCTTCTCCTGATCCCCGGTTTTCCCGCCCCGCAGATCCAGGGTAGCGTCGGCCTGGCGCAGATCGCCCTCGGCCTCCAGACTGATCTCCAGATTCTCGGGCAGCTCCAGGGACAGGTATTCCTCCGGCAGCCTGTCCAGCACCAGGTTCGTGGTCCAGGTCGGTTCCTTCAGCACATTGGCGGCGGTGGCGGAAAGCCGGGCGCCGATGTCTCCCGAAAACTGTTGCCGGATCACCAGCTTGTCCAGACTCCCCTCGATTCCCCCCTTTCCCGAAACCTTGGGCATATCTTCCATGAGCAGATCCCAGCCCAGGGAGAAGTTCAGGGGATAAGAACCCGTGGGTTGCAACTGCCCCCGGGCGTTCAGATTCACCATGTCCGGCAGCTTTGCCACGAGGCGGGACAGATTCAGGCCGGCGGCGGTCCAGTCCGCCTGCAACTCGGCAAGATCCACCACCAGGGGCCGGGCATCCGGGGACAGGGTGAGGGACAGGGCGCTGACCCGCACCAGATCCGCCTGAATCTCCAGTGGCAGCTTGATGTCCGTGAGTTCCAGCGGCCCCGATGGCGTATCCTCGGGTGCTTTCAGCCTCACGAAATTTACCTGGTCAGCGCTCAGGGCCCGGAGATGAAACACCCCCTGGAACAGCTCCCCCGGCGACCAGGAAAACAGGGCGTCTTCAATGGTGGCCCGCATTTCCGGCGTCTCGTAGCGCAGTCGTTTGAGCCGCAGTTCTCCCAACAGGCTGCCTTCCACCCGCACGACTGTCAGCTCGCCGGGAATGAAATCGTTCGCCAGCTCCAGCAGCCAACCGACCCCCTGGCGCGTCCCGGTCAACGCCCACAGCGCTGCGGCCAACAGCAACACGCCCAGCAGGATACCCAGCAGGATACGTTTCACCCAGCGCATCACAGGTTCACCTCGATGCCGAAGTGCACGTGAATATCCGAAAACCGGGTATCTTCGTCATTGTCCTTGTTGAAAGGCCAGGCCAGATCCACGCGCACGCTGCCCACCGGCGACAGCCAGCGCACGCCGGCGCCCGCACCATAGTAGAACTTGTCCGGCCGGTCGTTGAAGGCATTGCCTGCATCAACGAAGGCAGCGGCCACCCACTGCTCGGCCACCCGGTGATCGTATTCCAGGGTCCCGGTGAGTACGTGCCTGCCGCCGATGACCAGGCCATTGCTGTCCACGGGACCGATGTCCTTCCAGTCCCAGCCGCGGATGCTGGAATCTCCACCGGCAAAGAAGCGCAGGGAGTTGGGATACTTGTCGAAATCGCCCACGGCAGCCGTGCCGAGTTCCCCCCTCAGATTGATACGCCCGTTTTCCATCAGGGGAAGAAACACTCGGGTCTTGACATGCGCCCGAAGATAATCGGTAGAGGAAATCAGACCCGGCGAGCCACGCAGGTCTCCCCACAGATACCACCCGGAACGGGGGTAGACGCCACTCGCAAAATTGCTGCGCTCCGCCCGGCCGCCGAGGCTCAGCAGATTGGAGGTGATGAAATCACCTGCTCCGGAGGTGAACTGTTCATATTTATACTGCACGAACAGTTCGGACATCCATTTTTCCCACAGGAAATAATACCCGGCCTCCAGGTCCAGGGTGAGCCTGTCGTCATCATATCCGTAGTCGGATGACAACTCCGCGGAAAACCCGAGTTTCGTGGTGCGGGGATCTTTTACGGGAATCCAGTAGGTGCCGCGCAAACGGGCTTCCTTCTGGGACAGTTTGAGCAGGGCATCCGCCTTGTGCCCCTGGCGATTCAACCGCCGATGCGCCCACCGCGCGGAGAGGTTGAAGAGAATATCCGTGTCATAGCCAATGCCGAAGGACCAGCGCTGGCGTTTGGCCGGGTCGAGCCGGACATCCACGGGCACGCGCTGCTCCCTGGCTTGTTTGAAACGGGGAAGAATCTCCACCAGGGAGAAATAACCGGTTTCTATGAGTTCCCGCTGCAAGGCCTGCAGATTGTCCTGGGAATACACGTCCCCGGATTTGACATCGACCAGGTAGCGCGAGACGAAATCATTATCCAGAAAATCCTGGTGCAGCCGTATGTCACCGATGTAATACTTCTTTCCCGTATCCAGGTGCAGGGTGATGTTTGCCAGGTTTCGCCCGGGATCCACCATCACCCGGGCACGTCGCACCTCCACATCCGGATAGCCCAGACTGTCGGCCTGTTCCAGAAGCCTGTCCTTCGCGGCTTCATAGCGCTGGTGATCCAGAACATCCCCCTGCTTCAGGGGAAACGCCTCCAGGGCGGCTTTCAAGACCGGCTCCCCGGCGCCCTGCCCCAGCCATTGAAGATCCAGCCTGTCGATTTTCGTTGGCGGCCCGGGCTGAATACGATAGACCGCCAGCCAACGCCCTTCTTTCTTTTCCAGGCTGGTATGAACAACGGGATTGTAGTAGCCAAAAGGTTGCAGGGCCTTGCGAATCTGCTCCCCGGCCCTTTCATGCAGGTGCCGGATCCACAGATCATTGAGACGGGGATCATTTCGCTTCTGGTACAGCTTCAGGTAGGACTGGACATTCTGCAACAATTCCCCCTCCACTCCCTGGATGCTTACCATCACGGTGTTTTCCTGGCCGGACTGTTGCGCCGACACGGGAGAAGACGAGGGGGATTTCCGCCCGGCATCCACGGCGGGTGGCTGCGCGACCGCCGGACAGACTCCGGCGGCAAAAACCAGGAGCAGGGACAGGAACCGCCCCCTGCATGCGCTTTGTTCCATCTTCTTTGTTATCCGGTATTTTCCCGCGTGCGTCGCAACATGGCACGACGAACGTACAACCAAGGCGCCATGCTATACCGAAACCGCGTCGCCGTGAACCATTCAGAGACAATACCGGCGGCTCATCCATGTCCGGCGGGAAAAGAATTGCAAGGAATCCACCATTCGAATCAGCTGTTGCGGGCAATCCTTGTTCGAGCAAAACCAACCATCGGTTTTCGTTTTGCGTCTTCTGTCGGCGCGGGGGAGAAATTGATCGGCACCCCCCGGCTCCAATTGAATTGGCCTATTTCATCAGATCCACGGCAAATCCCTTGGCGCGCAAGACATCGGCCCGGTGCTGCACGAAACGCTGGAAATTCGGTTGATGCCGCCAGGCGCCTGTAGCCACATAGTCCAGCACGGCATGCAGGTGGAAACTCTTCAAATAGGCTTCCGAACGGAAGACCTCCTTGCCATCGGCATCAAAGAACACCAGGCTGGGAGCATACTGGATACCCAGTTCCGCCGCCCACTGACGGGCCGGCAGCTCCCGCCCATCCGGCGTCTGCAGCCTGTCCGCGGAACGCATGTCCACCTGGGCGATGTCGAAATTGCTCAGGGCCATGACCAGGGGTTCCCGAGCGAAGGCATCCTGGTGCATCTCGTCACACGGCTGGCAGGCTTTCTGTTCGAAGATCACCAGCAGAGGGCGCCATGATTCCCGGCGGTTGTCCGCCAGTTTCAATGGATGCGACAGGAAAAAAGGTTCCGGGTTGAGCTTTCCGGAAGACGCCACGGGATTGCGCCTGGCATAGTATTCGGCCAGTTTCATTTCCTTCTCATGCTTGCCGGCAACATAGTCCAGCACCACCTCGAACTTGTGTGGTGCGTAGTAGCCGTTCAGGCGCGCCACGCCCTTGCCTCGTTCATCCAGGAACAACAGGGTGGGGGTGTACTGCACCTTCAGGGATTCGGCAAAGCGCTTTTCCGTCATGGTCTTGCCCGAGGGCAGGGTGACCTCACGGTCGCCCCAGATGTTCAGGGCGATGACATCGAAATGCTCGCGGGTCTTGTCGGCGATGGCCTTGTTGCCGAAATTGTCTTCCAGCAGCCTGGCGCAGTAGGGACAGCCGTCCTGATAGAAATACAGCAGCACCCGCTTGCCTGCCGCATTCGCCTCGGCAATGTCTTCGCCAAGATCGAGAAAGGACTCCTTGAACCAGGCCGGCGGCTCATGATAGCCGGGATTGACCATGCCCTCTTCCAGGGTGCCTTCCTGGGCGGCAAAAAGGACAGACGACGACAACAGTGCGGACAACAGAAGCGCGGGGGTTTTCATGTTCGGTCCTCCAGATGATGGTTCTCGTATCGTCCGGTTCAGCTTCCGGATCTTGTTCGTGCCCCGAATCCCTGGCGGCAGCCGCCCCTATTTCCGTGAAAGCCGGTGAGGGAGCTATCTTTTCGCCCAGGGCGAGGGACGGTTCTTCTTTTCCACCCTTGATCCCGGCCGCTTCAGGGTGCCCCAGGGACGCTTGTCTTTCAAGCCGGCAATGCGCAGAAGATTCTTCTTTTCTTCCTTCTCCAGCTCCCGCCACATGCCGGACTTGACCCGGCTGTCGAGGATGACGGGCCCGTAACGCACCCGCTTCAGGCGGTTGACCACGGCGCCCACGGCTTCCCACATGCGCCGCACTTCCCGCTTGCGGCCTTCCATGAGCACCACGTGATACCACTGGTTGCTGCCTTCACCCCCCGAATACACCACTTCCTCGAAGCGGGCGGGGCCATCCTCCAGGGTGACGCCATTCACCAACTGCTTGAGCATGTCTTCCGTGACCCGGCCATGGACGCGCACGGCGTATTCCCGCTCGATGAGTTGGCGGGGATGCATGAGACGGTTGGCCAGCTCGCCATCATTGGTGAACAGCAGCAGGCCGGCGCTGTTCACGTCCAGGCGCCCCACGGCGATCCAGCGCCCCTGGGGCAGCTTTGGCAGACGTTCGAAAACCGTCTTGCGGCCCTCGGGATCGTTGCGGGTCACTACCTCTCCCTCGGGCTTGTTGTACAGGATAACGTGGCGCTCATTGGCCGCCAGCTTCTTGCCTGATACGGGACGGCCATCCACGGTGATCTGGTCCTTGAGGCCGGCCCGGTCGCCCAGGCGGGCAGTGACGCCATTCACCTGCACCCGCCCTTCACGAATCCAGCCCTCGATCTGGCGGCGGGAGCCCATGCCGGCATTGGCCAGCAGCTTCTGCAGGCGTTCTCCCTGAAGCTCAGGCTTTTTCATCCGAATCCCGCACTTCGCCGGTTTCCGTTTCCGTTTCCGTTTCCGTTTCCGTTTCCGTTTCCGTTTCCGTTTCCGCAACAGTGTCCTGCGCGGCCGGATCTTCCGCTGCGCTTTCCCGTTCTTCCTTTCCTTCCACCGCGGTGTCCTTGTCGGGTTCCGGCAGGTTCAGCTCCTCATTGATGACGTCCAGGTCGCGGATCTCCGCCAGGGTGGGCATGTCATCCAGGGATTTAAGGCCGAAGTAATCCAGGAACTCCCGGGTTGTGCCGTACAGGGATGGTCTGCCCGGCACATCACGATGCCCCACCACCCGCACCCATTCCCGCTCCAGCAGGGTGCGCATGATGTTGGAGCTGACGCTGACACCGCGGATGTCCTCGATCTCGCCACGGGTAATGGGCTGGCGGTAGGCGATGAGGGCCAGGGTCTCCATGAGGGCGCGGGAATAGCGAGCAGGCTTTTCTTCCCACAGGCGGGACACCCAGGGCGCGCAGGCCTTGGTCACCTGGATGCGCCAGCCACTGGCCACTTCGCGCACTTCTATGCCCCGGCCCTGGTAATCCTCCGCCAGTTCCCGGAGCACAGCGCGCAGAGCCTTCTTCTCCGGTCGCTCCATCTCGTCGAACAGGTCCTGCAGCCTGTCCAGGGGCATGGCCTTGCCGGAAGCCAGCAGGGCGGCTTCCACGATCTGTTTCAGGTTGTCGCTGGGATTCATGCCTGGGTCGCTCCACTGGCCTTTACATGAATGGGGCCAAAGGTTTCACTCTGTACCATTTCGATGAGGGTCTGCTTGAGCAGTTCCAGTATGGCCATGAAGGTGACGACCACGCCGTCACGGCCTTCACTGATATCGAACAGCTCATGAAAATCGGTGAATCTGTCCGGGCGCACGGTTTCCAGCACCCGGGTCATGCGCTCACGCAGCGACAGAGGCTCCCGGGTAATATGATGATGGCTGAACATGTCCGCCCGCTTGAGCACGTCGCGCAAGGCCAGCAGCAGCTCCTTGAGCTCCACCTTCGGCGGCTCCTGACTGATGTGCTTGTCCGGCACTTCCACCTGCACGGGATAAACGTCCCGCCCCAGTTGATCCAGGTTGTGCAGATCTTCCGCGGCCTGTTTGAAACGCTCGTATTCCTGCAGGCGGCGGATGAGCTCGGCGCGGGGATCCTCCCCATCCTCCTCTTCGCTCTCGGGACGGGGCAGGAGCATGCGCGACTTGATCTCCGCCAGCATGGCCGCCATCACCAGGTACTCCGCCGCCAGCTCCAGGCGCAGTTCCTTCATCAGGTCGATGTACTCCATGTACTGTTCCGTGATACGCGCCAGAGGGATGTTGAGAATATCCAGGTTCTGGCGTTTGATGAGGTACAGCAGCAGATCCAGCGGGCCTTCGAAGGCGTCCAGGAAAACTTCCAGGGCATCCGGCGGAATGTACAGATCCTTGGGCAACTGGTACTGGGGTTGCCCCTCCACCACGGCAAAGGGCATTTCCTCCTGCTGGGGAACAGGTTCGGCCTGGGGCCCTTGCACGGTAGCGGAATCGACAGGGTTCATCGGTATTCCAGGGACATGACGTGGCGCACCTCTTCCATGGTATCACGGGCCTCGTCCCGGGCCTTTTCACAGCCTTCGTTGATGATGTTGCGCACCAGGTCGGGGTCGTTCTCGTATTCCGCGGCCCTTTCCTGCATGGGCTTGAGCTCCGCCAGCACGGCGTCGATGACCGGCTGCTTGCATTCGATGCAGCCGATGCCGGCGCTCCGGCAGCCTTCCCGCACCCAGTTCTTCACCGTGTCATCGGAATACACCTTGTGGAATTCCCATACCGGGCATTTTTCCGGCTCACCGGGGTCCGTGCGCCGCACCCGGGCGGGATCCGTGGGCATGGTGCGCAACTGCTGTTCCACCTGTTCCGGTCTGGCGTCCAGGGGGATGGTGTTGCCGTAGGACTTGGACATCTTCTGTCCATCCAGGCCGGGCATCCTGGACGCCTTGGTGAGCAAAGCCTGGGGTTCGGGCAATATGACCTTGCCACCACCTTCCAGGTAACCGAACAGGCGGTCTCGATCCCCCAGGTTGATGTTCTGCTGGGACTCCAGCAGGGCGCGGGCCGCGGCCAGGGCTTCCTCGTCGCCCTGTTCCTGCCAGGCCTTGCGGTAGCTGGCGTAGAGCCGGGCGTTCTTCTTGCCCATCTTCTTCATGGCTTCTTCGGCACGCCGCTCGAAATCCGGCTCGCGGCCATAGAGATGGTTGAAACGCCGGGCGATCTCCCGGGTCAGCTCCACGTGAGCCACCTGATCCTCCCCCACGGGCACCAGCCCGGCGCGGTAGATGAGGATGTCCGCTGCCTGCAGCAGGGGGTAGCCCAGGAAACCGTAGGTGGCCAGATCCCTTTCCTTGAGTTTTTCCTGCTGATCCTTGTAGCTGGGCACCCGCTCCAGCCAGCCCAGAGGCGTGGTCATGGACAGCAGCAGATGCAGCTCGGCGTGCTCGGGCACCCGGGACTGGATGAACAGTGTGGCCTCACCGGGGTTCACCCCCGCCGCCAGCCAGTCGATAACCATGTCCCAGACGCTGTCGGGAATGATGGAAGGGTCTTCATAATGAGTGGTCAGGGCATGCCAGTCGGCCACGAAGAAAAAGCACTGGTATTCGTGCTGCAGTTCCACCCAGTTCTTTATCACGCCATGATAGTGCCCCAGGTGAAGGCGGCCGGTGGGACGCATGCCGGAGAGCACGCGGGCATGTTGTGTTGCTACGTTTTCCATGGTTTTCCCGATTGATGGTTTGGTTCTGATGTTGCCAAGATCACATGAGTCCTGCAACGGAATAGGCCAGGCCCTGCACCAACTGCAGCATGGGGTGCATCAAGGGCCAGAGGATGCCGGTGACCATCAGGCCGATGAGAATGAACAGCCCCCAGGGTTCCAGCCTGGCGTAGGAGACGGACAATCTTGGCGGCAGCAGGGAGGCCAGCACCCGTCCTCCGTCCAGGGGCAGTATGGGCAGCAGGTTGAGCACCATGAGAATGGCATTGATGAGAATACCGCCCACGGCCATGTAGGCCAGAGGTTCGGCGAACCAGCCTGCTGAAGATTCCAGGCCCACGGCAACGCGCAGCGCCACCGCCCAGATCAGCAGCATGACGAAATTGGAGGCAGGCCCCGCCACGGCCGTCAGCGCCATGTCCCGCCGGTAGTTGCGGAAATTGCGCGGATTGATGGGCACGGGCTTGGCCCAGCCGAAGATCAGCCCTCCTCCCCCGGCAAGAGTGGTGAGAGCGTACAGCCCCAGGGGCACGATGATGGTGCCCACGGGATCAATGTGGGGAACGGGATTGAGGGTTACCCGCCCCATCATGCGCGCCGTGTGATCTCCCAGCCTGTCCGCCACCCAGCCATGGGCAGCCTCGTGGACGATGATGGCGAAGACCAGCGGCAGCACGAACACCGCAAGTTGCTGTATGAGATTGAGTTCCTGTGACATCGGGCGATTATAGCCTAATTGACCCGGCAACCATTCATGTCGTGTTCAATCACCGGGTTAATAATCGAACAGGCTGGCATCCCCCTTGCCATGGCGGGCCACCCAGGGCTCGTCATCTTCCATGACGATGACCGTGGTGGGATCATAGCCGCAATAGCCCCCATCGATGATGAGATCCACCTGGTGCTCAAGGGAGTGTTTCATTTCGTAGGGGTCCATCATGGGCATGTCGTCTCCCGGCAGGATCAGGGTGCTGCTGAGGATGGGTTCGTTCAAATCCTCCAGCAGGGCCAGGGCAATGCGGTTGTCGGGAATGCGGATGCCAATGGTCTTGCGTTTGGGATGCATGAGACGCTTGGGCACCTGCTTGGTGGCCTTCAGGATGAAGGTGTAGGGCCCCGGTGTAAGGCTCTTGATGAGCCGGTACTGCTGGTTGTCCAGCTTGGTGTAGTTGGATATCTCCGACAAATCCCGGCACACCAGGGTGAAATTGTGCTTGTCGTCCAGGCGGCGGATACGCCGAATCCGGTCCAGGGCGGATTTGTCGCCAATATGACAGCCTATGGCATAGCTGGAATCCGTGGGATAGATGATGACCCCGCCGTTCCGCAGGATATCCACGGCCTGGCGGATCAGCCGCGGCTGGGGATTGTCCGGATGAATCTGAAAAAACTGTGCCATATCAAAAGTGGTTCCAAATGGGGTCGCAGCCGTGGGGAAGATGCGGCAGTTGCCCCAGGTTGATCCAGGGATTTTCGGGGCCATGATAGTCGGATCCGGCAGAAGCCAGCAGACCGAAATCGGCAGCGTGGCGGGCCATGGTAAAGCACTCGTCCTTGCTGTGACTGCCGGAAACCACTTCCAGCCCCCGGCCACCCAGTTCCCGAAACTCGCCAATCAGCCGCCGCAACTTGCCCCGGGTCATCTTGTAGCGCGCCGGATGGGCGATGACAGCCAGGCCGCCCGCGTCCCGTATCCAGCCCAGCGCATCTTCCAGCCCGGCCCACTCCCCGCGCACATGACCGGGCTTGCCCGAGACCAGAAACTTGCGGAATACCTCGCGCACGTCCCTGGCATGGCCTTCGGCCACCAGAAAACGGGCAAAATGGGTACGCCCCACCAGCATGCCCGTGGCCAGGGCGCAAGCCCCTTCATAGGCGCCCGTGATGCCCTTCTTCGCCAGGCGCCGGCCAATCTCCTCGGCGCGCCAGGCACGGTACTCGCACAGCCGCGCCAGGCCCTGCCGAAGAATGGGGTTGTTTTCGTCCAGATTCAAGCCCAGCACATGCACGGTATGCCCATTCCAGCTCACGGAGATCTCCACGCCGGGCACCAGCCGCAATCCGGTTTCGCGGGCGGCTTCACGGGCCCGGGCAATGCCGGAAACACAGTCATGATCCGTCAGCGCCAGCACGTCGATGCCCGCATCAACCGCCTGACGCACCAACCGCCCCGGCGACAAGGTGCCATCGGACAAGGTGGAATGCGTGTGGAGATCCTGTTTCAGAAACATAGCCGCGTATAGTACCATTTTCGCGCATTGCGCACGGCTCCCTGACCCGACCCTCCCGCCCACGGGGAAAAAGCGTTTTTGCCAGAGCAATGAACCCGTTATACTCGCAAGCTTTACACAGGCGGCGACTTGCAACCCTTACCTCATGCACAAGAAACTCCGCGCTCTGCTGGCCCTGTTCCTCGCCCTGACACTGGGCGCTTGCAGCGATGGCCCCGACACCCGGGGCTTGAAAATCTACCGCCACTCCCTGGCCGGCAGTCCCACCAGCCTGGATCCGGCCCAGAGCGCCACCGTCTATGCCAATCATGTGGTGGTGAACGTCTATGACACCCTGTACGCCTACAAGTATCTGGCTCGCCCCTATCAGATCAAACCCAATCTGGCGGTGGACCTGCCGGAAGTCTCAAAAGACGGTCTGACTTACACCATCCGCATCAAGCAGGGCGTAAAGTTCATCGACGACCCGGCTTTTCCCGATGGCAAGGGGCGGGAAGTGACCGCCGCGGACTTCGTGTATTCCCTGAAGCGTCATTTCGACCCGAAAACCCGCTCCCAGGGAAGCTGGTTCTGGGCGGGCCGCATCAAGGGCATGGCCGAATGGAAGAAAGCCGGTTCCGACTACGACAAGGAAGTGGAGGGCCTGAAGGCCCTGGACCGCTACACCATACAAATCATTCTCAACAAACCCTTCCCCCAGTTGGTGCATACCCTGGCCCAGGGCTATGCCGCCATCGTGCCCCGGGAGGCGGTGGAATATTACGGGCGGGAATTTTCCGTGCATCCGGTGGGTTCCGGCCCTTTCAGGTTGCAGCGTTTCGACTCCGTGGGCGTGGTGCTGTTGAGAAACCCCGACTATCGCCGGGAGCCCATCGACCTGGCCTACGAAGGCTATGACGAAGCCAAACACGGAAAATACGGCGTCAAGGAGATCGATGGCAAGATCCCTCCCCTGGTGGACCGCCTGGAAATCCACTTCATCAAGGAATCCCTGTCCCGCTGGAATTCCTTTACCAAGGGGGATGAGATCCAGTACGCCGGCATCCCCAAGGAATTGCTGGACGACGTGCTGGCGCGGAAAAAACCCGACATCGTGCTCAAGCCCGAATACGCGGCAAGGTTTTTCATGACCTCGGGGTATGAAAACGGCTTCGTCCATACCGATTTCAACATGCACGATCCGGAAATCGGCTATAACGAAGACAGGCAGCGCGAGAAGATGAATCATGCCCTGCGTTGCGCCATCCGCTACGCCTTCGACTGGGAAGACCGCAACCAGCGCTTCTACAACGACATGGGCTTCATCTTTCCCGGCATCATTCCTCCCGTGGTGCCGGAATACGATCCGGAGGCCTCCAGGGAGCCTCTTCGGCATGACGTGGAAAAGGCACGCCAACTGCTGACGGACGCCGGATGGACGGCGGACAAGCTGCCCGTGCTGACCTACGGCGGCGTGGCCTCGGTGGACAGCCGGCAGATGTTCGAACAGTTCCGCGGCTGGCTGATGCGCATCGGCTATCCCAAGGAAAAGATCGTATTCGACTCCTATGCTTCCTTCGGCGACTACAACCGGGCGGTGAAGAAATCCAAGATCAAGATCGTCGGCATGGGCTGGGGCCTGGACTATCCCGACGCGGAAAACACCCTGCAACTGTTCTATGGCCCCAATGGCTCACCCGGTTCCAACAACTCGAATTTCAACGACCCGGAATACAATCGCCTGTATGAGAAGACAGCGGTTATGCAGCCTTCCGAGGAACGCACCCGCCTGTACAGGAAGATGAACCAGATCGTGCTGGATGCCTGCGTGACCATCTCCGGCCTTTCCCGGCGGCAGATCTATCTCTGGCACAAGAATGTGGTGAGCTTTCCCGACCAGTCCATCGTCGGCGGCTTTCATCTCAAGTTCGTGGACGTGAAGGAGGCGCAACGATAACCATGGAAATGCTCCAGTACGCCCTGCGCAAATTCATCACCGGCATTCCCCTGATCATCGGCGTAACCCTGATCAGCTTCCTGCTCATGGTCTATTTCGGCCCGGACAAAACCTATGAACTGGTGGGCAAGAATCCCACGCCGGAGCAGATCCAGGAAGTACGCCACCAGCTTGGCTACGACAGGCCCTTCATCACCCGTTACCTGGAATACATGAAGGAACTGGTGACCTTCGACTTCGGCTATTCCGATTCCACCGGCGAGCGGGTGAACAGCATCCTGGCGCGCACCGTGCCCATTTCCCTGGCCCTTATCATTCCCGGTTTCGTGCTGGGCAACCTGCTCGGCATCGCCCTGGCCCTGGTCGCCGCCTACCACCGCGGCGGCTGGTGGGACAAGATCATCATGGGCGGCTCGGTGGTGGGTATGAGCGTGAGCTTTCTCATCGTCATCATCGCCTTCCAGATCATTTTCTCCTCCAACGACGGCCTGGGCTGGTTCCCGGTGCGGGGCTGGAACGTGTACAGCTTCGGCGACTATCTGCGCTACGTCACCGTGCCCACCCTGGCCACGGTATTTGTGGCCCTGGGTTACAACACCCGTTTCTACCGGGCGGTGATCGTGGAGGAAATGGGCCGCGACCATGTACGCACGGCCAAGGCCTTCGGCACACCGCCGGGAGAGCTGCTGTTCAAGCACATCCTGAAGAACGCCATGATTCCCATCATCACGCGCATCATGTTTTCCATTCCCCTGGTGGTGATCTCCGGCTCCCTGCTGCTGGAAAGCTATTTCGGCATCCCCGGCGTGGGCCTGGTGACCTACGACGCCATCACCACGGGCGACCAGCCCATACTCAAGGCCGTGGTGGGCATTACCGCGGTGCTTTTCGTGGTGGTGCTGATTCTTAATGACATCTTCTACAAACTGGTCGATCCGCGGGTATCCCTGAAATGAACACCATGAGCGATGAAGCCCGCCTGCCGAAAGAGAGCGAATCTCTCTGGGGCAAGGCCTGGTACAAGTTCCGCCGCGACCGTATCGGCATGATCTCCCTGTCGGTGGTGATTTTCTTCATGATCATCGCCCTGGGGGTCTGGGCCGGTCTCTGGGGCCAGAACTGGAGCGGCATCGAAGGCCCCATGTGGGCGCCGCCCTCCGCTGATTACTGGCTGGGCACCAACATCATCGGCCAGGACATCTTCGAACGGGCCATCTACAGCACCAAGACCGCTTTCGAGGTGGGCATGGTCGTGGCCATCCTGTCCACCATCCTTGGCGGCCTGCTGGGCGCCCTGTCCGGTTATTTCACCAATACCTGGGTGGACGAGGTGATTCTCTGGCTCATGGGCGTGCTGGACTCCATTCCCTTCTACCTGTTCGTGGCCGCCATCGCCTATTCCCTTCAGGGCTATGCCTATTCCATGCACGTGGCCATGATCGCCACCTTCTGGACCACCACGGCGCGGCTGGTGCGGGGCGAGGTCATCAAGCTGAAGAACTTCGAATTCGTGGAAGCCGCCCGGGCCATCGGCCTGCCCCAGCGGCTGATCATCTTCCGCCATATCATGCCCAATACCTTCCACATCCTGCTGGTACAGGCCACCATCGTGTTCGTGGGCGCCATCAAGTCCGAGGTCATCCTCAGCTTCCTGGGGCTGGGCGTGGTGGACGGCGTGTCCTGGGGGCTGATGATCGCCGAGTCCACCCAGGAAGTGCAGGCCGGGCACTACTCCAACTTCATCACCGCCTCGGTGTTCCTGTTCGTGCTGGTCATGGCCTTCAACATGTTCTCCGATTCCCTGCAGGATGCCCTGGACCCGAAGAAGGTGAGCGCATGACAAGGGCCACACCATCAAGCTCGGCATCTCTTTCAGACGTGAAAGTCGTGCCGCTGCGCGGCAGATCATTTTTCAAAGCGCGCGGCGGCGCGCACCCGCCCTTCTTTTCTTTGCCTGCCCAAAGAAAAGAAGGCAAAAGAAAAGGCACCCCGCGATTTGCCCGCCACCTTGTGGCGGGTTCCCTGCGCGCCTCGGCCAGAAGCGGCCGCTCACAAACTCACCCGCCTGTGGCGGGTTCGGACAAGCTCGCTTTTCCCGCTTCCGGCCTGTGGTGCTCGGCTGCATCGAGGGGAGAAAAGCCCATTCCACCAGCGGGAAGAATGCCATGACCCAACCCCTGCTCAGCGTAAAAGACCTGGTCATCGAGTTCTCCACCCAGCGCGGCATCGTGCGCGCCATCGACGGGGTGAGCTTCGACATCATGCCCGGCGAGACCCTAGGGTTGGTGGGCGAATCCGGCTGCGGCAAGTCCGTCACCTCCCTGGCCATCCTGGGGCTTATCCCTTCACCCCCGGGGCGCATCGTCTCCGGCAGCATCAAGCTGGAAGGCCGGGAACTGGTCGGGCTGCCGGAGTCCGAGTACCGGCACATCCGCGGCAAGGAGATCTCCATGATCTTCCAGGAACCCATGACCGCGTTGAACCCGGTGTTCACCATCGCCACCCAGATGACCGACGTGCTCATGCGCCATCAGGGCATGAGCCGCAAGCAGGCGCGCGGCCATGCCGTGGAAATGCTGGCCCTGGTGGGCATTCCCTCACCGGCGAAGCGCATCGACGAATATCCCCACCAGATGTCCGGCGGCATGCGCCAGCGGGTGATGATCGCCATGGCCCTGTCCTGCAATCCCAGGCTGCTGCTGGCCGACGAGCCCACCACGGCCCTGGATGTCACCACCCAGGCCCAGGTGCTGGAACAGATGGTCAAGCTGCAGGAGGAACTGGGCACCTCCGTGGTGCTGGTGACCCATGATCTGGGCGTGGTGGCCCAGACCTGCAGCCGCGCCGTGGTCATGTACGCCGGACGGGTGGCCGAGGAAGCCCCCATACATCCCCTGTTCAACAACCCCCGGCATCCCTATTCCGAGGGGCTGCTCAAGTCCATCCCCCGCATCCGCGAGCAGAAGCTGGACGAGCTGCCCACCATTCCCGGCACCGTGCCCGACCTGCTGCACCTGCCCTCGGGCTGCCGTTTCGTGGATCGCTGCTACAAGGCGGACGACAACTGCCACCAGCAGGAACCGCCCCTGGAATGGCGGAACGACCAGGCCGTTGCCTGTTTCCATCCCAACAACCCCGCTGGAGGCGAGGCGTGAACACCCTGCTGGAAGTAAAAAACCTGAAGAAATACTTCCCCATCAAGGGCGGTTTCTTCCGCCGCACCGTGGGGCATCTGAAGGCCGTGGACGACGTGAGCTTCAGCATCCCCGAAGGCCATACCTTCGGTCTGGTGGGCGAATCCGGCTGTGGCAAGTCCACCCTGGGGCGGGCCATACTGCGCCTGCATGAACCCACCGCAGGTGAAATCCGCCTGGCGGGCACGGATATCAGCGGCCTGGATACGAAACAACTGGTCGCCCACCGCCGCCGGATGCAGATCATCTTCCAGGATCCCTACGCCTCCCTGTCCCCCCGGCGCACGGTGATGCAGACCCTGCTCGAACCCCTGGAAACCCACGGCATCGGTGACGCCGCCTCGCGCAAGGCCAAGGTGCTGGAACTGCTGGACATCGTGGGCATGCGCCCCAATGTCCTGCACCGTTATCCCCACGAATTCTCCGGCGGCCAGCGCCAGCGCATCGGCATTGCCCGCGCCCTGACCCTGGACCCGAAATTCATCGTCGCCGACGAGGCGGTGTCCGCCCTGGATGTATCCGTGCAATCCCAGGTGCTGAATCTCATCGCCCGGCTGCAGCGGGAACTGGGCATTTCCTTCCTGTTCATTTCCCATGACCTGGCCGTAGTGCAGCACATCAGCCACGAGATCGGCGTCATGTACCTGGGCAAGCTGGTGGAAGTGGCCTCCTCAACGGACCTGTACCGCGAGCCCCGCCACCCCTATACCAAAGCCCTGTTGTCCGCCATTCCCATGCCGGACCCCGACGCCAGGGTGGAACGCATGATTCTCCAGGGCGACGTGCCTTCTCCCCTCAACCCACCCTCCGGCTGTCCCTTCCGTACCCGTTGTCCCGACGCCATGGAAAACTGCGCCCAAGCCATGCCTGCCCTGAAAAACATCAAGGATGGCGACGGCATCCCGCATCAGGTGGCCTGCCATCTGTATTGAGCGCCATCCCTTCAAGAAGATATAATTGCCGGATTTCCGGTCGAGGTGTAGAACAGGCTCATGCAACAATACCCAACAGACAACCTGCGCATTCGCGCCACCCAGGAAGTGGTGCCTGCCGCCGTGCTGCATGAGCGCTATCCCATTACCGAGGAAGCGGCCAGAACCGTTTTTGAAACCCGTCAGCAGATTCACCGCATTCTTCACGGCGAGGACGACCGGCTGCTGGTGGTCATCGGCCCCTGTTCCGTACACGACCCCGAAGCCGCCCTGGACTATGCTCAACGTCTATTGAAGGTAAAAAAACAACTCGCCGACGACCTGCTCATCGTCATGCGGGTGTACTTCGAGAAACCGCGCACCACGGTGGGCTGGAAAGGCCTGATCAACGATCCGGATCTGGACGACAGCTACCAGATCAACAAGGGCCTGGAACTGGCTCGCAGCCTTTTGTTACAGATCAACAACACGGGGCTGCCCGCCGGCACCGAGTTCCTGGATCTGATCTCACCCCAGTATGTGGCGGATCTGGTGAGCTGGGGCGCCATTGGCGCGCGCACCACGGAAAGCCAGGGCCACCGCGAGCTGGCTTCCGGCCTGTCCTGCCCCGTGGGATTCAAGAATGGCACCGACGGCACCATGCGGGTGGCGGTGGACGCCATGCGCGCCGCCGAGCGTCCCCATGTCTTCATGTCCATGACCAAGGATGGCCATTCCGCCATCTTCAGCACTACGGGCAACAACGACACCCACATCATCCTGCGCGGCGGCAAGCGCCCCAACTATGATGCCGAATCCGTCAACCTGGCGGCGGAGGAAATGGAAAAGGCGGGGCTCACGCCGCGCCTGATGGTGGACTTCAGCCACGCCAACAGCCACAAACAGTACGAAAAACAGATAGACGTGGGCCATGACGTGGCCGGCCAGGTGGCGCGGGGCGACATCCGCATCATCGGCGCCATGATTGAAAGCCATCTGGTGGGCGGCAACCAGCCCCTGGTGCCCGGCAAGCCCCTGGTCTATGGCCAGAGCATCACCGACGCCTGCCTGCCCTGGGAAGACAGCGTGCCCCTGCTGGAAACCCTGGCGGAAGCGGTGAGAAAGCGGCGCGAGAAATAGGAAACCGGCTGATTTACATCTCGTCGAAACCGGCCTTGCGGAACCATTCCCGGGCCTTCTCCGGGTCCGCTTCCACGCCATTTCCCTCCTGATACATCAAGGCAATGGTGGTCATGGATCCCTGCAACCCCTGTTCGGCTCCCTTCATGAACCATTCCAGGGCCTTTTGGGGATTCTTGTCCACGCACTCCCCTTCCAGGTACATGAAGCCCAGGCCGTGCTGCGCCATGGGCAGCCCGGCTTCCGCCGCCGCCTTCATGAACCTGTAGGCCTGCAACTGGTTCTCCACCATGCCCAGGCCGTTCTGGGCCATGATGGCCACCCGGTATTGGGCCTCGGCATTGCCGGCTTCCGCCAGGGGCTCCAGCAATTCAGCCGCGCGCACGAAATGCTTGGCTTCGAACGCGGCGATACCGCTGTTGAGGGTCATTTCCTGTTCCATATCGACAGTATTGTCTGCCATCTCACAACTCCGGATGTTCATTTGTCTATAATCGATGCAAGGATTGTAGCCCATTCCCTTCCCTGCTATTCACCGGCAGGCAAAGGGTAAACCCCAATTGCGAGCAGAATGCATAACACCTAATGTGAACGCATGGATTCCCTTACCAGACATTCGCTGTCCCGGCTGATACTGTTGCTGGCACTGTTTGCCACTGCCGGGGCCGCGCAGGCCGGTCTTGCCGACCAGGCGAAACGCAAGGCCTTCCAGGGCGCGGAAAAGCTCGCTCTGGCAGGCAAACCCGTTCCCCGTCAACTGGAACAACTGCTCAAGGGATATGCGCTCTTCCCCTACCTGGAGTACGCGCGACTGAAAAGCCGGCTTTCCCGGGCTTCCAGCAGTGAAGTGGAGCACTTTCTGCGGACCTACGCCGACACGCCCCTGGCGCCCCTGTTGCGCAGCCGCTGGCTTTCCGTGCTGGCGGGACGCAAGGACTGGAAAAACTACCTGCGTTTCTACCGGGAGCAGAAGAGTGTCGAGCGCCAGTGCCACTACCTGCAAGCCTTGATAAAGACCGGGAAAAAGGAAATGGCCTTCTCCAGGGTCGAGCCCTTGTGGCTACATGGAAAATCTCGTCCCAAGGCCTGCGACCCCGTGTTCAAGGCCTGGCGGAAAGCAGGCGGGCTCACCCCGGATCTGCTCTGGCAACGCATCGCCCTGGCCATGGACAAGGGCAACCTGAGGCTCACTCGCTACCTGAAAAAGTTACTGCCGGCGAAAGAACGCCCCTGGGTGGACACCTGGATACGCATCCACAACAAGCCCAAGCTTGCCCTCACCGAGCAGCGCCTGAAAAACCATCACCCCCAGCGCTTTCACATGCTCAGGGACGCGGCCTACCGGCAGATACGCAAGGATCCCCTGGCCGCCATTGCCTATTGGAAGAAACTGCGGCAGCGCTACAGCTTCCCTCCCATGGAAAAACACCTGGTGGATCGCAAGCTGGCGCTCTGGCTGGTACGCAGGGATGAACCCGAAGCCGTATCCTTCCTGGCCGATCTTCGCCCCTGTGGCCACGACACCCGGCTTCAGGAAGCCCTGGTGCGTTCCGCCCTGCTGCACAACGACTGGCCGCAGGTTGCCAGGCGCATCCGGGAAATGCCCTTGGAAGAACAGCAGACGGAACGCTGGCGGTACTGGCTGGCCAGGGCCCTGGAACAGACGGAAAGACGCAGCCAGGCCAACGACATCTATTTGGAACTGGCCGGCGAGCGCAGTTACTACGGTTTCCTTGCCGCGGATCGGCTGGGTCGGAACTATCATTTGGCTCCACGAAAAACAACCGTCGATCCAGCCGTCATCGCCAAAATCCGCAATCATCCCGCCGTGCCACGCATCCGGGAACTGTTAGCCCTGGAACGCTGGGTGGACGCCAGGCGGGAATGGCGACAACTCACAGCGGAACTGGACAAGGAAGAATACAAGGCGGCCGCCAGCCTGGCCAATTCCTGGAACTGGCATGACCAGGCCATCTTCACCCTGGCCAAAGCCGATTACTGGGATGATCTCGAACTGCGCTTTCCACTGGCTCACAAAAAGACAGTCAGCCGTTTCGCCGGCCGGAACGGACTGGATCTGTCATGGGTATTCGGGGTAATTCGCCAGGAAAGCGCCTTCAATCCCAGCGTGCGCTCCTACGCCGGTGCCGTGGGGCTGATGCAGCTGATGCCGGCAACAGCACGCTACGTTTCCCGCAAGTTGCTGAAGAGAAAGAAGAATCCCCGGCACAGGGATCTCATCACCCCGGGAACCAATATCGAACTGGGCACCACCTACCTGGCGGATGTGCTGGCCTCCCTGGGGGACAACCCGGTGCTGGCCACCGCCGCCTACAATGCCGGACCCCACAGGGTAAAACGCTGGCTACCAAAAAACCGCTTGCCGGCGGATGTCTGGGTGGAGCTGATTCCCTTCAGCGAAACAAGGGGCTACGTGCAGAGAGTATTTACCTATGCCGTCATCTACGACTACCGGCTGGGCAGGGAAATAACCCGCCTTTCCGACAGGATGCTGCCGGTGCAGGGAACCGACACCGAGCGCACGGCTCAGACCGATACGAGAGAAAACACTGCCTTATAGGGATTCGCGAACGAAGTCTTCCAGGATTTCCCGGGTGGTTTCGTCGAGCTGGTGAAATTCACAACCAAAGCGATAGCTGTCCTGGGACAAACGATGGCAGAACAGCACCCGGCACCGGGTATGCAACTCGCGGCTGGAATTCGGCAGCGCGAACACCATATTCACATAGACGCCAAACACGGGACCGGGAACCTTGCGCCCCTCGGGCATGATCCGGCACTGGGCGCCGCGGTCGCAAAGAAAATCCAGGCCAGCGGACGATATTTCCTCTATGAGCACAGGCTGGGGGCTCGCCCCACGGACACTCATGCGAGCACGCAACGCGGTCTTCACGCGATGCAGTCTCTGTTTACAGGCTAGCAACATAGTTAGGGCAGTCCTCACATGCCGACTCTCCCCTGAATCGGCATATGCGTTGTCTTCGTCAACGACCAGACAGTTTCTCCCGCGTCCGGTTCAAAATCTCTGGATCAGTCACGAGTTCATAGAAACTGCGACCATTCTCTTCCAACGGCTGGAGCTTATCGCCGTCCCACCCCTTTATTATGCTCTGCCGCAACACCTGCCAACGGGTCTTGCCCGCCGAATCCGGGAAGCGCCCTACATAGTAACGGTCGCCATCCGATTTTCCAAGACTTTTGGCCTTGACTTTCCTGAGTACGATTTCCCCGTTCAGGTGCTCGAAGGCAGCAGCGTCCAGCTCGATACCATTCACATTGTAGCGACAATAGTCTACACCACCTGAGACCTCGTTGGCAGTCTTCAGAAGCCGGATGACCTCCACGCCCCGAACCGTGGTGCGACCAAAGGCTTCCAGGTTGCGATGAGAGCATGACGAAAGCCGATCTGCGCGGTTGATGGCCGGGGATATGGTGATTTTTCTCCCGGCGTCAAAGAGATAGCAGGGCGCCTCATCGACATAGGAGATGCCTATGCCCAGCTCCAGTTCGGGCAGCCCCAGATGCCGGTTTTCCGCGTTGCGGCTCAGCACCTGATCGATGATGTCATAGGCCAGGCCACAGGCCCTGGCGACCACCTGGGAAGGCGGGCTGACGTGTTCCAGCAGCATGAGGATGACGGCATCCCCTTCCACAAAAACCTTCTCCGCACCGTATTTCTCCAGCAGGCTGTTGATGGGATCGAACAGGTTCTGGCTGAAATAGGACGCCGGATTCAGGCCTTCCCGGATCATGGAAGCGGTAAGCTCCGTGGAGCCCCGCAGATCCGCCTTCAGAATGACATGCCCCACGACCTCGTTCTTCTGTGCCTGGGTGCCCAGGAAAAACTCCTGCAACAACCTGTTGGCCCTGGACAGTTCCAGTTCATCCGGCCGGGATGGCAGGCGAATCAGATCCATGGCCCGGTACATTTCCCAGGACAGTTTCAGGTCCCGGCGCAAACTGGCGTAGCCTTCCACCACCTGAATCAGCCACTCCCTGCGCTGGGAAGCGTCGGCCTGCCGCAGACGCTTGTAGGCCGCCTCCATGCGATCCATATAGAGTTCCAGATCACTGATATCCCTGAACTGCTGGAGAATGGGCAACAACTCCTTGCGGCTGCGTCCTCCAGTGAGAAATTCGAAAAGCAGCCGCAGGGCGCCCTTGCGTCCCAGATCGCGGTACAGTTCCGGCATCAGGGCGCTGGCAAATATCATCTCCAGCAGCCCCGCCTTGCCAAACCCCCTTTCCAGCTCCTGTATCAGGCTGTTCTGGAATTCCCGCCAGCGCTTCTTGTCCCAGAAGCCCGGCATCCCCCGGTCCCTGTCCCCCCCCAGAAGCCAGGACAGATTTCCGGGGTTGTCCAGCCAGTTGGTTTCTCCCTGTCTGTATTCGGTGTCAGACATCACCGCCCTGAGATAGCTCTCCACCTGGGCATAGCCCGGGAATTCTCCCTCATCCCGCCGCAGTTGCAATTCGTTGAGACCGTTGTCCATCTCGTTGCCCAGTCGCCGCACCGGACAATCGGGCAACCAGCCGCAAAGCACGTCCAGAACCACGGCTTCGAAACGCCGGAAGATTTCCGGCTTGAGCAGCAGGAAGGGATAGACATCCATGAAGGTGACTTCCTCGTCCAGCCTGCCCAGCTGCAGAAGAGGATTGAACAGCATATCCTCGGCCACCGGCCAGGAAAGGGCCAGGATGCTTTTGCGCTGCTTGCGTCCCACCAGCTCCAGGCTGTGCACCAGGTTGACGACCTCCCTGCTGATTTCATGACGCAGCATGGCCTGGTGCCTGCCGAAACGCCACAGCTTCTCGTGGCGGGACACGCTTTCCGTGGCTGACAGGGTACCCAGCAGGGGAGCCGCATCGAAGCCATCCCGGTACTCCCGGATGCTCCGGTCAACGGTGAGATAGATCTGTTTCATCACCGCCAGCACGAACAACTGATAGATTTCACGGCGGGACGATTGCCTGGCCTGCTGGGCCACGGACAGGCTCAGGGGAACGAACACTTCCCGAAACCTGTCCACGGCCTCGGGATCTTCGGCAAGGGGATTGTTACCGTCCAGCAGCCCGAGTTCACGCAGGCGGCGTACCATGGACGATTTCACCAGGCTGTCGATGGCGCCAACCAGGGCAGGATCCAGGCGCACATCAATACGCGCGTTGTCCATGCCGCGGGGGAAGGTATCCAGGCGCAGGGACTTGCGCTTGGGAACGAGCAACTCGTCCTGCAACATCGCTGCGGAGGACCGTATTCCACTATGTCCCTTCAATGCCATGGGTATCTCACAGGGCCAGGATGACCCTGTCTTCCGCCTCGAAACGTTCCGCCAGCGCCTCGCCGAGAGCGGACAGGCGGGAATCCAGATCCATCAGGCGTCCTTCCGCCAGAGCGGAATCCACCAGGTCGTTGAAATCGAGCATGATGTTGGCTGCCTCCACGAGCATGGGCTGTTCTCTCTCCAGCATCGCCGAACCCACCGAGGAGCACCGATCTTCCCGGACCAGTTCATCGTGAATCTCGAACTGCCACAAGGCCGCATAATCCATGAGCAGTTGGCACAGGCGCAGCAGCACGGACTTCTCATCTTCTCCCGCCGGCTCCTGCGCAATGCCTACTGCCCGGCAAAACATCACCAGCAACTGCTGTCGTTCCGCAAGCAGTTGCCTGATTGCGGAGTCCAGGTATTCATCGGGTTCCCCGGTATCCATTACAGGGATGACCTCCACTCAACAGGACAAGAACCCTTGAATGTACTCCATCATTGAAATACAGTCTAACCATCCCGGACAACCCGGAGTTGGATAGCCGTCACAAAACGATCATCCCTTCTCCCATGCCGGGAAACAACGCCGTGCCGCAACCACCCTGCTATACTAGGGCAACTTGAATCGAAGCCACGTTCAGCGGACTTCCGGGTGTTCAGCCACAAGGCACGCCGGCGAAGGATCTCCATGAAACAGATCATTGTTGCGATTGTTCTTTTCCTGAGCATCGGCCCGGCATCCGCCGGCGACCACTACAACAACAATCCTTTCATCGACATGATGCGCGCCATGCTCAACATGTTCGAAGCCATGCAGACCATGCAGAATCTCTCTGTCCACTCGGGCCATGGTTACGGACCGGCAGGCGGGCACATCCCCTACGACAACTGGCCGGCCCACCCGGATGGCGGGGTTCCTCCTGAACAGATGAGAAAGCTGGAAGGCTCCTGGGCCAGCCCCAACCGCCTGCTGCTGGTCATCAGGAAGAATTTTGCGCGCATGTACTGGTCGGCAGAGCAGTATCGTAATTTCTACGTGGAAGTATTCCCCGGGCGACTGAAGCTCACGGATGCCGAAACCCGCCAGAGCCGGGAGTTCGAGTACCGTCTGCAGGACTCCCAGCTGGCCCTTCGCGACCCCCGGGGACGGGTGATCCAGTTCTTCCGCATGGACGACGCGCTTCAGCCCATGCCCGAACAACTGCCCGGGGAAGAGTACAACTTCTGGGATCCCAACACGCCCTGATTCAGGCAAGCAGCAGCCGCAGCCCCACCAGCACCAGCAGGAGGGCGAAGAAACGCTTCAGCAGGGGTATGGGGAGGCCATGCGCCAGGCGTGCCCCCAGGGGAGCCATGAGCACCGCGGAGATACCGGTCAGCAGTACCGCCGGCCAGTAAACGAACCCTGTGGCGGCCGCTGATGTCTTTCCTGCTCCGGTGACCATGAATCCCAGAGCGCCGGCTACAGCGATGGGCAGGCCGCAGGCCGCCGAGGTAGCCACGGCCCGGGGCAGAGCCTTGCCTTGCCAGAGAAGAAAGGGCACGGTCATGGTGCCTCCGCCAATGCCCACCAGGCCGGAAACCGTGCCGATGAGCGAGCCCACGGACAGGAATAGTGCCGCCCCGTGATCCCTTGCCCGGCGGCGGGGCATGACCCCGGTGAGCATCTGCCAGGCCACCAGGAACAGGAACAGGGCAAACAGGATCTGCAGTCCCCGGGTGCTGAAACGGGCAGCCAGCCAGGCCCCCAGGAGCGCCCCGGCAAGCAGCCCCGGCGTCAGCCGGATCACCGCGGGCCAGTCCACGGCGCCCCGACGGTGATGCGCCCACAATGAAGAAAGGGCCGTAGGCACGATGAGGGCCAGGGAGGTACCTATGGCCAGGTGGGACAGCCATTGATTATCGAAGGCCTGGAGATGAAACAGGAGCAGCAGGCCCGGCACGAACACCAGCCCGCCGCCAACACCCATGAGCCCGGCCAGCACCCCGGCCACGGCTCCCAGGGCAGCGTAGGCCAGGTACCAGGTCACAGGACGACCAGGTTGTCCCGGTGGATGAGTTCCTCCTCGTCCATGTAGCCGAGGATCTCCTCGAAACGGCTGCTGGGCTGACCGGCGATACGCCGGGTCTCATCAGCGGAGTAGTTCACCAGGCCCCGGGCCACTTCCTCACCCTCCGGTCCCAGACAGACCACCATCTCACCCCGGGAAAAACCGCCTTCCACATTCGTCACCCCCACGGCCAGCAGGCTGGAACCGGACTTGCGCAGCACCTGCACGGCACCGGCATCCAGGTGCAGACGCCCCCGGGCCTGGAGCTGCCCCGCCAGCCAGCGCTTGCGTGCCGCGTCCGGTTCCTGGGCGGGTACCAGCAGGGTACCCAACTCATGCCCCGCGGCGATCTCCCGCAGGGCATCTGGCCGTTTGCCCGATGCGATGATGGTGGCCGTGCCGGAACGGGCCGCCAGCCGCGCCGCGCGCAGCTTGGTGTGCATGCCGCCGCTGCCCAGGATCCCCTTGCTGGCCCCGGCATAGCGATCCAGAGCCACATCGTCCACCCGGGCATGCTCGATGAGGCGGGCGCCGGGGTTGCCGCGCGGATCAGCATCAAACAGGCCGTCCTGATCCGTGAGCAGGACAAGCAGATCCGCTTCCACCAGGTTGGCCACCAGGGCCGCCAGGGTGTCGTTGTCGCCGAAACGCAGCTCATCATTGGCCACCACGTCGTTCTCGTTCACCACGGGAATTACACCCAGGGACAGCAGGGTCTGCAGGGTGCTGCGGGCATTGAGGTAGCGCTTGCGGTCGGAAAGGTCGTCATGGGTGACCAGCACCTGGGCGGTATGGCGGCCACGGCGCTGGAAGCAGCTCTCCCAGGCCTGCACCAGCCCCATCTGGCCGATAGCCGCCGCCGCCTGGAGTTCATGCAAGGTATCAGGCCGCTGCGTCCAGCCCATGCGGCACATGCCTTCAGCCACGGCGCCGGAGGACACCAGCACCAGCTCGTGACCGGGCCGCAGCCAGTCGGCCATCTGATCCACCCAGCCACCCAGGGCCTGGCGATCCAGCCCCGCGCCTTCGGCGGTAAGAAGGGCGCTGCCGATCTTCACCACCCAGCGGCGGGTCTTGGGAATGTTCTCGCGGCTAATCATCAGGACTGGGTGGGATCGTAGGGTGTCTCGTCGGCCTGTTCGGCAGTGTGGTTCTCGTCCCGATCCAGGTCTTCCAGGTGTTTCATCAAGGCCTGGGCCAGTTCATCCACGCCCTCGCCGGTCACGGAAGACACGGAAAACACCGGACCCTGCCAGTCCAGTTTCTCGATCAGCTTCTCCTTGCGCGCCTCGAATTCCTCGTCCAGCAGCAGATCCTTCTTGGTGAGCACCAGCCAGCGCTCCCGATCCGCGAGATCACCGCCATACTTTTCCACCTCGGCCACCAACTGGCGCACTTCAGCTACCGGGTCGATGCTCTCGTCCATGGGCGCCATATCCACCAAGTGCAGCACCAGACGGGTGCGCGAAAGATGCTTGAGAAACCGCAGGCCCAGTCCCGCCCCTTCCGCCGCACCCTCGATGACCCCGGGAATATCGGCGATGACGAAACTGCGGCCCATGCCCATCTTCACCACTCCCAGGTTGGGATACAGGGTGGTGAAGGGATAATCGGCAATCTTGGGCCGGGCGTGGGACATCTTGGCGATGAGGCTGGACTTGCCCGCATTGGGCATGCCCAGCAGACCCACATCCGCCAGCACGATGAGCTCCAGCAGCAGGCTGCGCTTTTCTCCCGGGGTGCCGCTGGTAGCCTGCCGGGGGGCGCGGTTGGTGCTGCTCTTGAAATGAATGTTGCCCAGGCCATGCTTGCCGCCCCGGGCCACCAGCAACTCCTGGCCGTCTTCGAGAATCTCGCCGATGATTTCCTCCGTGTCCAGATCCTTCACCCGGGTACCCACGGGAACCCTGATGTACAGGGACTGCCCCTTGCGCCCGTACATCTGCCGACCCATGCCGTTCTGGCCGCGCTCGGCACGGTGCAGGCGCTTGTGGCGAAAATCCACCAGGGTGTTCAGCCCCTCGTCGCCCACCAGGAAGACATGACCGCCATCACCCCCGTCGCCACCGTCGGGGCCGCCCTTGGGAATGTACTTTTCCCGACGGAAGCTCACGCAACCGTTGCCGCCGTCGCCGGCTTCCACCTTGATGATGGCTTCATCCACGAATTTCATGACGCAAATTATACCCGAGCAATGAAGCCTGAACGAAAAACCCCGCCATGATGGCGGGGTCTTAGGAAAAGGCCTTGCCAAAAAACGATCAGGCGGATACCACACTCACGAACTGACGCATCTTGGGGCCCTTCTTCTCGAACTTGACGACGCCGTCCTTCAGCGCGTAAAGGGTATGATCGCGGCCGCAACCCACGCCCACGCCGGCATGTACCTTGGTGCCGCGCTGACGAATGATGATGGCGCCGGCCTGAATGGCCTGGCCGCCGTAGATCTTCACGCCGAGACGTTTGGATTCGGAATCGCGGCCGTTCCTGGAACTACCGCCTGCCTTCTTGTGTGCCATGGTCTGTTTCTCCTCAGCCCGCGTTGATACCGGTGATCTCGAGTTCAGTGTACTGCTGGCGATGCCCCTGACGCTTCAGGTGGTGCTTGCGGCGCTTGAACTTGATGATATGTACTTTCTTGCCCTTGCCGTGGGATTTCACGGTAGCGGTAACCTTGCCGTCCAGGTAAGGCGCGCCTACCTGTACGTTGTCACCATCGGCAACCATGAGCACCTTGTCCAGATCGATACTGGCGCCCTCTTCGGCATTGATCTTCTCAACCTTCAGGGTCATGCCCTCGCTGACGCGATACTGCTTGCCCCCGGTCTGAATTACGGCATACATATCTGCATGTCTCCGGTAGAAATAACTTAAATAGAGCCGGCCCAAACAAAAAGAGCCAGCGGAAAGACGCGGGATTTTAACGGGATTGCCCGCCAAGGTCAAACCCTATTCCCCAACTCCTTGCAGTATCCGTACCAGCCCTTGGCAGGGAAGGCATTTCCCTATAGCATCAACATTCCCGTTGTACAGACGAACTCCCTATTTTTCATGGATCTTTCCGCCATCCGCGATCTCATCGCCGACGATATGCGCGCCACGGACCTGCTGATCCTGGACCGCCTGCAGTCCGACGTGGTGCTCATCAACCAGATCGGTCACTATATCGTCAACAGCGGCGGCAAGCGCCTGCGCCCCATGATCGTGCTGCTTTCGGCCCTGGCCGTGGGCTACCAGGGCAGCAGTCACGTGAACCTGGCGGCCATCATCGAGTTCATTCACACCGCCACCCTGCTCCACGACGACGTGGTGGACGGCTCCGACATGCGCCGCAGTAATGAGACCGCCAATGCCGTCTGGGGCAATGCCGCCAGCGTACTGGTCGGTGATTTTCTCTACTCCCGCTCCTTCGAGATGATGGTGGAAATCCAGAACCTGCGGGTCATGGACGTGCTTTCCCACGCCACCAACCGCATCGCGGAAGGTGAAGTGCTGCAACTGCTCAACTGCAACGACCCGGACACCACGGAGGAGCAGTACAGGGAAGTCATCACCCGCAAGACCGCCACCCTGTTCGAAGCCGGCGCCCGCCTGGCGGCCATCGTCGCCGAGCGCCCGGACTGCGAGGAACAGGCCCTGGCCGACTATGGCCTGCACCTGGGAATGGCCTTCCAGATGATCGACGATGCCCTGGACTACGGCTCCTCCGACGAAGACATCGGCAAGAACCTGGGCGATGACCTGGCCGAGGGCAAGCCCACCCTGCCGCTGATCCGCGCCATGGAACAGGGAACCGCCAAGCAGAAGAAACTCCTCAGGACCGCCATCGAAAAGGGCGGCGCCGACATGGTGGAAGAAGTCATGGCCGCCATTGAATCCACGGACGCAATCGCTTACACTGCCCGCCGTGCAAGGGAAGAAGCCGAGCTGGCCAAGAAGGCACTGGAAGCCCTTCCGCCTTCCGCCTACAACAGCGCCCTCGCCGCCCTGGCCGATTTCTCGGTTCAGCGTTCGATCTAAGCAAATCGGAGTGTAGCTCAGCCTGGTAGAGCACTGCCTTCGGGAGGCAGGGGCCGGAGGTTCGAATCCTCTCACTCCGACCATTTTGCGCAAGCACATCATTTCCTGACGCCATGACCAGCTTCCTCCTCGACATGGACGGCATCCTGTACCACGGCGACCGTACACTGCCGGGCGCCCCGGCATTTGTCGAAGAACTGTCGGGACATCCGTATCTTTTCATCACCAACAACCCCATCCGTACTCCCGGAGAGGTGGCCCGCAAGCTGCGGGACATGGGATTCGGCGGCATTTCCGAAGAACGGATACTCACCTCGGCCCAGGCCACGGCCCTGTGGCTGGAACGGCGGCAACCGGACTTCCGGTATTTCGCCGTTGGTGGACAAGGCCTGGTGGATGCCCTGTCCCGAAAAGGACGGCAGGATGAGGAAAAAGCGGATTTCGTGGTGGTCGGCGAAGGGCCGGGGCTGGACTACGACAGCCTGACCACGGGGATCAATCTCATCCTGTCCGGGGGCGCCAGGCTGGTTGCCACCAATCCCGACACCACCGTGGACGCCTGGCGCGACGGCAAGCACCTGGTACTACCCGGCGGTGGCGCCCTGGTGGCGCCTTTCGAGGCCGCCACTGGATGCAAGGCCTTGACCATCGGCAAGCCCGAACCCCTGCTCTACGAGATGGCCATGGAAAGGCTGAACACATCTGCCCCGGACTGCATCATGATCGGCGATCGCCCGGACACGGACATTGCCGGCGCCGCCGCCCTGGGCATGCGCACGGCAATGGTGCGCACCGGGCGCTTTCAGCCGGGCGAAGCCTGGCCAGAGGATATCCCCGCGCCGGACTGGGACGTGGATTCCCTGCCGGCGCTGGCGCGAGCCTTTCATTCAGCGAACCTGTTGCCGAACAAACCTTGAGGCGCCGCAAGCTTGCGGGCTCACCTGGTGAGCCACCGCAGGTGGTAGAGTAACAGGCAGATCATGAGAAAAGGAGAGGAAGCGATGGAAGAACACCCCGGCCACGGCCAGACCGATACCCGCTGGCAGCCCGGCTCCCTGGGCGACGGCGCGACAGCACTGGAAGAACTGGAAATCCGCCTGCGCCTCAGGGATCCCGAGCTGATTGCGGAAATTGCCGCCTATCCGGAAGGCCGCATCCGCGACGATTTCATCCGCACCGCCCTGCGCATCGGCGTCATGGCCCTGCGCCAGGCGGAAGGCCAGATCGATTCCCAGGCCGTGCGCAACGAGGGCGAGCGCCTGCTCAGGGACATGGAAAGCTACCTGAACGAACACCGCCGCCAGGTCACCGAGCAGATCGCCACCAGTCTAAGGGAATATTTCGATCCCAACGATGGCCGCTTTCCCGAACGCCTGGAGCGGTTGCTGCGCCGGGACGGCGAGCTGGAGCAGGTATTGCGCCGCCAGGTGGGAGACAAGGATTCGGTGCTGGCAAGAACCCTGGGTGAATACCTGGGGGACTCCAGCCAGCTTGCCCGCCTGCTCAGCGCCGAGAACCCCGAAGGCTTCCTGCAAGGCATGAATCAGGTGCTGGAAAAGGCACTGAACGACGACCGGGAGCGCATCCTGCGGGAGTTCTCCCTGGACAATGGCGACAGCGCCCTCAACCGCCTGGTGCGGGAGCTCAACGAAAACCACGGCAAGCTCACGGGCAACCTGCAGGACAGCATCAAGGAAGTGGTGAGGGAATTTTCCCTGGACAACGAGGACTCCGCCCTCAGCCGTCTGGTCAGCCGGGTGGAGAACGCCCAGAAGAAGATCAGCGCCGAGTTCTCCCTGGACACCGGCGACTCGGCCCTGGCGCGCATGAGAAAGGAACTGCTGGACGTGCTGGAACAGCACCGCAAGGACGCCACGGACTTCCAGCAGGAAGTACGCAGCGCCCTGGCGGAAATGACCACGCGCAAGGAAGAGGCGGCCCGCAGCACCATCCACGGCAACATCTTCGAGGAAGAGATGTACCGCGTGCTGCGGGACATGAGCCAGAAGGCCGGCGACCTGGCCACCGCCACGGGCAGCACCACGGGATTGATCCGCAACTGCAAGGTGGGCGATGTGGTCATCGAGCTGGGGCCGGAGCACGTGGCGGCGGGCAGCCGCATCGTCGTCGAGGCCAAGGATTCCGGCGCCTACGACCTGGCCAGGGCCCGGGAGGAAATGGACACGGCGCGCAAGAACCGGGGGGCGGAAATCGGTATCTTCGTGTTCTCCCGCCAGACCGCGCCGGAGGGCCTGGACAGCCTGACCCGCTATGGCAACGACATCTTCACCCTGTGGGACCTGGAAGATTCCTCCACGGACATCTTCCTTCAGGCGGCGGTTTCCGTGGCCCGCGCCCTGTGCTCGCGAGCCAGTGTGGAACGGGCGGACCAGCAGGTGGATTTCGAACAGATGGACCGCGCCATACGCGACATCGAAAAGCAGGTGAAGGGCCTGGCGGACATCGGCAGATGGGGCGAGACCATCCGCAGCAACAGCGAGAAGATCCTGGACAAGGCGCGCATTATCGGCAAGAAGCTCCTGAACCAGGTGCAGGTGCTGGATGCCGCCGTGGACAGCCTGAAAAACAAATGACTATGGGGCTGGCTCCCATTCCCGCCAGCCGTCCATGAGCGGATAGTAGAGGGCCACACGCACGGGGCGTTCCTCCATGGCGCAAAACGCCCGGGCATAGGCTTCCAGCTGTTCCCGGTATCTTTCCTGTTCCCGGTCGAGGAAGGCTTCCGGATCGGCGCCTTCATGGCGCCCGGTCTTGTAGTCGATGATCCAGCGCACACCCTCCTCGTCGATGAAGGTCCGGTCCAGGATCATGTGCCGGACGCGGCCATCCACCACGGCGGTGAGGGGATATTCGCTGCGGGCATCCCGGTGCCCGACGTGGATGATCCAGCGTCCCCGCTTGCTGGCCAGGGTGTTCTCCAGGGCCTGGCGCACCAGGGTCAGCCCTTCTTCCAGTTGCTCTTCTCCCACAGCCTCCCGGCGCAGCAGAATGACAGCCGCGGACCGCAGGCTGTCAACGCCCTGCTCCGGCACCCCGTTTTCCGCCAGGTACTGCAACAGGCGGTGGGCCACCACCCCCACGGCGCGCGCCAGATCACCCGCCCAGTCGAACTCCACGCCCTGAATACTCTCCAGGACATCAGGCGCAGTTTTCACCGGGGGTGGAACGGCAGGGGCGGACCACCCGGACGGCAGGCGGCGCAGGGGCGGCTGAGGTCGGGTATCCGCCGGGCCAACATCCCCGTCCTCGGGCGGTTCCAGCGCTTCCCAGTAGTCACTCAAAGCCGGCCAGAGGCTGGCAAGCAGACTGCTGGAAGCCGGTTTGATCTCGCCTTTGCTGTTGAAAGCCGCATGCCCCAGCAGGTGCAGCCTGCGCTTCGCGCGGGTCGCGGCCACATACAGCAGGCGACCTTCCTCGTACCGTCCCTTGCGCTTTTCCAGTTCCCTGATGTAGCGCGACGCGGGATGATCTTCCCTGTCGGCGGCGGATCTAATGGGCCCGAGAACGAGCCTCGCCTCTCCCTGGTCGTCCAGGGTCTCCAGCCAATACAGCAGACGGCTGCCGTCGCTGCGGGGAATGCGCCCCAGGCCGGGAAGAATCACCGTATCGAACTCCAGTCCCTTGGCCTTATGCATGGTCATGATCTGCAGGCGCCCGTCACCGCCATCCGGCCGCGCGTAGAGCCGTTCCAGGCCATCCCCCAGGCGTTCCCGGGTCACCGGCCCGACGGCTTCCAGGGATCGCAACAGCCCGAAGAACACTTCCGCATCCTCCATGCCGGATTCACCGGCCGCCAGGGGACCACCCAGGGCCAGCCAGACTCCCTGCACCAGACCACGCAGGGGCCGGGTACCCACATCCGCCAGAGCAGGAGCCAGCCGGGACCACAGCCCTGCCGCCCGCCCGCGCCCGTCCTCGCTCAACCGGGCCAGGCGCTCCCCGTCGGCCAGCAGATCGGCCACGCAGCGGGAATCGTCGTGAGCCAGGGCATGAAGATCCTCCAGGCTCAGGCCGCAGCAGGGGCCACGCAGCAGGGCCAGCCAGCTGGTCCGGTCCGCCGGGTACAACAGGGCCAGGCTCAGGGCCGTGAGATCCTGCACCACGGGACGGCTGGCCAGGCCTTCCAGATCCACGGCCTGGAAGACCAGGCCCTCACGGTTAAGGCTTTCGGCGATGGCCGCGGCATGGCTGCGGTTGCGCACCAGAATGGCGATATCGCCATCTCCTTCCGCAAGGCCACGCCGCACGATCTCCAACACCTTATCGGCTTCCGCCCGGTCATCACGCTCACCAAAGGGATGAATCTCCACGGCAGGTTCCGGGCCTTCTTCCTTCCAGGCCACGGAAGGGGCATAGCTCACGGCACCGCTGAAGGCGTCATCCTGCGCCGGCAGCACCAGGGAAAACCGGCGGTTCACCCAGTCCACGATGCCCCTGGTGGAGCGGAAGTTCACTTCCAGCCGCAGGGGCTCCAGGGGGAGGTCGCCCATGCCGTGCCGCCAGGCCTGCAGGAACAGTCCCACTTCCGCCTCCCGGAAACGGTAGATGGACTGCATGGGATCTCCCACCAGGAACAGGCTGCGGCCATCACCGGGCTGCCAGCCGGCCACCAGATCCAGAAACAGCTCATACTGGTTGCGCGAGGTGTCCTGGAACTCGTCCACCAGCAGATGGCGGATACGGTAATCCAGCTTCAGGGCCAGGTCCGTGGGCCCGTCTTCATCGTACAGAGCATGGCGGGCGCGCAGCATGATCTCCGCGAAATCCACCTGGCCATGAGCGGCGAACACCAGTTGGAGATGAGCAGCCGCCCTCCGCAACACCCGCAGCAGAGCCTCCAGTACCTGCCATTCCCCCTCTTCGTAGGCAGGCGCGGGCAGGCTCCGCACGCGCCCCAGCAGGGAATCCAGTCCGTCCTGTTCCTTCAGTTCATCCAACAGCTCGGCCATCCGCGACTTTTCATCACAGCCTGGTGGAAAACCATTCCTGATGGTGAGCGACTTGCGCCACTCATTCTTGTCCGTCAGAAACAGATTCGCGATTCCCTGCCAACAGGGAAGCTTCTCCACGGCCGTGGATGGCATATCCTCCAGGTCGCGGCAGGCTGCCAGGAGGGCATCGTCCGGCAGATTGCCCGCCGCGAAGCGCAGCAGGGGCATGAGCCTGCCAGCCCAGGGCTGCAATGCGCGGTGCGCTTCCACCAGGCCCTTTTCCACCGCCAGGGCAAGAGCACGTTCCAGGGCCAGGCGCTCCTCGCCCCTGCCCAGATGTTGCAGCCACTGATCTCTCCTCCCCAGCATGTCCGCCAGCAGTTCCGTCAGGCGCTCGCTGTCGTTGTCCCGATGCCGTAGCAACAGCCCCAGGGCATCACCTACGGGTGCCGCGGCTTCCAGTTCTTCCAAGGTGGCCCGGGCGGCCTCCTGGTACAGGGCAGCAGCGTCTTCCGCCACCCCCATGCCGCTGCCCAGGCCGGAAAGCAGGGGCGCCTGGCCCGCCAGATACTGGCAGAAGGAATCGATGGTGCGCACCCGCAGGCGCGCGGGATTGTCCAGCAACTTCCAGCCCCGCTCCCTGTCCCGCTCCAGGGCGGCATGAGCCAGTTCCCGGGTCTCCCGCAAGTAGGCGTCATCGGGAATCTCATCCGAGGCGGCCAGACGAAGGGCCCCGAGGATACGATCACGCATTTCCGCGGCCGCCTTGCGGGTAAAGGTAATGGCCACGATCTCTTCCGGATGCTCCACCCCGGCAAGCAGCATCAGGAAGCGCTGGGTGAGCAGGCCCGTCTTCCCTGATCCCGCGGGCGCCTGGACGATGAAGGATCGGTGGGGATCAAGGGCCATCTTGCGCACGGCGTGATCGACGGGCGGCTCAGTCTTCATGGTTCTCTCCAGCGACCTGTTCATGGAAGCGGCACAGGCTCATGAGTTCGCAGTAGCTGTCCCTGCAGGTATTGACGCCGTTCTTCGGATCCACCTCTGCCCTGCCCTCGCTGAAGGCCACGGCCAGACCATCAATTGTCTGCCGCCACTGGCGCAGCACCCGGGGCCAGTCCGCCGTGGCCTCGCGCACCTCCCGGGAACCCCGGCTGGAAGGCAGGCCCGGCAACAGGCCGGCTTCCGCCACCACGCCGCTGAAGGCGCAGCCGTCCGGGCGCAACTGGGCAAAGGCGACCGCAGCAATACCCTCGGCATCCAGCACCGTGCTGTACAGGGGAAGCTGGGGATCGTCGGGGCGGTCGCCAAACCAGGTGGCCGGGCTGACCCGGCCGGTCTTGTAATCCAGGAGCACCTGGCGGCCGTCCTCCAGTTCATCAATGCGATCCACGTACAGGCGGTATTCCACGCCAGCAGCCGAGCCGGCAAACCGCACTTCCCGGCCAACCACGCGGAAGGGCGCACGGTCCTTTTCCCTTTCCAGCCAGTTCAGCATCAACCCCTGCAGGCGTTCATCCTCGATGGTGCGTCCGCGGGCGCCCAGCAGTCCCGGCTGCTGGGTCTCGAATTCCGCCAACGCTGAAGACACGGATACCCGCACCCGCGCCCGCAGCGCCTGTTCCGCCAGGTTCAGCAGGGCCTGCTGGTCCCCGGTCTGCTCCCAGAACAGGTCCAGGGCGCGGTGCAACAGGCTGCCGCGCTGGGCGGCATCCAGCCCTCCATGAACGGTAGGGAAGGAACGCGCGCCAAGGCGATACTCGGCAAAGGCCCGGAAAGGACAGCGGGACTGGTGGCGAAACAGGGCAGCGCCGCCCCGCACCCGGTCCCGCACCGCGGGGGCAGAGTCCCCGGCCAGGGTTTCCAGTTCTCCGCTGTCCCGGATCCGCCTTTCCCAGTCATCAAATACGAACAGCCCCATGTCCTCCGGGCGCAGACGCGGGCAGTGATCCAGCATGGGCGTGGGCTGCAATTCCTCTGCGCCATCCATGAGAGCATGGCTGAAGATCACCTCTTCGGCCGCCGATTCCAGAGCGGAAAGCATGTCCCGGGCCAGCCGCAGTTCCCGCTCGGCATCACTGCCGGGCATGCCCAGCTCGCGCTGCAGGGAAAGGGGGATGAAAGGATCGGGGTCCGGCGCGGACGGCCAGGCGGTCTCGTGCATGCCCATCACCCACAGCCGATCAAAATCCAGCTCCGTGGCTTCGAAAAGCCCCAACACCTGCAGAGGCGCCGGCGGATGGCTGGGTTGAAACAGGATATCCCTGGCCATGCGGTTGAGGGTTTGCAGGGCTTGGCCGGGAGAAAGTGGAGAAGCCACCTGATCCAGTTTCCGAAACTCGGCCAGCAGCCGTTTCCAACGCTCTACCACCTGGTAGTCCACCGAATCCAGGGATATTTCCGCCATCCATTCTCCCGCCTGGAGCCAGTCACCGAACAGTTCGGCCCACTGCCCGGGCAGACGGGCGCCGTGGCCGGCTTCCTTGCGCAGGCCTTGCAGGCTCTCCAGGCAGCGGGCCAGCCGCGGACAATTCCAGGGGCGCGGCTCTCCCGTTTCAGGGTGACACGCGCTGGCGTGATAGAGCAGATCTCCCAGATCGAAACTCTCCCTTCCCGTCTCGCGCAAGCGGTGCACCAGCCATGCCCGGGGAATGATCTCGGTTCCGCCCGCGGCGATATGGGGAGCGCGCAACAAGACCTCCACCTGCTCCAGGGGCTGCCTGCCCTGGAAGAGTGCGAGCAGTCCCAGGGCGGTGGATACCGGTGGATATGCCACCAGGGGGCGTCCCAGGGAAATGTTCCAGGCGGCACGGTACGGGCGTTTGCCGGGCAGCAGGGAACCGGGTTCCAGCACCCGGTTCATGCAATGCTCCACCTCATCATGACGGTTCTGCAGATCGGGCACCACAATGCCCAGGGAGAGATCAGGTTGTTCCAGCAACAGCCGCCGCGCCCAGGCCGCCGCCAGCGCCAGCTCCTGTCCGGGGTCAGCGGCCTGCACCAGCCGCCGCTGGGCATCCTTTCCTTTCAGACGCACGGCACGCACACGAACAGCACGCTGGCGCAGTGCTTGCAGCAACCGTTCCTGAACGGGGGTAAGCACGCTGAAACCCAGCAGCAGGATTTCTTCCGGCAGGGAACAGGCGCCTTGCTCCAGGAGGTCGCCCAGGAGCGCGGGCATTTCCGCCCGGGTCAGGAAACCGCGGCTCTCACACTCCCGGGAAAACGCCCTGGCCAGAGTACGGAAGACTTCAGCATCACCGCCATCCGCAAACCGTGGATCATCCGTGGACAGGCGCCAGTCATGCAGCAGGCGCCAGCTTTTCTCCAGCTGGTGAACAAGCGCGCTGTTGCTCAGCACGGGCTGGGGATGGCGCTCCAGTACCTGCTGCCAGAGCATGTGCGCCTGCTGCTCATCCAGCATCACCGGCACACTCGCACCCGAAAGCAGCAGGGCTTCTTCCCAGCATTGTTGCAACCAGACCTGCCAGGGCAGCACGGCGGGCGTGGCCCAGGCGGTAGCCCCTCCGGCGGATACCACACCCTCATACTCTGTCAGCAATGCCCGCGACAGGCGGGCATTGGCAGTGAGCACGGTAACGCCCTCGGACATCAACATCAGAAGTTGTTCCCGCTCCATGAGAATATCCTTGTCTGCCTCGCTCACCATCATTTGAACCATGTCGCCGTCTCACTATCCCGGGATCATTCTGCCACAGCCGGCAATGTCCCGGCAGCCTATGTCGCGGCATCACTTTGTAACCGACGGCTTCGAGGGTGGCAAGATCAAGAAAGGCGAGAAGAAGAACTGGCGCCTGAAGAATGGCTGGAAGAATTCCGGCCTGCCCTGGTCTTACAAGCTCAACAGGGAAAAGATGTATTTCGCACACCCCTGACCATCCGCGAACCGGCTGCTTCCACGGTACGGGTTGCGGCCGGGCTAGCCACCAACCACCAGGGGCAGCCAATCATCCAGGTCTGCTCCGGATTCCGTGTCCAGGGTAATGGCGCAGGCCTGTTCTTCACCGGACAGTGGCTCCAGGGAAGCCAGTTGGTATTCCAGTACCAGGGCATCCGCATCGGACACATCGTTCCTGCGGGCGGCGAGGCGCCGGCGCAATTCCTCCGGCGTCGCAACAAGCTCCAGAATATGAAAGGGAATGCCCTTGGCCGCCGCCAGCCGCATGAAGGGCTGCCGTTGTTCCCGGCGCAGGAAGGCCGCGTCCACGATCAGGCTGTATCCTGAATCCAGCAGCAACCCGGACAGTTGCAATAACCGTCCATAGGTTTTTTCGGACATCCCGGGCGTGTAGATGCCTTGCTCCGGCGCTCCCCCCGCCCGGTCATTGGCGGCCAGCCCCGACAATCGCTTGCGCTCCACATCCGAGCGAATGCGGATGAAACCCGCCCTTTCCGCCAGAACCCCACTGTAGCTGGACTTGCCGGAACCGGACAATCCATGGGTAATGATCAGCCGGGGCTGTTGCTCCCGCCTGAAGCTGTCCGCCAGTTGCAGATAACGTTCGAATTCCTCATCCAGTGCATTCTTTTCCCCGCCCACCGGCAGCTGATTGGAACGCAGTGCGGCGATCTTTGCCCTCACCATGGCCCGGTACACCAGGTAAAACCGGAACAGAAGCAGCCCTTCATAGTCCCCTGTATGTTCGAGATAACGGTTGAGAAAACGCCAACCCAGCTCCGGGGCGCCCCGGGCATGCAGATCCATGAACAGGAAGGCTGCTTCCGACATGACATCGATCCAACGAAAATCTTCATTGAATTCTATGCAGTCGAAGATAAGGGGAGCGCCATCATCCCAGGCCATGTTGGCAAGGTGCAGATCACCATGACATTCCCGTATCCAGCCCATGCGGCGCCGTTCTTCCATGGCGGGCCGCAAGCGCTGGCAGGCAGCGGTATTCCAGTCGTCCATGCGCCTGAACACGGTAGGCAGGGAAGTCCCCCGCAGTTGTTCGATATGGCGGAAATTGTCCCTGGCCGGACCGTAGACCTGCTCCGGATGGCCGCGTTCACGAGATACCGCCGCGCCGGAAAGATGAAAATGCGCCACCAGGTCGGCAATGGCGTCCATCCGCCCACCCGACAGTTCGCCTGTTTCCAGAAGCCGATCCAGTTGCTTGCCGGAATCGAAGCGCTTCATCTTTACCGCGTACTCGACGGCAGGGCCCTCGCCATCGAAACGGCAGCGCCCTTCCCGGCAGGTTATCGGCACCACACCCAGATAACAGGCGGGGGCCAGGCGCCGGTTCAGACGAACCTCCTCTTCACAGCAGGCACGCCGCTTTTCAAGAGTGGAGAAGTCCAGAAAACCGAAATCGACGGGCTTCTTGATTTTCCAGGCATGGCTGCCCGCGAGAATCACCCAGGATATGTGTGTCTCCACCACCCTGGGGGCTTCCCCCGCGAACATCCCGGCAAGGGATTCCAGCAATGATTCAACCAGGTTACTGCCGTTTGTGCTTTTCATCTGCCAGACCCATGGAAAAAAGCCGTACACCTGAAGAGGCGGTGGAATACAATGATACCAAGCTCAACCGGCCATGCCCGCACAAGAATGATTGACACCAATGACATAACCGCGATCATCCTGGCCGGCGGCAGGGGTTCCCGCATGGGAGGACGGGACAAGGGGCTGGTGACACTTTCCGACCGTCCCATGATCACTCATGTGCTGGACGCGCTGAAGCCCCAGGTCGGCAAAATCATCATCAGCGCCAATCGCAACCTGTCCCGCTACGCCAGCTTCGGGTTCCCGGTAATCAGCGACGAACTGGAGGGATACCAGGGGCCGCTGGCAGGTATCCTGGCGGGGATGAAACACGTGGACACCCCCTGGGTACTTTGCGCGCCCTGTGACGCGCCTGCCCTGCCCCGCGATCTGGCGCGACGCCTTGCCCAGGCATTGGATAGGCAACCCGCCGAACTGGCCGTGGTTCATGACGGCGCCAACCTGCAACCGGCATTTCTCCTGGCTTCCTTGGCCCTCAAGGAAGATCTTGCAGACTACCTTCGCCGTGGCAAGCGCAAGCTGGGACAATGGTGTAACAAACATAATCCAGCGTTGGCGGACTACAGCAATGCACCGGAACATTTCATCAATGTAAACCATACCGGAGATCTGGAAACTCTGCCGGCTTCCGGCTGACGGCTCGGCCATAGTTAAGTCTGCCGCCTAAACACCTCTCCATTGGCGGATTACCGTCCTTTCCAATCCGGAAATGAGTCTTAAAACGGAGGAGCATGAGCAGTTTTCATGCCGCAGGATTCCAGGCCTTTTTCAGGAGCCAGACGGTTTCATTGCCGCTCATGGCGTGGGCGAAGGCATCCAGTTGTCCGAAAGCAAGGCCGGGTTGCGGTATTATGGGCATCCGGGAGTGATTTGAGCTTGTCACGGGGAGACATCCGCTCCCGGAACAGGCTGACAATCCTTGCACGGATAAAACCCTTATCCGGTTTGGCAAGGCGCATGCGGCTTGGCGGCGATCCCCGACTCCAGTGCTTCAGGCTCATTTCACGTTGGAACCGCGCGTATCGTTCAGGTTCTTGTGCCTTTTGAAGAAGCTATTACATGACGGATGACTTACCTCTATGACTATGATAAAGTTGGTAATAATGCGCCTACTCCACGATAAGCTGGCCTTGCCAGTAATTCAGGCAGGAGCTGCCACGGAAATTCACGAGCGCCGGCCGCCCAGTAATAATGAGGAATTCACCATGAAACATGGAAAATCAGCCATCTGCAACAAGATACGGTTATCTACTGCCTTGTTGCTTGGAGTACTCTGGTCAGCCAATTCATCAGCCACCATTCCTAACCTCGTCAATGACAATTTTGGCAACGTGCCCATTACCAGCTCCTTGGGAGGTATAGCAGGCGATGCCACGTTGAATGACAGTTTGGGCGGCATACCCAATCCGGATGCCAGCACGATTCTGACTCTGGTCAATGATGGTGGCTCCGGAGCCAGCCTCGACGCAAATGGCAACATCCACGTGCCGGCAGGAACCCCGGTAGGCAGTTATACCTTGACCTATAGAAGTTGCGACGGGACAACACCAACCGACTGTGGCACCGCCACTGTATCCATCACCGTACACGATGAACCCTTTGCCGGACAACAATGTACTGTTATTGATGAAACAGTCACAGTAGGGGTCTGTGGGGAATGGGACGAATTCACCGCTGCCCAGAACCCTTGGCCAGTCACACCCTCTGGCCCCGGTTGCAGCACATGGAACGCTGTATCCTTCACTCCCGATATCGTGGAACCCATCGTTGGGCTCATCGGCACCAACTATGTGGGCGTGGTTCCCAGCCCTGCCGGTGGTAATTACCTGGGCATGGCCGCCGATGCCGGCAACAACGAAGCCGTTACCGTGAACCTGCACAATCTCATTCCTGGCGACACGTACCGCGTTTCCTTTAGTTATATCAACAGCGGGCGCAGATCACACGAACGGGATCCCGTTTTTTTGCGTATGACATTGCCTGGACTGCCTAACCAGCCCATCGGCACACCCGTGCTCAACTATGACCCCAATACCTGGCACGTTTTCAACGCCACTTTTGTGGCCAACGCCACTACCGGCCCACTTGTCTTGTCCGGGGACAACACGGCCCCTCAATTCCAGTCCGCGGTAGGTGCTGACGCCATCAGAGTCACCCGGGTTCGTTGCGTGCAACCTCCGGTCGCCGTCAATGACAATCAGACTGGGATTCCCATGGGAACAGTCGTAACCATTCCAGTCATAGGCAATGACAACGATCCGGAAAACGACATCAACCAAAGCACGGTGAACATCGTCACTGCCGGAGCCACCGACAGCGATGGCGATGGCGACATGGATACCCTAACCGTACCCGGAGAGGGCGTATGGACCGTGGACAATGCTACGGGAGCCATTACTTTCACGCCAGCCCCTGGTTTCACGGGCAACCCCACGCCCATCCAATACAACGTGCGTGACGCCACCGGACTGGTATCCAACACAGCAACCGTAACCATTACCTATACTGCTGCACCGGGCGCCGCCGCAAGCATACCTACGCTGTCTGATCTGGCGCAAATGCTGCTGGCGATGTTACTGGCGCTCTCTGCCTGGAATCTGATGAACCGCAGGAAAAGCTCCTGATATCCTGACCGGCATCATCCTTTTTGAAAAAAAGCCCAGAAAGTCAACCTTTCCGGGCTTTTTCTTGCCGCATTGATTCCGGCAAACGCTTGGTTAACCCAGGATAGTGCGGCCTGCTCAATAACGCATCCGAATCACGGATGCCTTCCCGGGCAGCTCCATACGTTCAACCAAAGCAGGCAGGAAGATCTCATTGACCAGGATGGGCTTCCCCACATACAGGAACAGCGTCCGGCGTCCCCACAATTCTTCCGGCATTTCGTCCAGGTGGGAAACCGCCGAGTGAAAAAGCTTGTGCTGCGGCAGGATGCGCGCAATCTGCACCGTCTTGCGCCGGGTACGGGGATTGGCGAACAACACTTTCCCCAAGGGCTTGTTGCGCAGGTGGGAAAGTTGCCGCGCCGCGCCACGCAAGCTGCTCACCGGCATCAGGGTTCGCGCGAACACCTGGGGTTCATCATTGCACAGCAGTTCCACTTCCCGCACCAGGCAGGCCTCGCGCAGCCCAAGCCGCAACAACCGGGTTTCGGAACTCAAGGCTCCCGCCCACCCCTGGAACTTCACCTCCACACGGAATTTTCCGGAACAGGCGTCGGTCACTCTCCGGGTCAGCGAAGCCGGATCCTTGAGCCAGGCATAGACATGATCAGGCACCAGGGATGCATGGCGGGCATGGAGATCCACCCACAAGGGCTCATTCACGGAACGGTTCAACAAGCGGGACATGAAGGGTCTCAGGCCTTGCGGCCCAGATCACGACTGATGCGCAACACTTCGGGTATGGCCCGAAGACGTCGCAGGATGGCGGCCAGGTGCTTTCTGTCCGACACGGAAATCAGCAGACGCAAACCGGAAGTACGGCCATCATGATCCTCGGTGCGGATATCGTCGATGTTCGACCCCATTTCCGAAATGGCCGAGGCAATGGTGGCCAGCATGCCGCGCTTGTTGTTCACATCAAGGGAGAGGGCCGTGTCAAACTCACCCTGAACATCGTCCTCCCAGCGCACGTCCACCCAGTCCGCCCGGGATTTCTTTTCATCCAGCACATTGGGGCAAGACTGGTGATGCACCACCAGCCCCTTGCCGGGATTGAACACTGCGATCACCGGATCACCGGGGATGGGATGACAACACTTGCCGAACTTCACCACCATGCCTTCGGTGCCGCGAATGGTCAGATCCGCGCCGGGCTCGCCATCCTTGTCCAGGGCGTCCACGGACAGCAGGGTGCCCGCCACCAGCTTCACCATGCGGTTGCCCAGGCCGATATCTATCATCAGGGCGCGCAGGCTGTTCACCTTGAGCTGTTCCAGTACCGACTCGATCTGACTCTCCTTTATCTCCGACAGGGCGGCGCCGTGCTTTTCCAGCTCCCGCTCCAGCATGCGCTGGCCCAACTGGGCGGCCTCGTCGGCTTCCAGGCGCTTGAGGAAGGTGCGTATGCCGGCCCGGGCCTTGCCGGTGACCACGAAATCCAGCCAGGCGGGATTGGGCCGGGCATCCTCATTGGTGAGAATCTGCACCGTCTGACCATTGCGCAGGCGCGTACGCAGGGGCACCAGGTGGCGATCCACCCGCGCCGCCACGCAGTGGTTGCCCACGTCCGAGTGAATGGCATAGGCGAAATCCACCACGGAAGCGCCCTTTGGCAGCACCTTGATCTGGCCGTTGGGGGTGAACACGTAGACTTCGTCCGGGAACAAATCCACCTTCACATGTTCAAGGAATTCCGTGGAAGTGCCGGATCCCTTTTGCACCTCCAGCAGGTTGCGCACCCATTCCGCGGCAGCCGCCGGGGGAAACTTCTCGTCACCGGTCTTGTAGTGCCAGTGGGCGGCTATGCCCTCTTCAGCCACCTTGTGCATTTCGTGGGTGCGGATCTGCACCTCGATGTGCTGGCCGTGAGGCCCCACCAGCACCGTGTGCAGGGACTGGTAACCATTGGCCTTGGGGATGGCGATATAGTCCTTGAAGCGCCCGGGCACGGGCTTGTACAAGCTGTGCATGGCCCCCAGCACCCGGTAACAGGTGTCCACATCATCCACCAGGATGCGGAAGGCGAACACGTCCGCCACCTCACTCAAAGACAGGTGCTTGTCACGCATCTTGCGGTAGATGCTGCAGATATGCTTTTCACGCCCGCTGACCTCACCCTTGAAATCCTCCTGGGCCAGACGGTCGCGAATGGCCTGCTCCACGCTGTTCACCAGTTCCTTGCGATGACCACGAAGTTTATTCAGGTGCTCGCTGATGACCCGGTAACGCCAGGGATAGTAGGCGGCCATGCCCAGGTCTTCCAGCTCCACCCGCAGGCTGTTGATACCCAGGCGCTGGGCAATGGGCGCATAGATTTCCGTGGTCTCCCGGGAAATGCGTCGCGCCTTGTCCGGGCGCATGACCCCCAGGGTGCGCATGTTGTGCAGCCGGTCCGCAAGCTTGATGAGGATCACCCGGATGTCCCGGGTCATGGCCAGCATCATCTTGCGGAAACTCTCGGCCTGGGCCTCGGCCCGGCTCAGGGAGCCGATCTTGGCCAGCTTGCTGACGCCATCCACCAGCTCGGCGATTTCCTCACTGAATTCTTCGGCCAGTTGATCCTTGGCCGTGGGCGTATCCTCGATGACATCATGCAGGATGGCCGCCATCAGGCACTGATAGTCCATGCGCATCTCCGCCAGGATGCGCGCCACCGCCACGGGATGACAGATATAGGGCTCGCCGGACAGGCGCTTCTGATCCTTGTGGGCCTCGGCGCCAAACAGGTAGGCGCGATAGATCTCCCGCACCTGCTCGGGCGGCAGGTAGGATTCCAGGTAGGTGCAGAGGTCGCTGATCAGGTAACGGGGACCGGTGCTCCCGTTCTCGCGCACGGGCGCGGTCGGTGGCCATTTGCCTTCGGGTTCGACAGGCAGTGAAGTGGCCACCGGAGTGCGTTCTTACAAGCCGCCGTCCAGCGCCGCCTGAACTTCCTGCGCCAGGGCCGCGGCCAGTTCGTCGTCGATGGATTCTTCCTTGGTCTCGACCTGCTCGTCGATGGTCTGGTTGGTAATCAGGCCCGCGGCGATCTCCCGCAAGGCGACAACGGTGGGTTTGTCGTTGTCCCAGGGAACCAGGGGCTCGACGCCATTCTCCAGCTGCCGGGCGCGCTTGGACGCCAGCAGGACCAGGTTGAAGCGATTATCCACGTGTTCCAGACAATCTTCTACAGTTACTCTTGCCATTCTTGGTTCAGCTCCAGAAATACTTTGCCATATTGATATATTGTAACGCGAAAATTCAACTACTGAAGATTTTTACCGGCTTGCCGCCATACCACCCCCTCTTGGGTCGCTGGCGGCTTCCACGAAGTTGCCCTTCCTGTTCCAGTGAACCACCTGCATGTTGCCCCAGGGCCGGGGCTTTTCATCCAGCTCGTGTCCCCGCTGGATCAACTCCGCCTTCAGCTCATCACTGAAAGCACCCGGTTCAACCTGTATGACATCAGGCAGGTACTGATGATGGAAACGAGGCCGCGTCACCCAGGCCTGGGCGTCCCTTCCATCCACGGCTTCCAGCAGCCCCAGCAATACCATGGTGATGATGCGCGAACCTCCGGGTGTACCCAGAATGGCGACATGATCCCGGTTTTCCAGGAAAGTGGGCGACATGCTGGACAGCATGCGCTTGCCCGGCTCAATGGCGTTGGCCTCTGCTCCTACCAGGCCATACACGTTGGCCACACCAGGCTTGATGGAGAAGTCATCCATCTCGTCATTGAGCAGTACACCTGTACCCTCGGCGACAAAACCCGAGCCGAAGGGATAGTTGATGCTCAGGGTGGCAGCCACCCGGTTGCCTTCCCGGTCGAGGATGGAGAAGTGCGTGGTGTCATGCCCCTCGGCACGCACCGGCGCCAGGCGGCGGCTGGACGTTGCCTTCTTCATGTCGATACTGCTCGCCAGTTCACGCGCATAGGCGGCGGACAGCAGGCGTTCCAGGGGCATATCCACGAAGTCCGCATCCCCCAGCCACCGGGCCCGGTCGGCATAGGCGCGGCGCATAACCTCCACCAGGTAATGTACCCTGTCAGCCTCGCTCATGGCCCGCAAGTCTTTCACCGCCAGCATGTTGAGCATTTCCAGCAACACCACACCGCCGGAAGAAGGCGGCGCAGCACTGACCACCCGCCACCCCCGGTAACTGCCCACCATGGGCTTGCGTTCCTTCACTGCATACTGCCTGAGGTCATCCAGGGTCCAGATGCCGCCATTACGCCGCACTTCCCCAACCAGTTGCCGGGCAATCTCGCCCTCATAGAATCCTGCTCTGCCCTTGCGGGCCAGGGCCCGCAGGGTTCCGGCCAGAGCCGGCTGGCGAATGAGATATCCTTCCGGCGGCACTTCGTTGTTCAGCAGGAACTGCTTCGCAGCCGCCGGTGAAGCCCGCAGCGACGCCAGCCTGAATTCCGCCATGCGCCGGTAGTGCTCATCCACCCTGAAACCTTCGGTTGCAAGGCGAATGGCGGGCGCCAGGCTCTGCCACAGGGGCAACCTGCCATAACGCCCGGCAATATGCGCAAGGGCCGCAGGCTCACCGGGAATGCCGGCAGCCAGGGAACCATCGATAGACGCACCCGCCACGGGTTCACCCCGGGCGTCGAGATACATGTCCCGGTGAGCAGCCAACGGGGCCTTCTCCCGGCCATCGATCATCACCTCGTAACCGTCGCTGGCCCGGTGCAGCAGCCAGAAGCCACCACCACCCAGCCCGGAACTGTAGGGTTCCACCACCGCCAGGGCCGCACTCACCGCCACGGCGGCATCGAAGGCATTGCCACCGGCCCGGAGGATCTCCATGCCCGCCCGGGTCGCCGCCGGATGCGCCGAAGCCACGGCCGCCGCGGGCGGCCGCTCCGCCGCCTGGACCAGGGACAGGAACAGCAGGCCAAAAATGAAAAAGCTCCGGCCTCGGGCCGGAGCTTTTCCTGGTTTTCCCGCCCTTCCGGGGTCAGGCGGATTCACCGGTGATGCGCTCGTACTTGGCGTAGAGTTCTTCCTGGGACTCCTGATGCTCGGGATCCACGATGATGCAGTCCACCGGGCAGACTTCCACGCACTGTGATTCCTCGTAATGACCCACGCATTCGGTGCACAGGTCGGGGTCGATCTCGTAGATCTCCTCGCCCATGTAAATAGCGCCATTGGGACATTCAGGCTCGCATACATCGCAGTTGATGCATTCATCGGTAATCATCAGGGCCATGGGTTTACTCCGCTAGTTATCAGATAAATTTTTCCGTCAGTGCCGTCTGCACCGCGGGATGGACGAATTCTGCCACATCTCCCCCCAGTCGCGCTATTTCCCGCACAAGTGATGAGGATATGAAAGCGTATTGTTCGGCCGGGGTGAGAAACAGGGTTTCCACGTCCGGCGCCAGCCGGCGGTTCATGCCCGCCAGTTGAAACTCATACTCGAAATCAGACACGGCGCGCAGGCCGCGAATCACCACTTCCGCCTGTTGCGCCTGGCAGAATTTCACCAGCAGTCCACTGAAAGCCATCACTTCCACGTTGGCAAAATCCGCCAGCACCAGGCGCGCCAGCTCCACCCGCTGATCCAGTTCACAGAAAGTGGCCTTTGCCGTATCCCGGGCAACAGCCACGATGACCCGCCCGAACAGTTTCGAGGCGCGGGCCACCAGATCCGTGTGGCCGTTGGTGATGGGGTCGAATGTACCCGGATAAACCGCTGTGAGCATTGATAAAAATCAGAAAGACCAATCAGCTTGGCATTGTATCACGGCGAAACAGCCGGCAGGCGGCCTGCCCGGCCCTGGCTTCCCGGTGCAGGAACCAGCCTGCCGGAATTTGCGGCCATTGCCGGTGGCTGTCCTGCTCCAGGTAGATCCAGCTTCCGGGGCTGAGCCAGGCGTTGCTGTCCAGCAGCCCGCAGGCGTCTTCCAGCCAGTCCCGGGCAAAGGGCGGATCAAGAAACACCAGATCAAAAGGGCGGTCGGCCTCACGGCGCAGCAGGCGCATGGCGTCGCCCACGACCACTTCGGCCCGGGATTCCACCCCCAGGATCCGCAGGTTCTGCCGCAACTGGCGGACCACCACCCGGGACTGATCCACCAGGCGCACGAAATCCGCCCCTCGGGACAGGGCCTCCAGTCCCAGGGCGCCACTGCCGGCGAACAGGTCCAGACAGGCCGCGCCTTCCACCCGCCCCTGCAGCCAGTTGAACAGGGTTTCCCGCAGCCGGTCCGCCGTGGGACGCAGGCCGGGAACATCGGCGAAGGGCAGGCGCCGGCCGCGGAATTCACCGCCGATGATGCGAATACTGTTGCTGCGTCCCGCCAACTATTTCCCGCCGCCCACGGTTACCTGGAGCAGGTGCTTCATGGGCATGCGCCTGCGGAAGGCCCGGCGGATCTGCGCGCGGGTCACCTGTTCCACACTGGCGGGCCAGGTATCCAGCCAGTCCCGTGGCAGATCATAGAAAGCCATGACACTGATCTGCTGCAGGATCTTCCGGTTGCTGGACAGCTTCAGGGGAAAGCCGCCGGCAAGGTGTTTCTTCGCCGCTTCCAACTGCTGCTGTGTGGGACCTTCGTCGATGAAATCCCGCAGCAGGGCGGTCATCAGCTCCAGGGTGCTCTTGGCCTGGCTGTTTTTCGTCTGCGCCGTGAGCATCCAGGGTCCTTTCACCCGCAGGGGGGCAAAGTAGCTGGAGATACCGTAGGACAGGCCGCGCTTGTTGCGCACTTCCTCTCCCATGATGGAGGTCAGGCCACTACCCCCCAGGATGTGATTGCCCACGATGAGGGGGAAATAGTCTCCGTCCTTGCGGCTGATGCCCAGCATGCCCAGATAAAGGTGGGTCTGGGACGCCGGAAAGTCCTTGTGCAGGCGGCGGGCCTTCCCGGGCCTTGGCTCCGGCAGGGGCGCCGCCTTTTCACCCACGGGCAGGCCCGCAAGCACATGCTCCACCAGAATCTCCGCCTGGGCGCGGTCCACGTCACCCACCAGGGCCACCACGGCATTGGCCTGGGTGTAGAACTGCTGATGAAAGGCCCGCAGCATGGATCGATCCATCTTTTCCAGGGAGGCTTCCGTGCCCAGGGGGTCATGGGCATAGGGATGATCGCCGTACAGAGCCGCCATCATTTCCCTGTCCGCCACATCTTCCGCCGACTGGCCGGCCAGACGCAGGGAAGCCATGGTTCTTTCCTTCACCCGGACGATGGCGTCTTCTTCCAGCCGGGGACTGGCCAGTATGGCGGCCAGCATGTCCAGGGCGGGAGTGAGGATATTCTTGTCACTGAGGCTGCGCAGGGTGATCCGCGCCATGTCCCGGCCCGTGTGGGTGCTGACCTCGATACCCCGGGATTCCAGCTCGGCGGCCAGTTCGTCCGCATCCCACTTGCCCGCCCCTTCCAGGAGCAGTTCGTTGAGCAGCCTGGCCTGGCCGGGCAGCTCACCATCCCGGGCGCTGCCGGCATCGAACATCACCCGCAGGTTCACCATGGGCAGTTGAGGGGCATGCACGTACATGACCCGGGCGCCACCTCTGGTCTGCCAGGCCTGCACCTCGATGGCCAGTCCCTGGCCCGTGACCAGCAACAAGAACAACAACGACAGGATGCGCATCATGACTTGTCCTCCTGCATGCCGGCTTCTTCTTCCTTGTTCACCGGCTCCAGGCGGGCGACGGTGAGCCGCTGCTCCACCAGGTACTTGCGCGCCACGGCCCGTACCTGTTCGGGCGTGACCATTCGTATATGCTTCAGTTCCTCGTCCAGGCTGCGCCAGTCGTAGCCGTTGGTCTCGCGCATGCCGATGAGCATGGCCTGGTAGAACATGGAATCCCGGGCAAACACCTTGGCCGCCAACGTGCGGTTGATGACCCGCTCCAGTTCCTCCTTGCTCACGGTCTCCTCCCGCAGGCGTTTTATCTGGGCGCGCAGGGCGGCTTCCAGTTCATCGAGTTCCGTCCCCCGGGCGGGAATGGCCTCGATTTCCAGCAACCCGGACAGACGGCTGAAAGCGTCGTAGCTGCTGCCAGCGGACACCGCCAGGCCCTGATCACGCACCACCGCCGCCGACAGGCGGGAGCTGTCCCCATCCCCCAGGATGGAATTCAGCACCATCAGGGCATAGGCCTCCGCCGGCTCCTTCACATCCACCATGGCCGGCACCTTGTAGCCCATGAGCAGTACCGGCTGCTCCGCCGGCACCTTCAGGGTCATGCGCACCGGCCCCTTCTGCTCGGGCTCGGGACGCTGCCGCCAGGCTTTGCGCTTTCTTGCCGGAATAGGGCCGAAGTGCTTCTTCGCCAGGGCCAGCACCTCGGCGGGAACCACATCACCCACCACCACCAGCAGGGCATTGTCCGGTGAATACCACTGGTCGTACCATTCTTGCAGATCGGCAACGGTCATGACTTCCAGGTCGTGCATCCAGCCGATGACCGGGTTGCGGTAGGGCGACACCCGCCAGGCCACGGCGTTGAACTGTTCCCAGAGCAGGCCGTTGGGATCATCGTCCGTGCGCAGGCGGCGCTCCTCGCGCACCACGGCCACTTCACGCTGAAATTCCTTTTCATCCAGCAGCAGGTTCCGCATGCGATCCGCCTCCAGCTCCAGGGCGCGCTCCAGATGCTCCTTGGACAAGGTTTCGAAATAGGCGGTGTAGTCGATGCCGGTAAAGGCGATCTCGCTGCCACCCAGGGCGGCAATGATGCGCGAGAACTCGTCCGGCGGCACCTTCTTCGTGCCCTTGAACATCATGTGCTCCAGCACGTGGGACACGCCCGTGGTGCCCGGCAGCTCATAGCTGGAACCGACCTTGTACCAGACCTGGCTGACCACCACCGGCGCCCGGTGATCCGGCTTGACGATGACCTTCATGCCGTTGTCCAGCATGAACGCCTCAACCTTTTCTCCCGCCGCCAGCGCGGGCAGGCTGAACAGGCAGAACAACAGTATCCACAAGGTACGCATAGGCTGTTCGAGACCCCAAGTATGGTAAAGTTCCATTTTTTCAGAACCCGTCCTTGTTGTCCAAGGAGAAACCATGTTCGGCTTCGGCAGGAAAAACAAATCGGCTCCACGAAAAGAACAGGAGAAGCCCGGCCTGTTCCAGCGCCTCAAGTCCGGCCTGGCCCGCACCCGGGCCAACTTCACCGACGGCCTGGCCAGTCTGGTGCTGGGCCGCAAGAAGATCGACGACGAACTGCTGGAAGACCTGGAAACCCTGCTGCTCACCGCCGACGTGGGTGTGGATGCCACCCGGCGCATCATCGACGATCTCACGGAGCGGGTGCAGCGCCGAACCCTGGCCGATCCCGACGCCTTGGTGACCGCCCTGAAACAACTGCTGGAGGAAATCCTGGAAAAAACCGAAGCGCCGGTACGGCAACCCGCCCCCGGCCGTCCCCAGGTGATTCTCATGGTGGGCATCAACGGCGCCGGCAAGACCACCACCATCGGCAAGCTGGCGAAGCAGCTCCAGGACGAAGGCCAGACGGTGATGCTGGCTGCCGGCGACACCTTCCGTGCCGCCGCCGTTGAGCAGTTGCAGACCTGGGGTGAACGCAATGATATCCCGGTCATCGCCCAACATTCCGGCGCGGATTCCGCTTCGGTGATCTACGACGCCCTGGAAGCCGCCACCGCCCGGGGGGTGGACGTGCTCATCGCCGACACCGCGGGCCGCCTGCACACCAAGACCAATCTCATGGACGAGCTGGCCAAAATCGCCCGGGTGATGAAGAAGATCGATCCCGACGCGCCTCACGAAGTCATGCTGGTGGTGGACGCCACCACCGGCCAGAACGCGGTCAACCAGGCCGAACAGTTCAGCAAGGCCATCCCCCTCACCGGCATCACCCTTACCAAGCTGGACGGCACGGCCCGGGGCGGCATCATCTTCGCCATCGCCGAAAAAATGGGCATTCCCATCCGCTTCATCGGCGTGGGCGAAGGCATAGAGGACCTGCGGGCGTTCGACCCCAAGGCCTTCGTGGACGCCTTGTTCGAAAGGGAAGACAGTAACGGATGATCCGCTTCGATAATGTCAGCAAGACCTACCCCGGCAGCTCCGGCGGCCTGCGGGAGGTCAGCCTGCATATCGAACCCGGCGAAATGGTCTTTCTCACCGGCCACTCCGGCGCCGGCAAGAGCACCCTGCTCAAGCTCGTGGGCCTGCTGGAGCGCAGCAGCCGGGGGCAGGTGTGGGTGAACAAGCACAATCTCACCCGGCTCAAATCCCGCCAAATCCCCCTGCTGCGCCGGGAAGTTGGCATTATCTTTCAGGATCACCGCCTGCTCACGGACCGCACGGTGTTTGACAACGTGGCCCTGCCCCTGGTGGTCACCGGCGTGAAGCACCAGGAAATCCGCCGCCGGGTGCAGGCGGCCCTGGACAAGGTGGGCCTGCTGAAAAAGGCCCGCGCCCTGCCCCTGACCCTTTCCGGAGGCGAGCAGCAGCGGGTGGGCATTGCCCGGGCCGTGGTCAGCAAGCCTCCCATCGTTCTCGCCGACGAACCCACGGGTAACCTGGACCCGGAGCTGTCCCGGGAGATCATGGACCTGTTCCGCCAGTTCAACCAGGTGGGCGTCACCCTGCTCATTGCCACCCATGACCTGGCCCTCATCCAGCCCCTGCGGCAGCGCACCCTGGTGCTGGAGCAGGGGCGACTGGTACAGGACGAAAAACCCCATGAGCCGGCATAGACGCAAGACGGAATTCAAACGCCGTCTCAGCCTGTCCGCCTGGCTGACCCGTCATGCCCAGGTCTTCTTCGCCAGTCTGGGACGCCTGGCCCGCCGCCCCCTGGGCAGCCTCATGACCCTTACCGTGCTGGGCATCGCCATTGCCCTGCCCCTGGGACTGCATCTGCTGGTGGGCAACCTGCAGCAACTGGCCGCCGGCTGGGACGGCGCCGCCAGCATTTCCATCTTCCTGGAGGACGGGGTGGATCAGGAACAGGCAGAAAAACTGGTACAGACACTCCAGGCCCGATCCGACATCAGCGGGGTGCGGCACATCACCCCGGAACAGGCCCTGGCCGAATTCCGCCAGCATTCTGGCTTCGGCGACGCCCTGGACCTGCTGGACAGCAATCCCCTGCCCCATGTGCTGCTGGCGCAACCCGCCAATCCGGACATGGGCCCGGAAAAGGTGGAAGCCCTCCTCACTGAATTGAAAAAGCTGCCGAAAGTGGATCTTGCCCTGGCGGATCTTCAATGGGTGGCGCGCTTCCAGGGCATCAACCGC
>CAZWRE010000065.1:0-1790 GCA_964636335.1 uncultured Sedimenticola sp. | reverse complement strand
AGATGACCGGGGAAGGCAGCCGCGAATCCGACAGGGGATTGCCCACGGAGCCCTGCACCCCCTTGTCCACGATCTCGTCCAGGGCGTCAGCCAGGGCGTCCGCTTCCATCCCGCCAAGGTCGGCGGCAAGTGTTTCCATGACCTGCCCAGGCTGCGTCACCAGGGCTTCCTGACGCACCATCAGCGCTTCCCCGCTTTCCTGCCAGCGGGCGGTGATCCCGAGCTGGCGGGAAAACACCTCACGAATGAAATCGGCAACCGCCGGGCTGTCCAGCTCGGCATTCCTGAGGCTGCTGCTCTCGGGCACGGAAGGCACACCCCGGTCGCCATTGGCGTGGATGTAGAGCACCTCGAAGGTCAGGTAGGGATCGCGAGCCATGCACAACACCCGCACCCCGTGATCCCGGCAGGCCCGCAGCAGTTCTTCCTCCGCCTCGTAGTGTCCCGCCAGAAGCCCCTGATCCGGAAATTTCCCGTCATGAATCCATGCCGCCAGGGCCCGGGAATCCCGTGGCGGTCCGCCAGGTGCCGAGTTGAGATCCGCCAGCCCGTAGATCCGGCGCAGCAGGTCCGCCAGGATGAAAAGTCCCGAAGCCGCCTGCCCGGTAACCAGTATGCGCACGCTCTTTGTCTCCGTCCGCTTCAGTCAGCCATGGCCTGGAGAAAGGCGCTGATCTCGGCAGTCTTTTCCTCCATCAGCTGCTGGTCGCCCCGGCTTTCCAGGTTGAGGCGCAGCACGGGCTCGGTATTGGACGCCCGCAGGTTGAAACGCCAGTCGTCATATTCCAGTGACAGACCGTCGGTGCGGTCCACGCTTTTTGCGCCGGGCAGGTATTTCTCCTCCACGGCCTTCACCGCCTCGGCGGCATCCTTCACCTTGAAGTTGATCTCGCCGCTGGAGGGGAACCTGGCGATACGTTCATCCAGCATGCTGCTCAGAGTCTTGCCCTTGGCGCTGATCAGTTCCGCCACCAGCAGCCAGGGAATCTGTCCGCTGTCGCAATAGGCGAAATCACGGAAATAGTGATGGGCGCTCATCTCGCCGCCGTAGATGGCATCTTCCTCGCGCATGCGCTCCTTGATGAAGGCATGACCGGACTTGGTCTGGATGGCAATGCCGCCACAGGATTCCACGATGTCGATGGTGTTCCAGATCAGGCGCGGATCGTGGATGATCTTGGCCCCGGGCTGTTTCACCAGGAAGGCTTCCGCCAGCAGGCCGACGATGTAGTAGCCCTCGATGAAGCGGCCGGTCTCGTCGAACAGGAAACAGCGGTCGTAGTCTCCGTCCCAGGCAATGCCGAAATCCGCCTTGTGTTCCAGCACGGCGTCGATGGTGGCCTGGCGGTTCTCCGGCAGTATGGGGTTGGGTATGCCGTTGGGGAAAGTGCCATCCGGCTCAAAATTGATGCGAATGAACTCGAATGGCAGGTGCGCTTCCAGCAGGTCGATAATGGGTCCCGCGCCGCCGTTGCCGGGATTGGCCACGATCTTCAGGGGCTTGAGCTTATTCCGGTCCACATAGCCCAGCAGCGCCTGGATATAGTCTTCCTTCCAGTCGATACGCTCGACAGATCCTTTCCGCGCGGCATCCGTGAATGCATTCCTTTCCGCCAGCTCACGAATGTCCTCCAGGCCGGTGTCGGCGCTGATGGGGCGGGAACCTTCCCGCACGAACTTCAGGCCGTTGTAGTCCATGGGGTTGTGGCTGGCGGTCACCATGATGCCGCCATCGTAGCCGTAATGATCCGTGGCGAAATACACCACCTCGGTGCCGCACAGGCCCAGTT
>CAZWRE010000064.1:0-16551 GCA_964636335.1 uncultured Sedimenticola sp. | reverse complement strand
GCCGATGACCATCCGGGAACTGCGACCCCTGGTCCAGTGGTGGGAACAGGTCTACAACCTGCTGCGACCCCATCAGGCGTCGAATCAGAAAACACCGGCCGAGTATCTTCAGGCTGCCGGGTATGAGCCTCCCTGACGTCTTGGTGTCTCACAGATGTTGAACCAGGACAGCAAATTGCATTCCCCCAGTCATTTGATATGATTGAAAAGTCTGTGCACATTCAACCGCAGCAACCGGGAATCTGGGTCGAACCACACAATTTCTCAGGGAATTAGGAACATGAGGGTGAGTCGCGCTTTTCCTTTCACGGCATGGTGGCTGTGGCTGCTGGCGGGCATCTTGCCGGTGACACACGCCGACAGCCTGGAAGGGTACCGCTTGGCGGCGGATGACCAGATCACCATCATCGTCTTCGGAGAGCCTGACCTGAGCATGGAACGGGTCCGCATCGCCCCCAACGGCACCATCTCCATGCCGCTCATCGGCCAAGTGAAGGTGGCCGGTCTCACCGCGGCGGAAGCCGAGCAGAAGATCACCGAACTCCTCCGCAACGGCTACCTCAAGAAACCCGCGGTCACCGTATCGGTGGCGGAATACCGCCTCTTCTACGTCACCGGCGAGGTGAAGAAGCCCGGCGGCTACAGCTACCGCGACGGTCTCACCGTGCACAAGGCAGTCTCGCTGGCCGGCGGTTTCACTGAGCGGGCCGCGCGTAACAAGATTTCCATTACGCATGAAGGCAGCAAAACACCCGTCAAGGGGGTGAAACTCACCGACCCGGTCCGCCCCGGCGACGTCATCAACGTGCAGGAAAGCTTCTTCTGACACTAACGACGGCAACGACATGAAGGATCTCCACACCCAATCACAACGGACGACTCCCACTGTCGTCACTCCTGGAGCCGTCGACGCCGCCCTGGAAGGCGAAGAGACCATCGACCTCGCCCAATACTGGCGTACCATCCGCCGCCACAAGTGGGGCATCCTCAGTATCACACTGTTGGCGCTCATTGTCGGCGTGCTCTACGCCATTTCCGCCACCCCCATCTACAAGGCCAAGACCGTACTGCTGGCCGATCCCATCCAGCCCAACGTGGACAGCCAGAACCAGTATGTCAACACTGCCCTGGTCTACCTTTTCTACGAAACCCAGTACGAGATCATCCAGTCCCGCTCGGTAGCAGAGAAGGCGGTGGACAAGCTCGGCCTGGTGGAAAAGGAACGCCGGAGGCAGCGTGAACAGGCAGCCGCCCAGCCGGAAGAACCGGCCAACTTCCTGGAACGGATCCAGGCATGGAAGCAGGCGGTGACCGGCTGGCGCCAGTGGTTGCCCTTGGACATCGCCCCCGAGAAGGAAGCCCAGGAACCCACTGACCAGGAACTACGCCTGGAGCTGGCGCGGGAGATACAGGCGAATCTGGAAGTCAAGGGTGGCAAGCAAAGCGAGATCATCAACGTCAGCTACCAGTCGCCTGACCCGAAGGAAGCGGCCGACGTGGCCAACGCCATTGCCGACGCCTACATGGAATTCAACCTGGACGCCCGACTCAAGGGCGCCAAGAAGACCGCCACCTGGCTCAATGAGCAGTTGGCCGAGCTGCGCCGCAAGCTGCGTGAGTCGGAGGCAGCCTTGGAAGCCTACCAGAAAAGCCATGGCCTGGTGGACAGCAGCCAACAGCAGCAGATCGCCAACACCCGGCTCTCTACGCTCAACGCCGAGCTGATCAAGGCTCAGACCCAACGCAGTGAAGCCGAGATTCTCTACAACCAGGTGAAGGCCCTCAAGGGCAGGCGGGGTGACTACGCTTCCCTTGGCCCCGTGCTCAACAGCCCCTCGGTACGCACCCTGGTGCAGGAGGAAAGCAAGCTGGCGCGCAGGGTGAAGGAACTCTCCGAACGGTACGGCGAAAAGCACCCCAAGATGATCGCCGCCCGCTCCGACCTGAACGAGGCCCGCCGCGCCCTGCAGCGAGAAATCGACAAGGTGGTGGATAACATCGCCAAGAAGTACCGCATTGCCCTTGCCCAGGAGCAGAAAATCCAGCGCCTGATCCGAAAACAGCAGCAGGAGATCAGCGAACTCAAGGGCACCAACTTCGAGCTGGCCCGACTGGAGCGCGAGGTGGAAAACAACCGCCGCATCTACGAGACCTTCCTCGCCCGTTTCCAGGAGGCCGACGTTTCCGAGAAGTACGACGCCACCAACGTGCGTGTCATCGACCCGGCCACGGTGCCCGAAACCCCCTACAAGCCCAGGAAGTCCCTCATCATCGCCGTTTCGGTGGCCTTGGGCCTTTTCCTGGGCGTGCTCGTCGCCTTCCTGCGCGAGGCCCTGGACAACACCTTCAAGACCACCGACAACATCGAGGAGAAACTGGGCATCCCCGCCCTCGGCCTGGTGCCCCTGGTGAAGCGGAGGGGCCGGGTGAATCCCGAGTCTCGCTTCCTTGCCGACCCGCGTTCCCAGTTTTCGGAGAACGTCAACAATATTCGAACCGGCATCCTATTCTCCAACGTGGACCATCCTCCCCAGGTGATCCTCGTCACCTCCGCCTCGGGCTCCGAGGGCAAATCCACCTTGGCCGCCAACCTGGCCGCCTCGCTTGGCCAGCTCGACCGTACCCTGCTGCTGGAGGCCGACCTGCGCAAACCCAGCTTGGCCAACACCCTGAAGCTGCAGCGCAAGCCTGGCCTTTCCGACTTGGTGGCCAACCGCACCAACGTGAGCCATTTCAAGATCCCCGTGGTGGGTAACGACAAGGGCAGTTTCTACGCCATCCCCTGCGGCACCCTGCCACCCAATCCCCTGGAGCTGCTCTCCTCCGAGCACTTCCACGCCCTGCTCAAGCGCCTGCGAGGCCAGTTCCGCTACATCGTCATCGACGCGCCCCCGGTGCTGGCGGTGAGTGACGCTGCCGTGCTTGGTCAGGAAGCCGATAGCGTGATCCTGGCCGTTAAGGCCGAATCCACCACCGTCAAGGCGGCGCGTGAAACCATCTCACGACTGCACAAGGCCCACGTGCGGATCACCGGCGCCGTGCTCACCCAGGCTGAGCCCAAGCGCATGGCCTACTACGGAGGCCATTATTACCACTCCAGCTATTACGGCTACAAGGCGCCCAAGGGGGAAGCGGCCTGACCATGTTGCAACGTACACACTTTCCACCGCCCATGGTCGACATGCACAGCCACATCCTGCCGGGCGTGGACGACGGCGTGTCCAGCCTAAGCGACGCGTTGGCCATGCTGCGCCTGGCGGCGAAAGACGGCGTGATGATGCAGGTGCTCACTCCCCACATCCACGTGCGGCGCTATCCCCGGAACAACCGCGAACGGCTCGAAAGGCGGTTCCGGGAATTTCAGGACGCGGTACGCGGCGAAGCCATCCCCATTGACCTGCACCTGGCCGGGGAAGTGCGCATCTGCCCCGAGGTGCGCGACATGGTGGAAAGGGACCAAATCCCCTGGCTAGGTGAATGGGCCGGGCACAAGACCTTCTTGCTGGAGTTCCCCATGAACAGCCTGCCCGTGGGCAGCGAGAACCTGGTGCTCTGGTTGCGCAGGGCGGGCACCCTACCGGTCATCGTACACCCCGAGCGTAACCTGGTGTTCCAGAATCACCCCGAGAAGCTGCAACCTTTCCTGGAAATGGACTGCCCCCTGCAGATTACTGCTGGCAGCCTCCTCGGCCGATTCGGTCGGCCCGCCCAGAAGCTCGCCGTCCAGCTGCTCAAGGAGGACCGCGTGAACGCCATCGCCAGCGACGCACACAACCTGCGTTACCGGCCTCCCAACTTGGCCAAGGGCGTCAAAGCCGCCGCCAGGCACGTGGGCAAACAGCGCGCCGCGGAACTGGTCACCAGCGACGTCTTCGATCTGCTCATGGGTGACCGGCACCGTATCGCCAGCTGATTCCGGGGTGCAGTCCCTACCGCAGGAAGCCCGTCACCGGGTTTAACAACCAGCCTCCCCAACAAAATAATCGGCCGAATGGATTCATCCGCACACAGCGCTCGAACCTTCCTTGCAGCCCTTACCCTGCTGGTAATCGGGGCTACGCTGGTTTTCACGCTCTCCCCCTTCGACTTTTCATGGCCCTCCACGGCCCGCTTCCGCTGGCAGACCAACTTCTCCGACGCCAGTAGCAACGTGATCCTCTTCATACCCCTGGGCTTCCTCCTGCGGCTGCTGCGCGAAGAAAGCCCCCCCCGCCTCTTCCTGCCTGAGTTGGCCCTGGCCGCGGGCCTGAGCTTTCTCATCGAGTTCGCCCAGCTCTACCTCGCCAGCCGGCACAGCCAGTATAGTGACGTACTCTGCAATGCCGCAGGCGCCTGGCTGGGCGCCTGGCTGGCGCACCTCACCGGCGCCCGGCTCTCACCCACCAGCGATAGCGGCCCTAGTGCCTGCGCCTCCAGTCCGCTATATGGACTTATCCTGGCGACCCCCGTGCTCTGGCTCTATGGGTTCGACCAGGATCTGCGGAACCACCTCTTCATTCCCTCGATGCTGCTCGCCCTGGCCGGCTGCATCGCCATCAGCGCCTTCACCACCTGCCTGGTGCAAGAACGCCGCGACATTACACCAGCCGCAGCCAGCCTTTTCACCATGGGCTGGGTTCTCACCGCATTCTTCCCTTTCCTGCGCAGCCACGCAGTGGCAGTGCTCTGGAGCGCCCTGCTGTTGGGACTCTTCTCATACCTGTTCACCCGCCACCTGGCCAGGCGTGAACGCCCAATCCGTATCGGACAGTGGTTGGTTCCCCTGGTTCTCCTCCACCTGGCCGCTACCTTGCCGTTTCAGGCCGACGCCATCCACACCACATGGCACTGGAACCTTAACCTCGTTCCTCTCTTGGAACGGGACCATGGCGTCCATCTCGTCGGACAGATGATGCTCTTTCTATTGCTTGGCTACTTCCGCGGCGCCGCGGGAGAGCCCCCCGGCCGGAAACTGCTGTTGCGCGGCATCACTGCCAGCCTGCTTCCCCTGACCCTGCTCCTGCTGGTGGGGGGATTCCTGTCGCACTCCCCGTTTTCCCTCGTGGAACTTCCCCTGTTATCTTTTTCGTTGGCTTATGGCGTCATGCTGGACGCACTGCGCGCACAGGCCACCGCTTTCGCAGATACCGGGCCGATGGCCCTTGCCCCCATGGAAAGCCGATGAAGGAAGCCACCAACCACGGACGGACACCCCCCTACGCCTCCCCGGGCCGCACGCCCCACTACTTCACCCTGCTGCGCCTGGCGCACGATCTCCCGCCCGGTTCGGACACGCAGGATGCGCTGGCAGAACTGCCGCGCTGGGAGAGCACGCTCTGGCCGCTGCTGCCGCGTCTCCACGCCAACCTGCGGGCGGCGGGGCTGGAACCGCAGCTGCCCGGCGAGACGCGCACCCTGCTGCAGCAAGGGGCCACCCGGGCCATCGCCGCCAACCTGGTCAACGAGCAGTGGCTGAAACGCATCCTGGAACAGTTCGGGCAGGCGCAGATTGGCGTGATCCTGCTCAAGTCGTCCGCCTTCTCCCACAGCCTGTACCCGGCGGAGGCGCCGCGCGTAGGACGCGACCTGGATCTGCTGGTGCGGGAAGAACAGTTCGAACGCGCCTGCCGGCTCATGGAAGGGATCATGCACCCCGTGGTGCTCCACCCGGACCGCCCCGTGACCCACGCCACCCTCTTCGAGCGCGTCTTCCGGCCCGCAGACGGCACCGGCCCAACCGTGGAGATCCACCGGGGGCTCACCAACCCCGGCATCTTCCACATCGGCGAAGAAGCGCTGTGGGAAACCAGCCTGCCCCATCCCCGTTACGGCAGCCGCCTGGTACGCATGCTCTCGCCCGAGCACAGCCTGCTGCACCTGGCCGTGCACGCATTCCGCGACCTGGACTTCTGCACCCACAACCTGGTCGACGCCCACCGGATCCTCACCCGGTGGCGGCCCGACGGGCGGAAACTGGCCGACACCGCCGGGCGCTGGGGCGCCCGCACCGTGCTCCACTGCCTGCTGGACAACTGCAGAACCGTGATGGGAAGCGAACTGCCGGAGACCCTGCACCGCTCCCTCCGGCCCGCCCCCCTCCGCCGCCGTGCCATGCGCGCCATCCTGCGCTCGCCCCACAACCACCTGCCGCCGGACGGACGCAAGAGCCGGCGCTACCGCCTGCTGCAGCTGCTGGCCCAGTGGACCTTTCCCGACTCGCCCCACCAGGGCATGGCCTACCAGCTCTCCTATGCCGGCATGCGCGCCGGCGACACCCTGAAAAAACCCCGTTAGAAGGCCCGCCCCCGGGCCGAACACCAACCAGTTCGCGGCAAGGAGGCCGCGCCTACCGGGAGAACACCCCCGATTCCAGGGCCCAGGCATAGGTCTGGCGCAGCCCCTCTTCCAGCTCGATGCGGTAACGCCAGCCCATGGCGGCCAGGCGGCTCACGTCCAGCAGCTTGCGGGGCGCGCCGTCGGGCTTCGAGGGGTCGAAGACCAGCTCTCCCTCGAACCCCACCACCCGCTTCATGGTCTCGGCCAGCTCGCGGATGGTGCAGTCGCGGCCGGTGCCCACGTTGATGTGCGACAGCATGGGCCGGGTGTTGGCGCGGTAGGTGGCCTCGTCCAGGCGCAGCACAAACAGCGACGCCTCGGCCATGTCGTCCACGTGCAGGAACTCGCGCATGGGACGGCCCGACCCCCACACCGTCACCCGGTCGTCCCCGCGCACCTTCGCTTCGTGGAAGCGGCGCATCAGCGCAGGGATCACGTGGGAGTTCTCGGGATGGAAATTGTCGCCGGGACCATACAGGTTGGTGGGCATCACCGAACGGAAATCGGTGCCGTACTGCCGGTTGTAGGACTCACACAGCTTGATGCCCGAGATCTTCGCCAGGGCGTAGGGCTCGTTGGTGGGTTCCAGGGGACCGGTGAGCAGCGCTTCCTCGCCCATGGGTTGCGGTGCCTCGCGGGGATAGATGCAGGAACTGCCCAGGAACAGCAGCCGCGTCACCCCGCTGCGCCAGGCGGCATGGACCACATTGGCCTCGATCATCAGGTTCTGGTAGATGAACTCCGCCGGATAGGTATTGTTGGCATGGATGCCGCCCACCTTGGCCGCCGCCAGGATCACATATTCCGGCCGTTCCGTTTCGAAGAAATCGCGCACCGCCACCTGCTGGGTGAGATCCAGCTCGGAATGGGTGCGCGTGAGCAGGTTTCTGTACCCCTCGGCCTGGAGCCGGCGCAGGATGGCCGAGCCCACCAGGCCGCGGTGGCCGGCGACGTAGATCTTGCTGTTCTTGTCCATACTGATTGGTCCTTTGTTGGGTTTCTACCGGTTTGCGGCGGAGACGCCGCTCCTACATCAATCAACCGTTCTCCTGTTCACCTCCATCGCCCGCTGGTAGATCTGCATGAGCTGTCGGTAGTTGGCCGATTCGGTGTATTCCTGCTCGAAGGCAGCCCTGGCACCGGCACCCAGCCGCTCGAGCTGGCCCGGATGCTCCCACGCATTGCGCACCGTCTCCAGCAACGAGGCGGAATCTCCCGGCCGGAACACCAGGCCGCTCACCCCCGTCCGCACGATAGAGGGCAAAGGGCCGATACCGGAAACCGCCGCCGGCGTGCCCAATGCGAAGGCTTCACGGATCACCATGGGAAACCCCTCAAACCATTCCGAAGGCAATACCAGCAGCCGCGCGCGACCGATCCGTTCCTGGGCCGCCGCGGACTCCAGCTGGCCCAGGAAGCGCACGCGGGCTCCGGGCGAAGCGGAAACCCGGCGTTGCAGGGTTCCGGCCAGGGGCCCGTCCCCCAGCAACTGCAGTTCGGGCGCCGACTCGCCCCACTCCAGCCAGGCCCGGACCAGTGCCTGTACGCCCTTCTCGGCCGACAGCCGGCCGGCGAACACCACCACCGGCTCGCGCTCCGCCCAAGGCACCACCTGCGGATCGCCCGGGTAGAAGTTGGGCTTCACGTGCACCTTATCGGCCGGCAACCCCGCCCGCACCATCTGCTCGCGCTGGAATTCGGTCAGGGCGATGAAGGCATCCACGTGGCGCTGCCAGGTGCCCAGCCGCCGATGCAGCGCCACCTTCAGCGCCAGGGGCAGGGTCGCCGCCCGGCTCTGCCGGTAACAGCCGTGGCGCAGGGCGGGACCCACCCTTCGCTGCTCCATGCACCGGGTGCATACCTGGCCATCCCGCATGGGAATGGCCGCGGGACAGAAGAGGCGGTAGTTGTGCAGCGTCAACACCCGCGCCGCCCTTCGGCCGATGGCCGGGAAGATGGCGGGGGAGATGAGCGGAAAGGTGTTGTGCACGTGCACCACCTGGGGCTCGTACCGTTCCACCGCCCGGCGTACCGCCCGGGCTGAAAAGGGGTTCCAGGGCGTGGAAAGGGCGCCGCGGATCACGCCGAACGTGCCCTGGCTGCGGATCTCGTCACTGTGGCGGAAGAAGGTCTCCAGGCGGTGGCCGTTGTGTTCCAGCATCCGGCGCTCCGCCTCCAGCACGGTGGCCTCACCGGAAGGAACAGAAGAGCCATAGAAATTGTGGACCAGTAACACCCTCACTCCGTTGCCTCCGGGAGGATTTTCTTTTGCATTCCTCCTGCACAACAGCCATGGGCCTCCATCTCCTTGGCCTGGTAAAGTGCGTTCACCTCACTGGCTTTTCGTTCCCAATCAAATGCCTTCGCCCGCTCCAGGGCTCCCTGTGCCAGCCGATAACGGTAACCTTCATCCCGCGCCAGCCACTCCACAGCATCTGCAAGGCCAGTTATGACTCTACCCGGTGTGGTGACCGGAACCTTGATGCCGCAATCTTCGTCCACCACCGCTGCGAACCCACAGTGATCCAGGCAGACGACGGGCAATCCCAGCGCAAGGGCCTCCACGGTGACGGTAGAGGTGAGATCCCGTAGGCTGGTGATGAGCAGCAGGTGCCCCTGCCCCATGAGGGCCAGCGCCCGATCCCGCTCCAGCCAGCCGTGGAAGCGGCAGCGCCCGGCAATTCCCAGCTTGCGGGCCAGGCGCTTCCAGGCACGGGTTCTGGGACCCTCGCCAAGCACGTGCAGCTCCCACTCCAATTCGTCCGGCAGGCGCGCAAGAGCGCGCAGGCCCAGGTTCAGGGCTTTCCTCGGTATGTGGAGACCGGTCCAGACGATGCGTAGAGGCTCATCGGATCGGCGCGAGGCTGGATTTTCCTGCGGCGGCCGGGGTAGCCCTACCTCCGGCAACAGCCGCCCCGCCACGCCCCAGTAGCGCCGGGCCCCCACCCGGTTGTCCGGCGTGGCCAGCAGCAATCCGTGTCCGCCGGCCCTGCGCGCCGCCAGCCGAGGGCGGCGCATGAGCCGCATCTGCAACCCGTTGTACAAGTTGTAACCAAGATAATAGAGAGTGCCATACCCACCCACTACTGGCAGAAACCGCCAGGGGAAGTAACCCATCCCCCCAACCGGCCCCCAAACGAAAGGAATATCCAACCGCCACAGGTAGCCCGGCTCACGAAAACCCACCATGGTAAGCTGGTGGGCCAGGTCGAACTCTACCCGGTCGTGGAGCCGTATGGCCAGTTCAAAGGCCCGCCGGTGCCATTGGCGGTAATACCAGTAATAGGAAGGAGGCCAGATCTTGCGCAGCCTGCGATTCCGCTTCTTGCGGAGAAAATGGAAGGTCACGCCGGGCAAGGCGCCGGGGTTCTCGGCCAGGAAACGCTCGATATCGGCCCGGCACTTCTCCTCTTCCGCGATCACCCACAGATCGTGGTGACGGGACAATACCTGCACGAATCCCCAGCCCACCGCGTGCTCGGATCCCTTGAACGGGCTGCAGGCATAGGCGGAAACCAGGATCTTCAGGCGACGCTTTCGTTCCATGAGCGTTCCAGTTCCCGCATCAGCATTTGGTACAAGTCATCGGGCCTTTCCCCCAAGCGCGCCAACAGCCACAGGGCCCAGTAGAAGGGCACCACATCCGGCTCCATGCCGCTGCCGGCGGCCACCTGCCGGGCAAAGGCCCAGGCAGCGCGCCGTACCCGGCCGGGTGCGCGGCGCCGCCCCGGTACATGGAGTGCCGGGGCCACCGAGTAATAGAAGGCGTCGGCCAAGGCAGGTTCCCACGGACGGCTGGCTTCCCAGTCAAACACCAACAGTCCCTGCCGGGTCCAGATGCTGTTCCAGGGGGCGAAATCCCCGTGGCAACGGTGGCCGGCAAGCTGTCGTCCCTGTCGCCCCATCCCTTCCAACCGAAGGATCACCGGCTCGCCCAGCCCGTGCTCCCGGCACCAGCGGATACCCTCCCGCACCTCGCCCTCTTCCAGCACCCGGGACAGCAGCCGGTTTGCAGGCTCGACACGTGCCAGGTCCACGAGGAATCGCACCACCTCCCGGCGCATGGAAGACGGCAGAATCCACCGGCGCCGCCGGTACGTTTGCCGCAAGGCGGCTCGGCCGTCTTCGACACGATGACCCAGCAACACGGGCACCCGGGCGGCCACAGGTGTCTGCTTGAGCAGGCCCAAGACGGCAGCCTCGTTTTCAAGCGCAGCGACCGCCTTGGGGGTAGCCCCGTGCTTCTCAATGGCGGATTCCCCATCGCTCAGCACCAGCACCACCGTTTTCCGGTTGTCGTCCGGCGTACCGAGGTAGAGAACGTACTCATTCCCCTCCGCTGTTCCTGCCCCACGGAAAAGGTCGCTACCCATGGGCTCCCGACCCCGGTCTCCAGCCACCAGCAGGAGCCGCCTCTGCAATGGCCGTGTCACACCCACTGCCGCCAGGCCACCCAGCATGACCGTAAGCCAGCGCGCCAGCCGGCGGCCCGGCCGATGCAACGACAGCGCCAGTCGCACATGACGTGGTGTTCCCAATGGCACCACCACCCGGGGGCGTCCGGGAGGAAGCAGTGCGTACAAGCTGCACCGTGGGAAACGCCCTCCCGCCCAGCGCATCCATTTTCGCACCCGTGGACCCTCCCCCAGGATGCAACAACCCTGCAATCCGGGGTATTCCCCACCCTCTTCCGGTGGTTCGGGATCCATGGCCAACAGCACCTCGGCCTGCGGGAAACCTACAGTTGCATCGTGGCAGGCGAGCATCCTTTTCAAAAAGCCCTCTTCGTCCCGCGAAAAACCTTCCAGCAACACCCGATCGCCGGAACGCAGGGGTGCAAGCCAGCGCCATCCCAACCGGTAATCGGTTGTTGCCTCGTCATCCCGAAGGTTCATCCAGCGGATTCCTGGCAAGACAGTAATCCCGAAGCGCAGTCAATACCTGATCACGGGTCTCTTCCACGCTTCCCCGCGTGGAGATCAACACCGCATTGGAGTTCCGGCCGGCAAAATCCCGGATCCACTCGACTTGACGGCGTACTTCTTCCAATGGGAGTTCCCCCTTCCGGGACGCGATCTCCTCCGGGTCGCCATCCAGGCAGAAGATCAGATCTGGCTTAGGCGCGAGGCGCCCTGCAAGCCGTAACCACCGGCGGGGCAACCGAATACGAAAGCGGCGGGGATCCATTTCCAGGTCGAAGGCATACCTGTCAAAAAGCACCACGGCTGGACTCCTGGCAATCCGCGGACGTACCTTGATCCAGTACCCGACCAAGTAATCCGTCAACAAGTAGGCCAACCTGAACAACGATACCAGGCTGCTCGAAGGACGGGCACCATGAGGATCGGTTACTGGCCCCTGCCCGTGTGGTTTTATCCCTTTCAACCTCGCCAAGGGCGGCAGCCAGCCCGGCCGGAGGTGTTTTACCGTGAATGCACCGTGTGTAGCCGCATCAAGTACCGGTTCAATGGCAGAGATAATGGTGGATTTCCCGGAACCGTCCGTCCCCAATATGGCAATTATTATGCCAGGCGGGTCTATTACTCTAGACACTCTGGACCACAGGAAGGCCAACCTGCCCCTCAGGTAACGAAACGGATTTTGATAAAAGGCATGCAGCAGCACGAACCTGCGCAGTCTCCTAGCAAGCTGCACCTGTCGAGAATCCTTCAAATCCGCTTGACATATATCCTTTAAAATATCCAATGCCCGATTACCAATCGGGGCAAACAATTGCAACTGCTGATCCCAGTTATGTAAAACGGATTTACGAGCCTCTATTAGATATCTCTCCGGAACCCTTAGATTGTGAAGAACTTCCTTGAGCACCCCCAGAATGGCGGCCTCTCCCTTTGACAAAACGTTTATACCATTATGTTTGTCAGCGCGCGCAGCCAACGCATCACCATTCACCAAGTCTGCCACACCCGCGTAATTCACGCGGAAAAACAAGTCCAACGTAATTCCCCACCAATCCCCCCCGTTCCTGCCTGACCCGAATGCGACCAGTTTCCTAAATCCCACCGTGTCCGCAGTTCCTATAACACACCCACCCTCGCCGATTATTGCCTTATATGCATTCTCAAGGAAGACATTCCTATGGTCACCAAAGACCCAGATGTCAATATCACTTCCACCGGCCGTGTTTGGCAAACTTTCATAATTTCTAAGTACAATATAAGCTCCTTCCTCACTCATACCATCCGTGAATATTCCATTAATCACCCCGAAATCCGGTCCGGTTGATCCTTCCGGCGCATTTATTGTCATTATCGTCAATTCATGCAAATAGAATAGTTAACAAACAGGCAGCATGAACAAACGCCTGCCTACCCAAAAACAACTTTGCTATCAGTCAGGCCACTTGGCTTTAAATATCCCCTTTTCCCACACATAATATCCCCGTATGATAAACCCCATGAGTTCCGTAACTACTATCCCCGCCGATACACCAATCAGGTCACCATACCCAAAAACCATCCAGGTCACCCAAATCATTCCAATAACAGACGCATAAACGAAAGAAATGTTTGCATTCCCAACGTAACCACACGCGCCCAACAAAGGGTATCCAAACATTATATTGATCACCGCAGCTATCGCAGCACCCATTACCACTTGAAACATATCATCCACGACCGCTTCTCGTTCACCAACAACCAAATCCAAAACCGGTTCGTGGCAAATAACGAGAAAGGCACTGAACAAAGCTGACACTCCGAGCAAGGCAAGAACCGACCTCAACCATAATTTTATATCCTGATGCTTTATCATATATGGATAAATAACCTGGGACACCATGCCCAACACGCTTCTATACGCATTGTATATCCTTTCTATTATTGAATAAGCCCCCACCGCCGCTTCTCCAAGATACGCCCCGGTTATTGTTACTGCATAATACCGCACTCCTCTTCCAGCACCCTGGGAAAAAAAATATCCACTGGACTCTTTTATTTGCTTGAGCACCTCCCCGATTGGCACAATGTCAAACCCAATACCAAACTTCCTATTTATCACCCATAACGACCAAATTCCCGTTATTACGGAAGCCAGTCCATTTAACAACGCAACATACACATAATCTTCCTTGTCCGTTACAATAACGAACATCAGCAAGGTTGCCACTATTTTCGGCAAAACCGTCAACCTAGACAAATAGCCCATTTTTTCAATTCCCTGAAAAAACCAGCCAGGAGTAATGGCGTTTCCAAGAACCAACAAATACATCAACACGTACAAATCCAAATATTTCCTTATACCACTCACCAAAAACACCACTACGATAAATATAATCACAGATGCGGCGAACAACACCATCTTCGACGCCAGGACAACATTGAATACCCTGGCAAGCTTATCACGCTCATCCCTGACAAGAGAAACGCCTCTTGTCGCTGACAAATCGAACCCAAACCTTACAAAGATGTCGAAATACATCACGATGGACAAGGCATAGGCAAACAACCCATAGCCTTCCAAACCAAGCACACGCACAAGATACGGCAGCAACACCAGCGGCAATACAACATTAACCGCCTGAATGGTTCCAAGTGAAACAAAATTCAAGAAAAGATGTTTTTTAAACATTGCAGCCGACAAACACCAACAATCCACACCACACAATTTCGCTCTCTTCTAATTTTAGCCAACAGCGTGGAATACCAACGTCATGGTTCACCGACCACCACAAGACATTGCTATATTTTTAAACAAACAATTTATTGCCGATCCCATACAACAAAATCTGCCCACCCTTAGAATACCTCAAACGCTTCTCATGATGTTCGTTGGCCAAAAGATAATACCATATACAGACCATCTCCCTACCCAAGCGCGCTAAGCATCCGCACCGCAAGAATTACAATTATCCCGGGTTATATGCAAAATACACCTCTTCGTCTGTCATTTCTCTTATTTTTTTCGAGGCAATGGTTCCTGCGGCCATCCAGATCAATATGTACTCCGCGGAATACACAGGATAATAACTGACAACCCACAACAGGAGATACGAAAGTATGATATATCCACAGGATCTCGCTATCCTGTTTTTTGCATGGAATATACCCATCAACGAGACAGGGGCCAACACCAACAAATGCAGGGCTGCCATCAAATATCCCCCCTTCAATACCATATGCAAGTAACCTATTTCATTAACCGAACGCACGGGCGCATCCCCGGCCGCAACGGAGAAATATGGACTATAGTATGTTCCCATGGCACCGCGTCCTATCCAACGATCCACTCCAACCATATCGTCAAACAATTCTTCTACGAGGAACGTCCTAGTATCCTGCAACAATACATCTTCGGATGACCACAGTTGCACCAAATAATACCCACCCAACACCATGGGTATACCATAAACACCAATCAGAATCAGATACCGTACAAGCCCTGATTTCTTGTCAGGCTGACTTCTCCGTATCTCAATAAGGTAAAAAAAGAGCAATATAGCGGAAAACAACAAATTTGCCCGAACCGAAGCATAATACGTTGCCACAAAATACATCGCCACCACGAACGCCAGCAACAATAAACTCTTTACGTCCCATTTATTCTCCATGAACACGAGATATGGCAAGAACACAAACCACTCCAACACCCCCAACGATTGTTTATTCGTATATCCCCATGCCCCTATCGCCAACACTCCCCCAATCAATAAAGCCCATTTAAAAAAACCCAGTAATTGGACCCAGTTTCTTACATTCAATCCAAAAACAATCGCCAACGGCGACAGCCAGGTCCAAGCCATCAAATAATGTCCAAACAAGGTGTTTATTTTTTCTATATCAAATTGAACCCCTCTAGCTATTACGATCCCACCCCAAAACATTAGAATCCCAAACATTAACCTTACATATCCATCCAGCTCCTGCAATCTGTCCATTTTTTTTATATATGAAAACAGCAACAGCATTCCGGACAGGTTCATTATTATCGCCAACACAGACCTGACCGAAAACGACAGCTCTCCCTGGTATGCCACAAATATGGAACTGTTTATCAATGCAAAAAATAAAATTATTTTTATTGTTTGTATTTTTAAAGTGACAGCCATACCTGGATTACACCAACCCCGCTATGATTATTAACACCATCCACATAAGGCGACATGGAACTCTGTACACTATTTCTTTCTCTTACTGGATCTCACATCACGCGCGCAAAAAAAACGCCCCCAATGTGCCTCGCACACGTGCATTATAATAATCCAACGCACTCCGGTTTGCCGGTATTTCCTTTCCATTAATCTGCATGCAGCGACCCGCAGAACCTTTTCCAGAACTACGGACACCATAAAACAAGATGTTCCTCATGATGTTCGCCACCCTGCCTGAACCCGCCACCAGATGTGTCAATAAGATCAAGTAGCCGAGGCCAACAACTAGCCGGGATCACCGTGGCTAAACTAGACCAGCTCCATGCAGCCTACATACGGCACGACTACTCCTGACCCAAGCGCACCCTTGTAATTTTTAAACACTACACACTAAGTTATATTAACGACTTTCATTAAGCTTCTTGTACATACGCGGACCACAATCCAATAATAACGCGCCAACTCACAGTAAATACGCCGCAAAGGCTCGGGGTGAATTCTCAAGCCGTATCGCTTTTGAACCAACGACCGCTCTTGCTTTCTACGCTCCTCCTGGATAACACTAATATTATTTTCATGCCACTTGAAACGAGCCAAGACCGCTCTTATAACCCCAAAACGATAACCCGCATATGCAATTCTCACATACCATTCATAATCCATCACCACCCTATATCTTTCGTCTAGATAAATTCCATTTTCAAGAACTGTTTTTTTAACAAAAGTGGCGCAACTTGGTATGTAACATCCATAATACAATAGCATCGACCTTGAAAAAAAATACTCCTTTCTAACCACACAACGGCCCACACCCTCCTTTTCAAAACAGCACCACCCAAACACAACATCTATATTATTATTGTTTTCAAAATACCGACAAACTCTAGACAAGGCACCAGGCTCCAACACCTCGTCGGCATTTAGCCAACACACTATGTCCCCGGTTGCCATCTCAAACCCCTTGTTAATAGCATTGGTCTGCCCGCGATCCTTTTCTACACATACCTTTACCTGAACCCTACCAGGATCTTTTATGTAGCTCTCCAGGACCACTCCAGTTTCATCTGTAGAGCAATTATCACAGATTATATGCTCGACCAAAAACTCCCCCTTCTGATTCTTTATGG
>CAZWRE010000063.1:0-36025 GCA_964636335.1 uncultured Sedimenticola sp. | reverse complement strand
CGCCAGGCGCTGCCATTGCCGCCCAGGGCCATCTGGGCCTGCACGAACTGGCCGGGACGCAGGGCGGAATCCGGGTTGGCTACCTCGGCGCGCACCAGCACGCTCTGGTCTTCGCCGTGAATCATGCTGCCCACGGTGATAATCCTGCCGGTGGTGGCGGGTTTCTCCACCCGCACGGCCGTGCCGGTCTCTATGCCTTCCAGTTTTTCCAGGGGAACGCGGATCTCCAGCCACAGGGGATCGAGCTGCCCGATGCGGTAGATGGGACTGGCGATGTCGATGCGCTGGCCCGGAGTGGCCAGCTGGGCCAGGACCACGGCGTCCATGGGCGAGCGAACCCGCAGGATGGCGGACAGGGTGTGCATGTTCTCCAGTTGGCGAATGGCGTCCTGATCCATGCCGGCCAGTTGCAGGGCCTGGCGGCGCTGTTCCACTTCCGTGCGTGCCTGGGTGTAACGGGCCCGGGTTTCCAGGAACCGGCGTTCAGCGATGATGCCTTCCGCTTTGAGTTGACGGTCTCGTTCCAGTTCAGCGCGAGACAGTTCCAGGCGGGTCATGGCTTCCAGGTACAAACGTTGCTCCTCTACCAGTTTGGGGCTCTGGATGGTGGCCAGGGTCTGTCCCTCGCGTACGGCTTCGCCCTCGGCGACCCGCAGGGTGGTGAGCAGGCCTTCCTGGGGCGCGCTGACCACCATTAGCTGGGCATTGGGCACCCGCACCTTGGCGGGGTAGGCGTTGCCCCAGGACTCGGATACGGGTTCCACGGCGGTGGTGGTGATGCCCAGCGCCTTTTGTTGCGCGGGGTCGATTCTTACCAGGGGGGCGGCGGAAACATTGGCCGCGAACAGCAGGGCCATTCCAATCAGTATCTTTTTCATTGGGGGACAACTCCGAGTAGGTGATTCTTTTTCGCCATGGCCTGTTGTTTTTCCAGGTCACGTATTTCAAGGTTTCTCGCGGCCAGGGCTGATTGCTGGCGGGCCAGCAGTAGCTGATAGAGGTCCATTTCCCCCAGCTCGAAGGCGCGCTGGGCCAGCAGCAGCCGGGCATGGGCATATTCATTTTTCTTTCGCGCCAGTTGCAGCAGTTGTTCGGCCTTGGCCAATTCCTGTTCGGCATTGGCTATGCGCAGTTCCAGCTCCCGTTTCACCAGCATGGCCTCTGCCTGGGCACTGGTCAGCTCGGCTTCGGCTTCGGCAATGGCCGGCGCGGCCTGCGCCCGGGTGCCCAGGGGAATGCTGAACTCAATGCCCAGGGAATCCGTGTAGTCCTCGCCCCGCGCCCCGCGGTCGTGCTTGGCGTAGAGGGATACCACGGGCGCGGCCCGGCGCTGCTGCCGGCTGTCGTTGACCCGGGCATGTGCCGTCTGGCTGTTGGCCAGCACCGCCTGCAGCCGGGGATGGCTGGAAAGCTCCGGGGCGGGCTGAAGTCGGGTGAACTGTTCGAGATCGTCCGGCAGTTCGTGCAGGCCGGTATAGTTGAGCCAGGACTGCCTGGCCTGCTGGTGCGCGTTCACGGTTTCCTGGTAGGCGGATTCCGTGTCCACCACGTCCTGCTGGGCCAGGAGCAGATCGTTGAGGGTCAGTTCGCCGGCCTCGTGGCGGTGAGCAATGTCCTTTTCCAGGGCGCGGGCCGCGGCCCACTGCTTGAGGGCCTGCTTCACCTCTGCCCGGGTGATCTTCAGGCGCCAGGCGCGATCCAGCACTTCACCGGATACTTCCCAGGTCAGGCGGGCCAGTTCCCGGTCAGCCTGTACCGCGAGGTTGTCGGCAATGCCGCGGCGGGCGCTGCGCTGGCCGGGCAGGGCAATGGGCATGGAAATGCCGGCAACATACTCTTCGTAGCCGAAATCACTGCCCATGGAATCGCCGGCGGCGGAAACATTGACTGATGGATCGCCCCCCAGAAGGCTTTCCGCCTGCTGGCGGTAGCCGGCTTCCACCTTGCGCAGGGCCTTGGGGTAGGAATACCGGGGGTGGCGCTCCACTGACTTCCGCACGACTTCCGCCAGGCTGCTTGCCGACAGGCTTGGGGCCTGGCCAAACAGCAGCAGGGCCATGAACAGGGTGTTCACTGTGGAACGGGGTTTCATCGGGTTTCCTCGAAATGGAATCTGTCTAAACTGGCGGCAAGTGTATAGGTGCTACCTGAAACCAAACTGAAAACCGGACAAATACCGGCAAGGTGGTGAACAATTGATGCTGCCTGCCTGTGCAGGGAATGTGGATGGAGCTTGGAAGCTGGACCCGGGGGGTGGGGGATTCAGCCTGGATTCAGTTTAATGAGGTACCATCAACGATGAACCGGACCGTGCGGTCGGATGTCGCCAGCACGGGTGTCGTTTTTCCACTTGCCCCTTTCAACAGGCTGGACCTCATGCGCGAACCACTTATCATCACCATTGTCCTGGCGCTGCTGCTGGGTGCCGTCGCCTTGTGGATGGCGGAAAGGCAATGGGGAGGATATGAGCGCCAGGCCAGGCAACATGAAGTTTCCGGGCTGAGAAAGACCGCTGATCTTTCAGAAGGCATCCTGTCCCTGCAGGAAATCCTCCAGCGTCTGAAACTGTCGGAAGACACGCGCATCCTGGAAGTGGAAAGGGAACATCATGACGGGAACATGTATTACGAAATCGAGCTGGTGAATGCGGAAGGCAGGATATTTGAACTGTTGATCGACCCCCATACCGCGGAGGTGGTGAAGCAAGAGGAGGAAGAAGATTGAGACTGTTGCTGGTGGAGGATGATGCCGCGCTGGCAGGGGATCTGGTTCCGGAGCTGCGCCGCGCCGGCTATGCCGTGGATCTTGCCGGTGATGGTGAGGAAGCGTTGTTCATGGGAGGTACGGAAAACTATGATGTGGTGATCCTGGATCTGGGATTGCCGCGCATGAACGGCCTGGAACTGCTGAAGCGCTGGCGAACGGACGGAAACAAGGTGCCGGTGCTCATTCTGACCGCAAGGGACAGTTGGCGGGAAAAGGTGGACGGATTGAAGGCGGGAGCCGACGACTATCTCACCAAACCTTTTCATTTCGAGGAGCTGCTGGCCCGGCTGCAGGCCCTGTTGCGGCGCAGTCATGATACGGTCGTTGCCCAACTGAAGGCGGAAGGCCTGATGCTCGATGAGGAATACCAGCAGATCGTTCTGGATGACGGCGCCACCGTGCCCCTTACCGGAACGGAATTCCGCCTGCTGCGCTATTTCATGATGAATCCGGGAAAGCTGCTTTCCAAGACACGGCTTACCGAACATGTCTATGAGCAGGATTTCGACCGGGACAGCAATCTCATCGAAGTCTATGTGCGCCGCCTCAGAGAGAAGATTGGCAAGGAACGCATAGAGACCAGGCGCGGGCAGGGTTATGTCTTCAAGGGATAGAAAGACTGCTTCTCTCGAACGCAGCCTGAGCTGGGGGATGGGTGTTCTGTTACTGGCGGTGCTCATGGTGCTGCTGGGCATTGCGGCCTGGATCGGCCGTGAAAGCGCCATCCAGTTTGCCTTGTCGCGGCTGCATCATGACGCGGAGGCCATTCTCGGCAGCATGGACATGCGGCAGCGCAAGGTTGTGCGTTCATTGCCGCCCATCTACACCCAACCTCTTTCCGGGCACTACTACATGATTGTTTTTCCCGATGGGCAGAAGCTGTTGTCCCGGTCTCTGTGGGATCAGGAGCTGGTGCTGGAAGGAGGAGAAATGGACGGAGCCCGTTACTGGCTGGCGCCGGGGCCACAGGAACAGCAGTTGCTGGTCTGGCAGCGGCCATACGAGAAAGGCGGGCTGCGATTCTCCATTGCCATTGCCGAAGACGTGGCGCCGCTGTTGCGGGCCATTCGCCACTTCCTGTGGATAGGCGTGGTCGCGTCCCTGGCGGCCGTGCTGCTCATGCTGGCGGTGCAGCGCGTGGTGATACGCCGGGCCTTTGCCCGGCTCGATCCGGTTCGCCAGGATCTGCGTGATGTCCGGCGGGGCAGGCGCAGCCGGGTGGGAGAGGATGTGCCGGCGGAAGTGCTGCCCGTGGTAAGGGAGTTCAATCAGATCCTCGATACCTGGAAGGAGCATCAGGAACGCTCCCGGAATGCCGTGGGCAACCTGGCTCATGCCCTCAAGGCGCCCCTGAGCCTTATCGCCCGACAGGGTGAGAGGAACGGAGACAGCCAGCTTCGGCAACAGGCGCAAACCATGCGACAGCTTGTGGAAAGGGAGCTGAAGCGGGCGCGCATTACCGGGCGTGCCGTGGCGGGAAAACATTTTCGCCCCGAAGAAGACCTGGCGGACATCGTCGATACCGTGCGGACCCTGCACCATCAAAAGGCGCTGGAGTTCGAGCTGGAGGTGGACGCGCCCGAATCCCTGGCAATGGATCAGAACGACATGCTGGAGATGGCGGGCAACCTTCTGGACAATGCCGCCAAATGGGCCAACCAGAAGATTCATGTGCGACTGCTGGCGGGGGATGAACTGGTGCTGACCGTGGAGGATGACGGGCCGGGCATAGCTTCGGAACAGCGCGAGATCCTGCTGGCCCGCGGCCAGAAACTGGATGAGAACCAGCCTGGTCATGGTCTAGGACTGGCCATCGTCAATGATATCGTCCGGCAGTATGGAGGGGAGCTGCGTCTGGAGGATTCTCCCCGGCTGGGTGGCTTGCGGGCGGTGGTGGTGTTGCCGCCGGCATGAGGCCGCAATATTGTTCCGCCAAAATAAAAAAGCACTTCGGAAAATCCGTAAGTGCTTGTTTTATTGGTAGGCGCGAACGGAATCGAACCGCCGACCCCCACCATGTCAAGGTGGTGCTCTAACCAGCTGAGCTACGCGCCTGTTGCGAGGGCGAACTATACACGGGAATCCACCACGGGCGCAAGTGGACGCCGGCATCGGGATGGTTCTCCGGAAGTGGCCCGCATGCGCGGTTCATGGTGTATGAAGAAGGTCTGAAGGTTCCGATACCGGAAAACCGCCTGTAAATGATGGAGGAATCAGCCGGGGCGGGCGGTGACAGGGGCGCTGCGCGGCGCCTGAAAGGCAATGGCCGGAACCCGTATCACGCGGGTTTCGGCCATTGCGGACGACAACCGTCTATTTGGCCAGTTTGTAGATGGCCCTGGCAGGTGAAGTCACGCGACCCTGGCGCTTAAGGTAGGCGAGGGTCTGGGACAGATTGCCCACTACCACGCCTTTTTTCTTCAGTGCGGCTTTCAGGTCGGTGGTAGAGATCTGACCGGCATCGCCGATGATCTTGATGACCGCGTCGGTGATGCTGCCACGGGATCTGCCCCGTTTTCCAGCGGCGGTCTTTCCACCAAGGCGGGAGATTTCCCGATCGATTTTTGCCAATTCCTTGCGATGTGCCGCGATCATTTCGCGGCGCTTGATGCGCAATGCCTTCAACTTTTCCTTGTTGGCTTCCAGCGTCTTCTTCATTTCTTCCTGCTCGCGTTTCTTTGCCAGCCTGTACAGTTCAGCGGAAGACAATGAATCAACCTGCGTCTTGCGTGCAGATACCTTTTTCTTGGCCATGTTATTCCTCGTAAAAATATCATAATGACGAAATACATCACTCGGCATGAGTCCTTTCACTTGGATGTAGACACGCTAAATATAATGTACAGTCAACTGTTAATCAATGAATATCTTTCATGAAAAGATGGTGTTTGATATCCGGGAAAGCTCTGATTGTGTCTGAACGAAGCAGATGAAACTTGTTGATGGCTTCTCCAGATCCGCCTGGTTCCTAATTATAATTTTGCTGAAAGCGGTTATGTGACGTTGAGTGATTTTCAGGATCAGCGGGGAACATTTACTTGCATTGTCCGGGCATCATCAGGATGTTTCACGGTGCAAATCCCGCAGAAATGCCTTTACTTCTTCCATGTTTCCCGAATAGATGATGCGATCTGTCTTGTTGGCCAGTTGATAGTCGTACATGGGATCGTAATAGTCTGTCAGCAACTGTGATATCCAGTCGGCATGGGCATCGGGCCGGCCGGTTTTCCTGAGCTGGGCAATGGCATGTTGCAGCTTGTCGTTCATTTCCCTGTAACGGACGCCGCCCAGGCGTTTATGTATCCGTTTCAGGCTGTCCGTGGCGTATTCAGCCCATTTTTCAAAACCGGACTCTTCACCATGCAAGGCCTGGTATTCCCGGAGGGCTTCCGTGACATATTCCTCGATGGAATTATGTATGCGTTCTTCCAGGGATACATCGAGAATGACCAGCGGACTGCGGGCCATGCGTTCATGCAATTCCGGCGGAAGATGACGGGAGCCAATGGCCTTGCTTTCATCTTCCAGCACCAGGTGGGCATGGGTTGAGGCTCTTTGCTTGATCAGTGCGATGGCCAGGCGGTTCTCGAAGTTGATTTGCGTGGGCTGGGGTGTGGCGTGACGACCGAAGGCGGAGCCCCGGTGCCAGGCCAGTCCTTCCAGGTCTATGCTGTTTTCGAGCTGCCTGATGACAATGGTCTTGCCGGCCCCGGTGCGGCCGCCGAGGATGACCGGTTGTATCTGTTCGCAGGATGTCCTGATCTCTTCCAGCAGGAAGTTGCGCAGGGCCTTGTAGCCGCCCTTGATGCGCGGGTAGGCGATGCCCGTGGCTTCATATATCCATTGCTGGGAGATCTTCGAACGCATACCGCCGCGAAAGCAGTAGAGCACGCCTTCGGGATGCTGTTCCACGAAGGCCTTCCAGGCGGCGGTACGTTCTTCCTTCGGTCGGCCGTCGATGAGTTCCCGGCCCAGCTCCACGGCGGCTTCCTGTCCGGCTTCCTTGTAGCGTATGCCGATGAGATGGCGTTCGTCGTCTTCCAGCAGGGGAAGATTCCGTGCCGTGGGGAAGGCGCCGTCGGCGAATTCCACCGGGGCGCGCACGTCCAGCAGGGGAACGTCGTTGAGGAACAGTTCCCTGAAATCGCTGATTTCCGGCAGCTCCATCAGACGACCTCGATGAAATGACCGGCTGTTCTCTCGTGCAGGGAGCCGAGGGGCGACAGGTCCAGTCCCGCCTGCCTGGTGAGGCTCAGGAAGTCGGCTTCCCCTTCCTCGGTCACGGCCACCAGCAGGCCGCCGGAGGTCTGGGGGTCGCAGAGGATCTGGCGCTGCCTGTCCGTGAGGGGGGCGATCTGTTCACCGTAGCTCTCGAAATTGCGCCTCGCGCCGCCGGGGGAGCAACCCATGGCCAGATAGTCTTCCACATGGGGCAGCAAAGGCACCTGGTCGAATTCCACTTTCGCCGCCACCTGGCTGCCGCGGCAGATTTCCAACAGGTGTCCGGCCAGGCCGAAGCCGGTGACATCGGTCATGGCGGTGACGCCGGGCAGGCCGGCCAGGTCCGCGCCTATGCTGTTCAGGCGGCACATGCTGTCCGGGGCGATGCGCTGGTGTTCCGCGGCCAGCTTCTTCTGCTTCTGGGCTGTGGTGAGGATGCCTATGCCCAGGGGCTTGGTCAGGTACAGGCGGCATCCCGGGGTGGCCTGGTCGTTGCGCTTGAGCCTGGCGTTGTCCACGATGCCGGTGACTGCCAGGCCGAAGATGGGCTCGGGAGAATCGATGGAGTGGCCGCCGGCCAGGGGAATGCCGGCGTCCTTGCAGGTCTGGCGGCCGCCGTCCACCACCTGCTGGCCCACTTCGGCGCTGAGCTTGTCGATGGGCCAGCCGAAGATGGCGATGGCCATCAGGGGCCTGCCACCCATGGCGTAGATGTCGCTGATGGCGTTGGTGGCGGCGATGCGGCCGAATTCGAAGGGGTCGTCCACGATGGGCATGAAGAAGTCCGTGGTGGAAACCACGGAACGGCCGTCTCCCAGATCATAGACGGCCGCATCGTCCCGGGTCTGGTTGCCCACCAGCAGGCGCGGGTCGGGCAGCATGTTCACGCTGCCCTGGAGGATTTCGTCCAGCAGCCTGGGAGCGATCTTGCAGCCGCAGCCGGAGCCGTGGCTGTATTCAGTCAGTCGTATGCCGTTCATCTTGGATATAATGCCGAATTACATTTGAAAAACAGCACATTATAACAGGAAGCCGAAGGGTGGACTTTCAGCGCAGATTTGGTGGCATGGCGCGCCTGTACGGGCAGGCGGCCCTGGAGCGCTTTGCCCGCGCTCATGTGTGCATCATCGGCATCGGCGGCGTGGGTTCCTGGGTGGTGGAGGCCCTGGCGCGAAGCGCCGTCGGTGAACTGACCCTCATCGACATGGATCATCTGGCCGAATCCAACATCAACCGCCAGCTTCCCGCCCTGGGTTCGACCCTGGGGGCGGGCAAGATCGACGTGATGGCCCGGCGGGTGGCGGATATCAATCCCGCCGCGCGCTGTCATCTGGTGGATGACTTCGTCACCACGGACAATGTGGCCGGGTTGCTGGTTCCCCAATTCGACTACGTCATCGACTGCATCGACAGCTTCCGGGTCAAGGTAGCCATCGTCCGTCACTGCAAGCGCCGGCGTATTCCCCTGATCACTGTCGGCGGGGCAGGGGGGCAGGTGGACCCCACCCGGGTGCGGGTGTCGGATCTTAGCCGCACCGAGCAGGATCCCCTGCTGGCCAAGCTGCGCCGGGAGCTGCGCCGGCGGCATGGTTTTTCCCGCAATCCCGGGCGCGGTTTCGGCGTGCCGGCGGTATGGTCGGACGAACCCCTGGTGCGGCACCCGGAGGTTCCACAGGCCTGTGAAGGCGCGGCCGGCGGCGCCCTGAATTGCGGCGGCTTCGGTTCCTGTGCGCCGGTGACGGCCACCTTCGGCATGGCGGCCGCCGCCCACGTGTTGAAGAAGCTCGCCGGCTGACAAGGTTCGGAAAATCCCCTTTCCCGGTTATCCGGGAGATACCGATTCAGGGTATCATTACGGTTGCTGATTCCATCTCTTACCGAGGGCCTGAAATGCTCAAGTTGCGCGGCGCGCCGGCGTATTCCGATTTCCGTCTGGAGAAGCTCACCAGAAAACTTGCCGAGGATCTGGGCAAGCCGGTCTCCCTGTACGCGGAGTTCATTCATCTCGTTGAATTGTTTGAGGATCTCTCCGGCGAGGAGCAGCAGGTCCTGGATCGTATCCTGCGTTACGGCCCGGCTCTGGCCAGCCATGAGCCCAGGGGGCGGCTGCTGCTGGTCACCCCCCGCCCCGGCACCATTTCACCCTGGTCTTCCAAGGCCACGGATATCGCCCACAACTGCGGCCTGCGGAATATCGAACGCATCGAACGGGGTGTGGCCTACTGGATCGAAAGCGAACTGGATGACGAGGAGCTGGTTCGGGCGGCGGCGCTGCTGCATGACCGCATGACCGAGTCCGTGTTCTACGACCTGGACGACGCCGAGGCCCTGTTCCTGCACGCCGATCCCCGGCCCATGACCCTGGTGGACGTGCTCAATGGCGGCCGTGACGCCCTGGTGAACGCCAATGGCGAGCTGGGGCTGGCCCTGTCCGATGACGAGATCGATTACCTGGTGGAAAGCTTCACCGCCCTGAAACGCAATCCCACGGACGTTGAGCTGATGATGTTCGCCCAGGCCAACTCCGAGCACTGCCGCCACAAGATCTTCAACGCCGACTGGATCATCGATGGTCAGGCCCGGGACAAGACCCTGTTCCAGATGATCCGCAACACCACCGAACAGTCTCCGGACGATGTGTTGTCCGCTTACAAGGACAACGCGGCGGTGATGCGCGGCGCCGAGGGTTATCGTTTCTTTCCGGCGGATGATTCCGGCATCTACGAGACCCACTGCGAGCCGGTGCATATCCTGATGAAGGTGGAGACCCACAACCATCCCACGGCCATCTCGCCCGATCCCGGTGCCGCCACCGGCTCCGGCGGCGAGATCCGCGACGAGGGCGCCACGGGGCGGGGCTCCAAGCCCAAGGCGGGATTGTGCGGTTTCTCCGTGTCCAATCTGCGCATTCCCGGTGCCCTGCAACCCTGGGAGCAGGATTTCGGCAAGCCCGGGCGTATCGTCTCGGCCCTGGATATCATGCTGGAAGGGCCCATCGGCGCGGCGGCCTTCAACAACGAGTTCGGCCGTCCCAACCTGTGCGGTTATTTCCGCAGCTACGAGGCGAAAGTTCCCGGGCCGGCTGGTGAGGAGCTGCGTGGCTATCACAAGCCCATCATGCTGGCCGGCGGCCTGGGCAACATCCGCGAGGAACACGTGGAGAAGGACAGCTTCCCCGCGGGCTCGCCCCTGGTGGTGCTGGGTGGTCCGGCCATGCTCATCGGCCTGGGAGGCGGGGCGGCCTCGTCCATGGCCTCCGGCGCTTCGGCGGAAGATCTGGATTTCGCTTCGGTGCAGCGCGCCAATCCCGAGATGGAACGCCGCTGCCAGGAGGTCATCGACCGCTGCTGTGCCCGGGGCGAGGACAGCCCCATCCTGTTCATCCACGACGTAGGGGCGGGTGGTTTGTCCAACGCCCTGCCGGAGCTGGTGCATGACGCCGGCCTGGGGGGGCGTTTCGAACTGCGCACCATTCCCTGCGACGATCCGGGCATGTCGCCCATGGAGATCTGGTGCAACGAGTCCCAGGAACGCTATGTGCTGGCCATAGACGCCAGCCGCCTGGAGGAATTCGAGGCCATCTGCGAGCGTGAGCGCTGCCCCTACGCCATCGTCGGCGAGGCGGTGGACGAGGAGCACCTGCTGCTGGGCGATGCCCATTTCGAGAACAATCCCATCGACATGCCCATGCCCCTGCTGTTCGGCAAGCCGCCGAAGATGGTGCGCGAGACCCGTCACCAGAGCTTCCGGCGGCCGGAACTCGTCTTCGACGGGATAAGCCCGGATGCGGCCCTGGAGCGGGTGCTGCGTCTGCCCACGGTGGCCAGCAAGACCTTTCTCATTACCATCGGTGACCGCAGCATCACCGGCATGGTGGCCCGGGACCAGATGGTGGGTCCCTGGCAGGTTCCCGTGGCTGATGTGGCGGTGACCATCGCCGACTACGAGGGTGATGCCGGGGAGGCCATGGCTATCGGTGAGCGCACCCCCCTGGCCCTGCTGGACGCGCCGGCTTCCGGGCGCATGGCCATCGGCGAAGCCATCACCAACATCATGGCCGCGCCCATTGCCGGCCTGGGGGACATCAAGCTGTCCGCCAACTGGATGGCGGCCGCCGGGCACCAGGACGAGGATGCCCGCCTGTTCGACACCGTGCGCGCCGTGGGCATGGAGCTCTGTCCCCGCCTGGGCATCGCCATTCCCGTGGGCAAGGATTCCATGTCCATGAAGACCGTGTGGCGGCAGGATGGTGAGCAGCGGGAAATGGCCGCCCCCCTGTCCCTGATCATCAGCGCCTTTGCGCCGGTGACCGATGTCAACCGGGTGCTCACGCCCCAGTTGCGCACGGACAAGGGTGACACCGATCTCGTTCTCATCGACCTGGGCAAGGGCGCCAACCGCCTGGGGGCCTCGGCCCTGGCCCAGGTGTACGGGCAGTTGGGTCACGCCGGGCCGGACCTGGATGATCCGGACATGCTCAAACGTTGTTTTCAGGCGGTGCAGGAACTGAACGCGGAAGGATTGATCCTGGCCATGCACGACCGTTCCGACGGCGGTCTCATCGTCACCCTGCTGGAGATGGCCTTTGCCGGCCACTGCGGGCTGGAGGTGAACATCGACGAGCTGGGAAATGACGACCTGGCCGCCCTGTTCAGCGAGGAGCTGGGCCTGGTGCTGCAAGTGCCTCACTGCGACTGTGATGATGTGTTCAAGGTGCTGGAGGATGCCGGCCTGGGCCATCACAGCCATGTGCTGGGCAGCCTGCGTGACGACCAGGCCATCATCGTCCGCCGGGGCGACGAGGTGATCCTGCGGCGTGGCCGGGGCGAACTTCAGCAGATCTGGTCGGAAACCACTTTCCGCATGCAGTCCCTGCGCGACAATCCCGACTGTGCCCGGGAGGAGTTCGAGGCCCTGGCTGATGACGCTGATCCCGGTCTGGGCGCAAGCCTGAGCTTCGATCCCGAAGAGGATATCGCGGCGCCTTTCCTGGAGATCAGCCGTCCCAAAATGGCCATTCTGCGCGAGCAGGGGGTGAACGGCCAGCAGGAAATGGCCTATGCTTTCCACAAGGCGGGCTTCGAGTGTGTGGACGTGCACATGTCCGATATCCTGTCCGGACGGGTGAGCCTGGCGGAATTTCGGGGCCTGGTGGCCTGTGGCGGCTTCAGTTACGGCGACGTGCTGGGCGCGGGCGAGGGCTGGGCCAAGTCCATCCTGTTCAACAGCCGCGCCCGGGACGAGTTCCAGGCCTTCTTCGAGCGGGAAGAGACCTTCAGCCTGGGAGTCTGCAACGGCTGCCAGATGCTATCCAACCTCAAGGAGCTGATACCGGGAGCCGCTCACTGGCCCCATTTCGTGCGCAACCGCTCGGAGCAGTTCGAGGCCCGGGTGGCCATGGTGGAAGTGCTGGAATCACCTTCCATCCTCCTGCAGGGCATGCAGGGCTCGCGCATGCCCATTGCCGTGGCCCATGGCGAGGGCCGGGCGGAATATCGGGGGGATGCCCGCCCGGATCGGGGAGTGAGCCTGCGTTTCGTGGACAACCGGGGAAATGTCGCCGAACGCTATCCGGCCAATCCCAATGGTTCGCCCGGCGGCATTACCGGCCTGACGTCCGACGACGGCCGGGTGACCATCATGATGCCCCACCCGGAGCGGGTGATTCGCACGGTGCAGAACTCCTGGCACCCGGACGACTGGGGCGAGGACGGCCCATGGATGCGCCTGTTCCGCAACGCCCGCCTGTGGGTGGATGGGAGCTGAACCGACAACGGGAAAGACCATGAGTGAAGAACACATTAATCACGACAACGGGGAACTTGCCACCGAGGAAAGCCGTCCAAGGCTGAAGAAACCACCCCTGTACCGGGTGTTGTTGCTCAATGATGACTACACGCCCATGGACTTCGTGGTGGATGTGCTCATCCGGTATTTTCGCATGAGCGAGGAAAAAGCCACGCAAGTGATGCTGCATGTGCATACCCGCGGGGTGGGCGTGTGCGGGGTGTTTACCCGGGAGATTGCGGAAACCAAGGTGGCCCAGGTCACCGAACACGCCCGGGAGAACCAGCACCCCCTGATGTGTACCATGGAGAAAGCGTGACCATAGCCGAGATACAGCAGCCATGTTGAGTCAGGAACTGGAATACGTACTGAACCAGGCCTTCATCCGGGCCACGCAGAAGCACCAGGAGTTCATCACCATCGAGCACCTGCTGCTGGCCCTGCTGGGCAATCCGTCCGCCGTGGACGTCTTGCGCGCCTGCGGCGCGGATCTGGATGTGCTGGCGGAAAACGTGCGCCAGTTCATCGAGGACAACTGCCCGGTGCTGCCGGAAGGCCAGGAACAGGAGGCCCAGCCCACGGTGGGGTTCCAGCGGGTGCTGCAACGCGCCGTGTTCCATGTCCAGGCTTCGGGCAAGAAGGAAGTCACCGGCGCCAACGTGCTGGTGGCCATCTTCAGTGAAAAGGATTCCCAGGCGGTGTATTTCCTCAACCAGCAGGGGGTCACCCGGCTGGACGTGGTCAACTACCTGTCCCACGGCGTTGCCAAGGGCCGTGACGGGGAACCGGAGGGCGAAGTGGACGCGGCAGGGGAGCAGACGGAGACTGCGGGCCAGGCCGAGGCCAAACCTTCCGCCCTGGACTCCTGGACGGTGAACCTGAACGAACTGGCCCGGGAAGGCAAGGTGGACCCCCTCATCGGCCGCGAGCACGAGGTGCAGCGCGCCGTGCAGATTCTCTGCCGCCGGCGCAAGAACAACCCCCTGCTGGTGGGTGAGGCCGGGGTGGGCAAGACGGCCATTGCCGAGGGCCTGGCGAGAAAAATCGTGGACAAGGACATTCCCGAAGTGCTGCGGAACGCCACCATCTTTTCCCTGGACCTGGGGGGGCTGGTGGCCGGCACCAAGTATCGGGGCGAGTTCGAAAAGCGTCTCAAGGCAGTTCTGAAGGAATTGAAGAAAATTCCGGAAAGCATTCTTTTCATTGATGAAATTCATACCATAATCGGCGCCGGCGCGGCCTCCGGCGGCACCATGGATGCCTCCAATCTCATCAAGCCCATGCTGGCTTCCGGCGAGCTGCGCTGTATCGGCTCCACCACTTACCAGGAGTTTCGCGGCATTTTCGAGAAGGATCACGCCCTGAACCGGCGCTTCCAGAAGATTGATGTGCCGGAGCCGGAAATCTCCGAAACCGTGGAGATTCTCAAGGGCCTGCGCAGCCGTTTTGAAGAACATCACGATGTCACCTACAGCGACGACGCCTTGCAGGCTGCCGCCGAACTGGCGGACAAGTACATCAACGACCGCCACATGCCGGACAAGGCTATCGATGTCATCGACGAGGCCGGGGCCGCCACGCGCCTGGCGGCGGAAGGCCAGCGCAAGTCGGAAATCGGCGTGGACGAGGTGGAAGCCGTGGTGGCGCGCATTGCGCGCATTCCCGAGCGCAAGATTTCCACATCCGATACCGAGGCCTTGCGCAACCTCACCCGGGATCTGCAGATGGTGGTCTATGGCCAGGACGAGGCCATTGATGCCCTGTCCTCCGCTATCCGCATGAACCGCTCCGGCCTAACCGACGAGCGCAAGCCCGTGGGCTCCTTCCTGTTCGCCGGTCCCACCGGGGTGGGCAAGACGGAAGTTACCCGCCAGTTGGCGCGCATATTGGGCGTGGAGCTGATCCGTTTCGACATGTCCGAGTACATGGAGCGCCACGCCGTGTCCCGTCTCATCGGCGCGCCGCCGGGCTACGTGGGTTTCGACCAGGGCGGCCTGCTCACGGAGCAGATCACCAAGCATCCTCATTCCGTGCTGCTGCTGGATGAGATTGAAAAGGCCCATCCGGACGTGTTCAATCTGTTGTTGCAGGTCATGGATCATGGCACCCTCACGGACAACAACGGCCGCAAGGCGGATTTCCGCAATGTCATCATCATCATGACCACCAATGCCGGGGCCATGGAAATGAGCCGCCGTTCCATCGGCTTCACTTCCCAGGATCACAGCTCCGACGGCATGGAGGCCATCAACAAGCTGTTTACCCCGGAGTTTCGCAACCGCCTGGATGCCGTCATACAGTTCCAGCCCCTGTCCCTGGAGCACGTGAACAAGGTGGTGAACAAGTTCCTCTTCGAGCTGGAGAGCCTGCTGTCACAGAAGAACGTGAGCATGAGCGTGGACGAGGACGCCCGGCACTGGCTGGCGGAGCAGGGCTATGACCCGAAAATGGGCGCCCGCCCCATGGCACGGCTGATTCAGGAGAAGATAAAGAAGCCCCTGGCGGAGGAGCTGCTGTTCGGCAGCCTGAACCAGGGAGGGCATGTGAGAATTCGTCTGAAGGACGAAGAGCTGGTGTTCGAATTCGAGAACCAGAAGGAAGAAGCCTGAGCGGGCTTCTCCCGGCGCGGCGATCAGCGTTCGCGATAGACGATGCGGCCCTTGCTCAGGTCGTAGGGTGTCATTTCCACCTTGACCTTGTCGCCGGTAAGAATGCGAATATAGTGCTTGCGCATCTTGCCGGAAATGTGGGCGGTAATCACGTGGCCGTTTTCCAGCTCCACGCGAAACATGGTGTTGGGCAGGGTTTCGGTCACCGTGCCTTCCATTTCGATTACATCTTCTTTTGCCATAAAACCACTAGTTGTTGTTGCTGTTTAGTGCGAATCCGCCCCGTCCTTAGCCGTCGAGGCCCGCGAAGGCGCAAGATTATAGCACCCTCCAGGGAAAATCCACATGATTATCGAAGCGGTGATCCGGGGAAGCGATTTGTCAGTGACCCGAATACAGTTCCGCTACCTCATCTGAATAACAGGTGAGAATGCGGTTGCGGCGCAGCTTGAGGGTGGGCGTCAACAGGCCGTTTTCGGGGGTCATGGGCTCGTGCAGGACGCTGACCTTGTGGATCTTCGCGTAACCCGGAAAGCTCTTGAGCTGTTCCTGGACTTCCGCGAGTATCTGGCTGGTGATGATTTCATTCCGATAATTGCTCTCATCGCCGGGGCGCAGCCCGTTGGTTTTGCACAGGGCTTCGAAAAGCTCCGGGTTGGGCACCACCAGGGCGGAAATATAGGGCTTGCCTTCGCCGATGACCATGGCCTGCTCGATGAGGGGTGAAAGGGTGATGGCGTTTTCCATGTCCGCCGGGGGGATTTTCTCGCCGTTGGCCAGCACGATGATTTCCTTGAGCCGGCCGGTGATGAAGATATGGCCGTCTTCCGCGATGCGGGCCTTGTCGCCCGTGTGCAGCCAGCCCTCCTGGTCGATCATCTCGCTGGTGGCCTCGGGACGGTTCCAGTAGCCCAGCATGATGCTGGGGCTGCGGGTGAGCAGCTCGCCCTGGTCGGAGGTGTGCACTTCCACGCCCGGAAGGGCCAGGCCCACGGAGGCCGGCACGTTGTTTTCCAGGGGGTTGGCGGCGATCACGGGGCTGGTTTCCGTGAGTCCGTAACCCTGGACCACGGGAATGCCCAGACCGATGAACAGCCTGGCCACGTCCGGCGAAAGGGCCGCGCCACCGCACACGGTGAAGCGCAGGCGGCCGCCCAGACGTTCCCGTACTTTGGCGCCCACCAGGGTGTCGAGGAGGGAGTGCAGCAGCAGCCGTGGTGTCCATTTGCCGCGGCCCTGGTCGTATTCGAATTTCCGCCAGCCGATATCGATGGCGCTGTGGAACAGCTTTTTCTTCAGGGCGGACTCGTCCGCCAGCTTGTCCATGATGCGTCCGTAGATGCGCTCGAAGATGCGTGGCACGGAGATCATCAGGGTGGGTTTGATGATGGACAGGTCTTCGGCCAGTTGTGGAATGGAGCGGTTGTAAGCCGTGGCGCAGCCGCAGACCATGGCCAGGTAATAGCCCACGGTGCGCTCGAAGGTGTGGGACAGGGGCAGGAAGGACAGGAAGGTGTTGTCCGCGCCGATGTCGAAGAAGCGCAGGGCGGCATGTACGTTCCACAGGATATTGTGATGGCTGAGCATCACCCCCTTGGGGCGTCCTGTGGTGCCGGAGGTGTAAACGATGGTGGCCAGCTCGTCGGGGGCGGATTCCTCCTCGGCGAGGGTGTCTCCCTTTTCCGGCAGCCAGTCGGCCAGTTGATGCAGCTTTTCATGACTGGCGTCCACGGGCTTGAGGGCGACCATGGTGTGTACACTGGTGAGTTGGTCCACCACGGGTTCCAGGGTTCGCCACTGGTCCGGTCCTTCGATGACCAGGGCGGAAGCCTGGCAGTCGTTGGCGATCCAGGCGATGTTGTCGGCCCGGTCGTTCATGAATACGGGCACCAGCACCAGGCCCAGCCCCAGGGTGGCCTGGTCGCAGATCACCCATTCCCAGGCGTTGTGGCACATGATGACCACGCGGTCGCCGGGCTTCAGCCCGGAAGCGCGCAGGGCCTGCTGCCAGCGCGTCACTTCATCCGCCGTCTGCCGCCAGCTGTATTCATGCCATTTTTCGGTGGCGGGGTCGAACTGGATGTAAGCGGTGGCGTCCGGGGTGCGCGCCACGCGCTCCCGGAACAGGGCGGCCAGGCCGGGGGCCTGTTCCAGAGTGATGAGTGCCGGGTTGCTCATGCCATCCTCCGTTGGTTTTCACGCGGGCCGGGTCGAGGCCCGGTCCGCGGATATCATTGCTTTTCTTCCAGCAGTTGCGCCCACCCTGCGTCCGGGGCAAAGCGCTCACCATAAGTGTATTCGAGTTTCCGCAGTTTGCCGAAGAATCGCTCCGCGCCTTCTTCCCGTACATGGTGCAGGGGGCCGCCACGGAAGGGCGCGAAGCCCGTGCCGAAGACGATGCCCGCATCCAGTTCATCGGCACCGGCAACGATGCCTTCGCGCAGGCAGGCCACGGCTTCATTGATCAACCGCAGGATCATTCGGTCGCCATAATGCGCCAGGGCATCCGGGGTGGCCGCGGATTTTTCGCGTTGGGGCCTGCCTTTCACCCAGGTGTAGAATCCCTGGCCGGACTTGCGTCCCAAGTGGCCCTGTTCCACCCGACGGCGCAGGTTGTCCGGCACCTTGCCGCGCAGCAGATCCGCGAGCTTTTCCGCCACGGACAGGCAGATGTCCAGGCCCACGGTATCCGCCAGCTCCACGGGGCCCATGGGCATGCCGAAGTCCCCGGCGGCCCGGTCGATGTCGGCGGCGGCTATGCCCTCGTCCAGGAGTATCACCGCTTCCATCAGGTAGGGCATGAGCACCCGGTTCACCAGGAAGCCGGGACGGCTGCGCACGGGCAGGGGAAGCTTGCCGATGTCGCGGGTGAAGCGGCTTGCCGCGGCGACCAGATTGCCGGGGGTGTCCCCGGTGGTGACGATTTCCACCAGGGGCATTTTCGCCACCGGGTTGAAGAAATGCAGCCCGATGAAACGCTCCGGCCGGGCCAGCCCGGCGCCGAGCTGTTGCAGGGGTATGCTGGAGGTGTTGGTGGCCAGGATGGCGTCATCCTTCATGCGCGGTTCCATGTCCTTGTACAGGGCCTGTTTGGCGTGGAGATCCTCGAAGATGGCCTCGATGACCACGTCCGCCTTGCCCAGGCCGTTTCCCTGGTGATCCGGGATGAGGCGGTCCATGGCGTTACGCACCAGGTAGCGGTCGCGCAGTTTCTTCCGGAAGAGCTGGTGGGCGCGGCTCACCGCCCGCCCCAGCAGTTCCGGGCCACGATCCTGCAGGGTCACCCGCAGGCCACGCAGCACGCACCAGGCGGCAATGTCGCCTCCCATGACGCCGCCACCCACGACATGTACATGGCGGGCGTGAAAATCACTTTCCGCCGCCTGATTCTTCAGCTCGTCCTGGAGCAGGAAGATACGGATCAGGTTCCGTGCCGTCTTTCCCGTGAGCAGTTCCGGAACCAGGCGGGCCTCGCTGGCATACATGTCCGCCGTATGGCCGGCGTGCCTGCGCCAGTGATCGATGAGGGCATAGGGGGCGGGATAGTGTTCCTTACGCACCCGTTTGCTCACCTGGCGACGTAATATGGCGGCTGCCGGTGGACGCATGAGGGCGGTCCCCGCCAGGCGCTGCCGGAAGGAAGGCGTCCGGCGGGGGGGCTGCTCCCGAATGAGATGGCGGGCGGCATTGTTCAGTTGACGCCGGGGCAGGGCATGGTCAACCAGACCCAGGCGCCTTGCCGCCTTGGGGTGCAGGCTGCGGCCGCTGAGCATGAGCTCCATGGCGGCCAGATGACCAATCAGGCGGGTGCTGCGCACGCTGCCGCCGAAACCGGGAAAGATGCCCAGGCGTACTTCGGGAAAGCCCAAGCGGGTGGCGGGATCCGTGCTGGCGATGCGGTAGCGGCAGGCCAGGGCCAGTTCCAGGCCGCCGCCCAGGCAGAAGCCGTGGATCAGGGCCACGCTGGGAAAGGACAGGGCTTCCAGGCGGCGGAAGATGTCATGCACGCGCAAGATGAGCTCCTGCGCTTCCCGGGGAGCGGTGATGCGGGCAAAGGCCTTCACGTCCGCGCCGGCGATGAAGCCGCTTTCCTTGCCGGAGCGGATGACCAGCCCCTTCGGATGGCTCTGGGCAATGGTCACCAGCCGGGTATCGAATTCCTCCAGGGCCTCGGCAGTGAGCACGTTGGTGCCCTTGTCGGGGGTGTCGAAGGTCAGCCAGACGATGCCGTCCCCGTCTTCTTCCACCTGAAAATACCTGTTCATGACACACTCCTCTCGATGAGCATGGCGCCGCCCTGCCCGCCGCCTATGCACAGGCTGGCCATGCCCAGGCGGGCGTTTTCCCGTTCAAGGACCTTGAGCAGATGCAGCACGATGCGCGCACCGCTGGCGCCCACGGGATGTCCCAGGCTGATGCCTCCGCCGTCCACGTTGAGGCGGTCTTCCGGGATGGGTTGAAAGGCCCGGGGCAGATCCAGGGCCTTGTGGCAGAAGTCCTCGTCCCGCCAGGCCCGCAGGCAGGCCAGCACCTGGGCGGCAAAGGCTTCGTTGATTTCCCAGTAGTCGATGTCGCCGCTGTCCAGATCGTGGCGATTCATGATGGGAGCCATGGCGTGAACCGGTCCCAGGCCCATGCGGCCGGGTTCCAGGCCGGCCCACTGGCAATCGCGCAGGCGGCCCAGCACGGGCAGGTCGTGTTGTTCCACGGCACGGGCCGAGGCAAGGACCAGGCAGGCGGCGCCATCGGTAACCTGGGCGCTGTTGCCCGCCGTGACCTTGCCGAAGGGGCGGTCGAAAACGGGCTTGAGGCGGGCCAGTTTTTCCAGGGTGCTGTCCGGGCGCAGGCCGTCGTCCTGTTCATAGAGCTTTCCTTCCCCGTCGTGCAGGGGAACGATCTCGTCCAGGTGTCCGGCTTCCCGGGCGGCTGCCAGACGCTGGTGGCTGCGCAGGGCGAAGCGGTCCATGGCTTCCCGGCTGATGCCGAAATCCTCCGCCAACTGCTCCGCCGTCTGCCCCATGGACAGGCCCACCACCGGATCCGTGAGGCCGCGCAGCAGGGCGACGACCGGGCGCAGGTAGGCGGGTTTCAGCTTGCCGAGCATTCTCGCGCGCTGGCCGGGGCCGCGGGCCCGGCTCCACTGCGCCAGCCAGGCCACCATGGCTTCGCCGAGCATTACCGGATGATGGCTCATGGCTTCCGTGCCGCCGGCCAGCACCAGATCCGCCTGACCGCTGGCAATGCGCGCCGCGGCCGTGTCCAGGGCCTGCATGCCCGAGGCGCAGTTGCGTTGCACGGTCATGGCGGGCACCCTGTCGTCGCATCCCAGGCGCAGGGCGATGACCCGGGCGATGTTGGCCTCGTCCGGACCGGAAGACACACAGCCGAAGATCACCTCGTCCAGGTCTCCGGGCGCAAAGGGCATGGCCAGGAGCAGTTGCCGGGCCGCCCACACGGCCAGGTCGCTGGCGTGGAAGGGGCCGGGCGGCCCCAAGGCCTTGAGTTGGGGCGTGCGGCGGCCATCGATGATGAATACCTCGGTTTCTTCATAGGGGGTTCTGTGTGCTGGCTTCATGACTGGGCCACCTCATGGCTGGGGGAGGAATCCCCGTCGAGGAGATGCTGTTTTCCGTAGTTCTCGAAGCTGTCCACGGCGATTACCCGGCGGCGTAGCATGCGCATCCTGTCCAGTTCCCGTGCGTCCTGTTCCGAGATCAGGCCCTTTTCCAGGGCCTCCCGGACCTGGGTCTGGCGGTCGCCGGCGGCAATGGCGCCGGCGCGCCGGGCGTTGCGCAGGGTCTTCTCGATATGGGCGGTCACTTCGGCCTGTGCGAAGGCCTGCTCGATGATGCCTTCGCGGAAGCGGTCGTCATCGGTGGTGAAGATGCCCCGGGTCAGGCGTTCCCGGCTGTCCGAGGGATGCAGCAGCAACTGTGCGGCCTGGTGGGCCAGGCGGTCGTCGGGCTCCGTCCAGGGCAGGCCGCTGGGAAAGAGCACTGCCCGCAGCGCCCAGGCCAGGGGGCGGAATGACAGGTTGCTGATGAGCAGGCGCAGGCTTTCCTGCATGCGGTAGAAGGAGCGTTCACAGGACCAGCGCAACAGGGGCAGATCGGCTTCCGGGCTGCCGTCGTCGTTGAAACGCTTCAGGGTGGCGGATACCAGGTACATTTCCGAAAGCACGTCCCCCAGGCGGGCGGACAGGCGTTCCTTGCGCTTGAGGGCTCCCCCCAGGGTCATCATGGCCGTGTCCGCCGCCAGGGCGAAGGCGGCGCTCATCCAGTTGAGTTGCTGGTAGTAGCGGGCTGCCGGGCCGCGCACGGGGGTGGTGGACAGGCGTCCCCGGGTGAGCCCCAGGAACAGGCTGCGCGCCACGTTGCCCAGCAGGAAACCCACATGGCCGAACAGGGCGTAATCGAAGTCCACCAGTCCCTGGCGCCGGTCGGGATCGCGCGCCGCGCTGAACTCCCGGAGTATCCATGGGTGGCAGCGCATGGCGCCCTGGCCGAAGATGATCATGCTGCGGGTGAGGATGTTGGCGCCTTCCACGGTAACCGCGATGGGCAGGGCCTGGTAGGTGCGGCCAATGAGGTTGGACGGCCCCAGGCAGATGCCGCTGCCGGCCTGGATGTCCATGGCGTCGTTGATGATCCGCCGGTAACCCTCGGTGAGATGGTACTTGATGATGGCCGAGATCACCGAGGGTTTCTCGCCGATATCCAGGGCCCCCAGGGTGAGGCGCCGGGCGGCGTCCATCTGGTAGGTGAGACCGGCGATGCGCGCCAGGGCTTCTTCGATGCCCTCGAAGCGGCCTATGGGCATGTTGAACTGCTGGCGGATGGCGGCATAGGCGCCGGTGTGTCGGCTGCAGACCTTGCCCGCGCCCACGGCCAGGGCGGGCAGGGAAATGCCGCGGCCTTCGGCCAGGGCCTCCATCAGCATGCGCCAGCCCTTGCCTATGCAATGCTCGCCGCCGATGAGCTGTTCCAGGGGAATGAATACGTCCCGGCCCCAGTTGGGCCCGTTCTGGAAGGGGATGTCCAGGGGGATATGCCTGGCGCCTATGGTCACCCCGGGGGTGTCACGGGGCACCAGGGCCAGGGTGATGCCCCGGTCTTCTTCTTCGCCGAGCAGATGATCCGGGTCGCGCAGGCGGAAGGCCAGGCCGATGAGGGTGGCCACGGGGCCAAGGGTGATGTAGCGCTTTTCCCAGTTGAGGCGCACCCCGAGTACTTCCCGGCCCTGCCAGCGACCGTAACAGACCACGCCGGTGTCGGGCAGGGCTCCTGCGTCGCTGCCGGCTTCCGGACCCGTGAGGGCGAAGCAGGGGATTTCCTCGCCCCGGGCCAGGCGGGGCAGGTAGTGGTCGCGCTGGGCCTGGGTGCCGTGGTGCAGCAGCAGTTTCCCCGGTCCCAGGGAGTTGGGCACCATGACCGTGACGGCAGCGACGATGGAACGGCTGGACAGCTTGATGACCACGTCGGAATGGGCCTGGGCGGAGAACCCCAGACCGCCGTACTCTTCCGGAATGATGAGGCCGAAGAAGCGTTCCCTGCGCATGTAGTCCCAGACTTCCGGCGGCAGATCCTGGTCCTCGTGGGTGATCCGCCAGTCGTCCAGCATGCGGCACAGGGTTTCCACGGGGCCGTCCAGGAAGGCCTGTTCCCGTTCCGACAGGTGGGTATGGGGCAGGTTCAGCAGCCTTTCCCAGTCCGGCCGGCCGCTGAACAGTTCGGCGTCCCACCACACACTGCCGGCTTCCAGGGCTTCCCGTTCCGTGTCCGACATGGGAGGCATGACCTTCCTGAACTGTTTGAGCAGGCGGGCGGTGACATATCTGCGGCGCAGGCGGGGCACGCCCAGCAGCAGTACCAGGGTAGCGGCCAGCAGCCACAGGGGTACGGAAATGAACCAGCGGATATCCGTGGCCAGGGTGACGGTGACCAGGCTGCCCAGGAGCAGGGAAACCCAGAGGGTGGCGCCTGCACCGTGGTAGGCGAGATACCAGATGGCAGCCAGGGTGGCGATGAATGCAATGAACCACATGATCAGACCTCCTTGCGGCGCAGGCCGACGAGTTTCATGGTCCGGTCGATGTATCCGGCCGGCGGAGAAGAGGACGTATTGCTGATGTTCTGCCTGGGAGCAGGCTGTTGATCGACGTAGTCCGTCTCCCTGTCCCAGGGAAGCCTTCGGTACAGCCCCAGGTCGTTCATGCCCAGGTAGGGGTACTTGATGATGCTGAAGTAGGGGGAATAGTCGAAGTCCCGCGGGGCAAATAGCTTGGGATTGCGGATATCGAACAATCGTCCGATATACAGGGCGGAATGACTCCAGGGACTTTGGGTGATGAGCTTGATGACTTCCGCTACCCGGCTGCGGCCTTCCACCAGCAGGACGTCACAGGGACGCAATTCGAAGCGCAGCCGGTTGAAATCGCAAAGCGGGGTTTCGGGCAGCGGACCGTCCCGGGTCAGCCAGTTCATGCCCCATTGGCTCAGCTTGTTGGTCATGCGTCGCATTGTTGGCGGCCTGTTTCGTGTTTGTATAACAGTATAGACCGGTGGAGGGAAATGTTTTTTTAGATGAGCGGATTATTTTTCGATATTGCGGAATTTCGCGGATATTTCTCCGGCAAGGTTCTGTATATACAGAAAAAATAGAAAATAGTATGATCGTACTATAATTTCTTGCCGAGGCTTCGGAAAAGCCGGAACGCCTGAATCGGAAGGGGAAATTGCCAAGCTGTGATGCTTCGCACAATGGTGGGAGCCGTTATTCCCTAGTATGCAGCAAACGGAACCCGAAAGAGGTTCGGTTCGGGAGCTGAGATTATGGCAAATGCAGACAAGATCGTATATTTGGAAAAGGGGCAGGCTGCCCAGGCCCCCGTGGTGACCATGGGCAAGTACGGCGCCCTGGCTCGTTCCTGTGAAAACATGCTGGTTCAGGGCATGGAGCCGCTCCTGCATGACATGTTTGCCCAGGTTGATGACGACCTGTATCGACTGGCGGAAAATTCCACCAGCAATGCCCGCCAGACCCTGTTTTTCGATGGCATGCGCAGCATGCGTTTGTACAAGGAAAAGGCGGAACAGGCCTATTTGAGAATGTTGCGAAACACCTTCACTTCCTTCTGGGAAGGACGGGCTTCCGTTGCAGGGGGTGGTGGCACGAAAGCCGGCGTACTGGATGAATTGTCCCTGGTGGAAAAGGATGAGCTGGAAGAAGAGCTTGCCGTTACCACCATGGCATCCAAGGCGTGGAACCGGTTTCACCGTGAACTCACCCTGCTGGACAAGCGTTTCGCCCACATGCTGGGCAAGGAATCTGTCGAAAAGGAGGAAAATCCGGCTGGTCCCACGGTTTTGTCCGAGATTTTCCGCGTTGTTCTCGACGAATGGGAAACAGAAGAAGTGCTGGCCCGTATCGTGGTTTACAAGTGTTTCGAGCGGGTGGTGCTGTCTGAATTGGGCAGTGTGTATGAAAGCATGAATCACCTGCTGTCGGAAAAGGGGGTTATGCCTGAATTGGGTTCCCATGCCGGTGGCTATGGTATTCCCCGGAATGGGCCTTCGGCCCCCGCCCGTGCCGGCCGGCAGTCCGATTCCGCATCGGTTCAGGAGAATCCCGAGGTCCAGGGATCGGATGTCGAGGCGGGAGAAGATGAATATACCCCGTCCCTGAAGGAGATCTGGCAGTACATTCAGCAGATGGCGCCCCAGGGCATGACTTCCCGGCCGGCCAATGTTCATCTGCCGGTGCTGCCCAGGGACAACGTCATGGAAGCCCTGAGCAGCATGCAGAGCGCCGCCCTGTCGGATCTGAACCTGGACAAGGTCGAGTGGTCCGCGGTTCAGGAACGGATTCGCCAGCAGCTCAGCCAGACGCTCTGTCTGGATGAGAGCGGCAAGGAGACGCATCGCATCGCGGAAGCCGAACAGCAGACCATCGACATCATCTTGATGCTGTTCGATCATGTGCTGGATGATCCCAATCTGCCGGACGCCATGCGGGCGCTCATTGCCCGTTTGCAGATTCCGGTGCTCAAGGCCGCCATCGCTGATCCAACCTTTGTCGATGACCAGCAGCATCCCGCCCGGCGTCTGCTGAACGAGCTTGCGGCGGCTTCCGTTGGCTGGCGGGACGACGGGGACCGCAGTGAGAAGAGCCTCTATTTCCATGTCAAGCGCGCCGTGGACCGCATCGTTCACGAGTACAATGAAGACATTAGCCTGTTCGAGGAAGTTCGGGTGGATTTCTCCCGATACATGGAGAAGCGGGCGCGGGTCAAACAGATCCTGGAAGAGCGGCTGGCCCAGGCCGTGTCCGGTGAGGAAAAACTGGAGGTTGCCCGGAAGCAGGTAGAGGAGATCCTGCACGGCCTGGGTGTCAACACCATGCCGATGGCCGCGCGGCAGATTCTGGAACAGCCCTGGAAGAAACTGATGACCATCCTGTTGCTGCGGGAAGGTGAAGAAGGCAACAACTGGCGCAAGGCCGTGCACATTGCCCATATGCTGGTGACCTATCTTGGAAACCGGGAAGAGGATTTCGACCGGGAAAAGCTGCTGTCCAGCATTCCGGAGATCATCAGCGGCCTGAAAAAGGGCTTCAGCTATATCTCTTTTGATCAGAAGAAATCCGCGGCCATGCTGAATCAGCTACAGACCTGTTTCATCGAGGCGCTGAAGAATGATGGAAAAGTGGCGGTGGAAGAGCCTGCTTCCGCGGACGGGGCCGAGGCCGAGCAGGATTCCAGCGAACCCGTTATCGAGGATGAACACAGCGTAGCCGTGAGGAACATGAAGGAAGGTAGCTGGATTCGCATGAAGCTGGATGCCGAAGAAGAGCCGCTCATCTGCAAGATGGTGTGGCGCAGCAAGTACACGGGCACCATGGTGTTCGTGGATGGCCAGGGTAACAAGGCGGCGCAGATGAAGGAACCGGAGCTGGCTTCCTATTTCCGTGATGGCAGCGCCCAGTTCCTTGAGGATGCCCAGGCGCCACTCATCGACCGGGCCATCAGGAAAATGATGAAAGTGCTGAACGCGCGTATCGTGGGACCCAGGCTCCAGATGTCGGAATAGCCGGTCTTTTTCTTGAACGAAGCCTCCTGAGCCCGCTGCGCGGGCTCTTTTTTTATCCGCGACCCATGGTCTGTGCGAAAATGGCCGCAATGATTTCTAGAGGAACAGCAAATGGAAAAGGCGGATATCGGTCTGGTGGGCCTTGCGGTTATGGGTCAGAACCTGGCCCTGAACATGGCTGATCACGGCTATCGCGTCACGGCATACAATCGCACCACGGAACGCATGCGGGAGTTCGTGTCGGGACCGGCGGCAGGCACCAGCATTGGCGGCGTGGAGACCCTGGAGGCCCTGGTGGATTCCCTGGAAAGCCCCAGGCGCATCCTGCTCATGGTGCGCGCGGGAAAGGCCGTGGATGCGGTGATCGAGTCCCTGCTGCCCCTGCTGGAAGCCGGCGATATCATCATCGATGGCGGTAATTCCCGTTATACCGACACCGAGCGGCGCGTGGCCCTGCTGAAGGAGCACGGCATGCACTTCGTGGGTTGCGGTATTTCCGGTGGTGAGGAGGGCGCCCGTCATGGCCCCGCCATCATGCCCGGTGGAGACGAGGCCGCCTGGCCGGCCATCAGGCCCCTGCTGCAGTCCATCGCGGCGAAGGTGGATGGCGTTCCCTGCTGCCAGTGGATAGGCAGTGGGGGCGCCGGGCACTATGTGAAGATGGTGCACAACGGCATCGAGTACGGTGACATGCAGCTAATCGCCGAGGCCTATCATTTCATGCGCGTCGGGCTGGACATGGACATGGACGCCGTCCAGCAGGTGTTTGCGCGCTGGAAACAGGGGGTGCTCGATTCCTATCTCATCGAGATCACCGCCGACATCCTCGCCCGGCGCGAGGCCGACGGCACGCCATTGCTGGAGCATATACTCGACAGCGCCGGGCAGAAGGGCACGGGCAAGTGGACAGGCATCAGCGCCCTGGACCTGGGTGTGCCCCTGACCCTCATCGGTGAGGCCGTGTTCGCCCGCTGCCTGTCCAGCCTCAAGGAACAGCGGGTGAAGGCCGAAGGCATACTCGGGCTGCCTTCCACGGGTTTCCACGGCGACGTGGAGGCCGCCGTGGATGCCATGGAGCAGGCCCTGTACGCGAGCAAGATTGTTTCCTACGCCCAGGGTTACATGCTCATGCGGGAAGCGGCCCGGGCTTTCTCCTGGGATCTCCATTATGGAGACATTGCCCTGGTGTGGCGCGGCGGATGCATTATTCGCAGTCGTTTTCTGGACAATATCAAGGAAGCCTATGACCGGAACGCGGAACTGGAAAACCTGTTGCTGGATCCGTTTTTCGTGGAACAGGTTCGAAATGCCGACGCCGGCTGGCGCGGGACTTGCGCCATGGGCGTGGAACTGGGCATTCCCCTGCCGGCCATGACCTCCGCCCTGGCCTTCCTCGACGGCTATCGCCGGGGCGTCCTGCCCGCCAATCTCATCCAGGCCCAGCGGGACTACTTTGGCGCCCATACCTACGAGCGCATCGACCGGCCCCGGGGAGAGTACTTCCACACGGACTGGACGGGTGAAGGCGGTGACACCACGTCGGGGCAGTACGATGTCTGAGTCCATGGATGTAGGCTGCACCTACGTGATCTTCGGGGCCACGGGCAACCTGTCCCGGGAAAAGCTCATGCCGGCCCTGTATCACCTGGATATGGCCGGGGAGCTGGATGCCGAGACGCGCATCGTTGCCAGCGGGCGGCGAGACTGGGATGACCGGCGCTGCGTGGAGGAAGTGCGCGGCTGGCTGGAAGCCAAGGTCAGGGACGGCCTGAACGAGCAGTTGTTCCAGCGTTTCGCCCGGCGCATCCGTTATTTTCGTGGTGATCTGACCGATGAAGGCACCTGGCCACGCCTCAAGGCTTATCTGGAAGATGATGATCTGCCCCGCAATATCGCCTTCTACATGGCCATACGCCCGGCGGAGTTCGGCCTGGTGGTGGAAAGACTGGGGCAGCAGAAACTCCTGGAAGAAGGGGAATTCTGGCGTCGGGTGGTGGTGGAAAAACCCTTCGGCTATGACCTGCGGACAGCGCGGGTGCTGCAGCAGAACCTGCGGAAATGGCTTAGGGAAGAACAGATCTATCGCATCGATCACTACCTGGGCAAGAGCACGGTGCAGAACGTGCTGGTATTTCGTTTCGCCAATACCCTCCTCGAGCCCCTGTGGAACCGCAACTACATCGATCACGTGCAGATCACTCATTCCGAAACCGCGGGCGTGGGCAGCCGGGGGGCCTACTATGACAGCAGCGGCGCCATGCGCGACATGATCCAGAGCCATCTGCTGCAACTCCTCAGCCTGGTGGCCATGGAACCGCCGGTGTCCATGGAAGCCGAGGACCTGCGCGACGAGAAGGTGAAGGTGCTCAAGTCCCTGCGCCGCATCGAGGAAGAGCAGGTGCCCGATGTCGCCTTTCGGGCCCGGTATGGCGCTGGGGAAATCGATGGTCAGCCGGTGAAGGCCTATCTCCAGGAAGACGGCATCCCCGCCGACAGCCGCACGGAAACCTATGCCGCCATGAAGCTCTACGTGGACAACTGGCGCTGGCGGGGCGTGCCCTTCTATCTGCGCACGGGCAAGCGCCTGGCGGAGAAACAGTCCATGATCTCCATCTGCTTCCGTCATCCACCCCAGCAGTTCTTCCGCGACACCGGTGTCGGTCCCATGAAACAGAACTGGATCATGCTGGGCATACAACCCTGTGAGTGCATGCGCATGGAAGTCACGGTAAAGGAGCCGGGCCTGCAGATCCGCACCCGCCAGCGCAGCCTGGACGCCCAGCTACGCGGCCTGGATGAAACGCCTATTGATGCCTACGAGGAACTGCTGCTGGATGTCATCGATGGAGACCGCTCCCTGTTCCTGCGTTACGACGAGGTGGAATGGGCCTGGCGGGCGGTGGATCCGGTTATCCGCTACTGGCAGGAGGACAAGAGCCCTGTTCCCGTGTATCCCGCCGGTAGCTGGGGGCCGGTGGAGAGCCGCCGCCTTTTCGAGAAGCCGGAGCAGTACTGGCGCCACAGCATGGATCCCGAGGAATGAAGCCGGAAGTGCTGGCGGACGCCGGGGCCGTTGCTCGTGCCGCGGTGGATCTTATCCGGGAGGTGGCGGGTCATTCCCTGGCAATGCGTGGTGTCTTCAGGCTGGTGCTGGCGGGGGGCAGTACTCCCGGCCGCGCCTATGAAATGCTGGCGGACACGGTAACGGATTGGAACGGCTGGCAGTTCTATCTGGGTGACGAGCGCTGCCTTCCGGTGGATCACCCCGAGCGCAACAGCGTCATGCTGCGGCAGACCCTGTTCGACCAAGTGGCCGTGACGGAAGAACAGCTGCACATGATTCCCGCCGAGTTGGGTGCGGAGATGGGTGCCGCCGCCTATGAGAAGGAAGTTCGTCCGGCACTGCCTTTCGATCTGGTGCTGTTGGGACTGGGGGAGGACGGCCATACGGCATCCCTGTTTCCCGGCCATGAGCATCCGGAAGACCGCCTGGCGGTGCCCGTGCACCATGCGCCCAAGCCGCCGCCGGATCGCATCAGCCTGAACTATGGCGCTCTCTGTTCTGCGGGAACCGTGCTGTTCCTGGTGAGCGGGGCAGGCAAGCACCATGCCCTGGACAGGTGGCAGCGGCAAGGGGACATACCTGCCGCCCGCATCCAGGGCCGTGAGCGGACCCTGTTGCTGGCTGATGAGGCGGCGATGCATGGCTGACTGGCAGTTGTACATCATTCGTTGTTCCGATGGCAGCCTGTACACGGGCATCACCACGGATGTGGAGCGGCGCTTCGAGGAACATTGCTCGGGCAAGGGGGCCAAGTATTTCAACGGGCGCAGTCCCGTGGAGGTCGTTTACCGGGAAAGCTGCGCCGACCGCGCCCAGGCAAGCCGTAGGGAAGCGGCCATCAAGGCCCTGCCGCGGGCAGCCAAGCTGGCTCTCATCGAGTCGGGATCGTAGCGGCGTTACACGCCGTGATGGATGTGGGCGCTGTCTTGTCGTGGCCCATGGCGCCGTAGGTTGGGCAGGGCGAAGCGTGCCCAACGAGCATGGCGGACATCGGGCACGTCACGGTGTTCCCTTGCCCAAGCCGCGATTCTCCGTGACGGGTTCCAGGCGCTCACCGCAGCTTGCACAGTGATATTCCGCCTGTCCGCGCCTCATCCGGTTGTGCCGCGTGGCGCTCAGTTCATGTGTCCGACAGCCGCAGTGGTAAGGGAAACGCCGTTGTCTGCGTGTCGGCACCATGCCTGTATCGAATTCGTGGCAGCGTGAAGGATCCAGTCCGAGACTTTCCATCAGCTTGCGCCATTCCGGTCCATGAGGCCTGATACGGCGCCGGGGATGCATCTGGTGAATGATGTAATGGGCCACTTCATGTCCCGGCGTGCGCCGCAGGAAGGCATCGAACTGGTGCCTGGCCAGCTCCAGGTTGTAGCGGATGCAGGGACGGGGATGACCGCGGTACTGTCCGGCCGCCTGGCCGCGCAGGTCGAAACGGATATGCGGCAGGGCAAACCGGCGGCCGGTGAGATTGGCGGCCCGTTCCACCCAGTACGCCGTGGCTTCATGGAGTGCCTGGCGCATTTTCCGCGTATCCTCGTCCATGGGTGGAATGATATAGAGGTCGTCTCCCGGAATGAAGCTGTCGTTTCCGGGAGCTTCAGGAAGAAACCGGCAGCTTGTCGATGCGGCGGCCGTAGAGAATGGAGTAGTAACGCACGTTCCCCGGTGCATGGGAAATCAACCCGGAGATGATCAGTACGCTGATGAACAGCACAGCCCGCCAGGCGGGCAGGGCAAGGGCCAGGCCCAGTAGCGCCAGCTTCAACATGATGGCCTGGCCCCGCAGTTGCAGCAGCCAGATGCCGTTGCTCCAGATGGAAATGAGCATCATGGTGGCGCCACTGAGGATGGTGAGCAACAGGAAGGCTTCCCAGTCCAGTTCATGTCCCCCGACGAAGAAGCCGTAGCCCGTGCCGGACAGACCGATGAGGTGCAGGGTGCGCAGGCTGATGTTCACCCAGCGCTGGCCGGGGAAGAAGCGGGAATTCCGCGGAAACAGAAAACCGGGATAGCTGCCCATCCGTCGTTTCCGGATCAGCCGCCCAGGGATGACATGTGGCGCAGGGAAACCTTGCTTTTGTCATCGTTGAATTCGTGGCTGCGGGGCTTTTTCGCGATGGCGGCGAGGATCTCCTGCTTGATTTCCTCATCCGTGTACCCGGAACGCAGACCATCGCGCAGGGAAACGCGGTCTTCCTGGCCCAGACAGAGCACCAGGTCGCCCTTGGCGGTGAGGCGCACCCGGTTGCAGTCATCGCAGAAATGGCGTGACAGGGCGCTGATGACTCCCACACGCACCGGACCGTCGCTGACCTGGTAGTAGCGGGCAGGCCCCGCGCCCTTGCCGCCCTTTGCGGGAATCAGTTCCTCGCCCAGATGTTCCTTGAGGCGGGCGAGAATCTCCACGGCGGGCATGTAGTAATCCGTGCCGGCAATGCCGGCTTCGCCCACGGGCATGGTCTCGATGTAACGCAGGTCGGCACCCCGTTCCACGGCATAGTCCAGCATGGACTCGATCTCGCCGTCGTTGAGACCGCGCATGACCACCATGTTGATCTTCACCGGGTGCATGCCCGCTTCCAGGGCGGCGTCTATACCCCGCAACACGGGTTCCAGGTCGCCGTTCACGGTGATCTTGCGAAATACCTCGGGCTTGAGGGAATCCAGGGAAATATTCACCCGGCTGATGCCGGCGGCCTTCAGCTCGACGGCCTGCTCTCCCAGCAGGTGGGCGTTGCTGGACAAGGACAGATCCTTGAGGCCGGGCAGGGCATGGAGTTGCTTCACGAAGTCCAGCAGACCACGGCGCACCAGGGGTTCACCACCGGTGAGACGCACCTTGTCCACGCCCAGCTCGGTGAACAGGCGGATGATGCGGGTCATTTCCTCGAAGGTGAGGAATTCCGCCCGTTCTTCCCATTCCATGCCCTGGGAGGGCATGCAGTAGAAGCAGCGGTAATTGCAACGGTCGGTTACCGATACCCGCAGATAGCGGATGCTGCGCTGGAAAGGATCGATCAGGCCTGTCATCTATGCCTCGGGGCAAACAACATCAGTATGAAGTTGAATGTTAGCTGATTATTTTGTCCGGGGCAGTGGTTTTTGTCTTGCGGTGAAATTGATTTGCGGGCATTTTTGCACCACCATAGGTGTCATCGCGTCATTGCTTCGGATTCGGCCAAATGAAAAAAATGAAAGGAAAGGAGTATCTTGCGCCCTGGGAGAGGGCTTTCGACCAGATACTGACCCCGCTGGAGGAGTTCATACACCGCCAGACCACCAGTGGCATCCTGCTGATGCTGTGCGCAGTGATTGCCCTGGTGATCGCCAACAGTCCCCTGGCGGAGGTTTACAGCCACATCCTGCATACCGAGGTGACCGTGGGAGGGGGCGATCTTGCCCTGAGCATGAGCCTGCATCACTGGATCAATGATGGCCTCATGGCCCTGTTCTTTCTGGTGGTGGGCCTGGAACTGAAGCGGGAATTGCTGGTTGGTGAGCTTGCCGATCCCCGTCAGGCCCTGCTGCCCATCAGCGCGGCGGTGGGCGGCATGGTGCTTCCGGCCCTGCTTTACATGGCGCTCAACTTTGATGGCGAAGGCGTCAGGGGCTGGGGCATTCCCATGGCCACGGATATCGCTTTTGCCCTGGGTACCCTGGCCCTGCTGGGCAAGCGGGTGCCGCCGGCCCTGCTGACCTTTCTCGTGGCTCTGGCCATCGTCGATGACCTGGGCGCCGTGGTGGTCATCGCCCTGTTCTACACGGCGGATATTGACTTGGGCGCCCTGGCGTCGGCGGGAGGCGTGTTGTTCCTGCTGGTTGCCCTGAACCGGGGAGGCATTCGCCGCATACTGCCCTACGCTCTGCTGGGAGTGTTGCTGTGGCTCGCGCTGCTGAAAAGCGGCGTGCATGCCACCCTGGCCGGGGTGTTTCTGGCCTTCACCATTCCCATGAAGCCCAAGCTGGATACGGTGCGTTTTCTGGAGAACGCCCATTCCCTGCTGGATCAGGTCAAGGCGGCCCATGAGCGGGAGCCCAACATCATTCTGAACGATCAGATGCGTAGCCGCGTGACCGCGCTGGCGGATGGTGTAAACCTGGCTCAGGCGCCCGCTCAGGTGCTGGAACACAAGATGCACATGCCCAGTGCCTACCTGGTGATTCCGATATTTGCCCTGGCCAATGCGGGCATTCCCATTGATTTTGGCGCCATGGACAAGATTTTCGCGCATCCCGTGGCCCTGGGTGTCATTGCCGGCCTGGTATTGGGCAAGTTGCTGGGCATTACCGGCATGACCTGGTTGATGGTGAAGTTGGGGTTCAGCCAGCTACCCAGGGGGCTCAACTTCTCCCATGTCATGGGCATGTCCCTCATGGGGGGTATTGGTTTCACCATGTCCATATTCGTGGCGGAACTGGCTTTTGCCGGCAATCCGGAAGGCCTGCTCATGGCCAAGACCGGCGTGTTGCTCGCCTCGCTCATTGCCGGGGTGGGGGGCTTCGTGTGGCTGCGCATGATTGGTCGGGGATAGGGATTTTTCTGGAGAAGGCCCGGCCTGGTCAGGCTGCCATCTGGTGGGTTTCGTGGGGCTCAACCCGCCCTGCGAGGCGTAGGGTGCGTAGAGCGTCAGCGAAACGCACCAGGCCGGGCCTGAAGCGGGTTCATGATCCATGCAGCGCTTCCCTGGCGGGAATCCGGTTGATGTCCCAGGCTGCCGCGGCCCATTGCCAGAAATCCGTTACCTTGTCCGGTGTTTCTTCCGGGAGAGGCTGGCCGAGGTATCGCCAAGCCTGGAGCAGGGCCGGCATCGGATCGTCATCAGAGAGAGGATGGGCCTGATCCCGCTTGCTCAACTTGTGTCCCCGATCATCCAGCAGCAGCGGGATATGGGCGTATTCGGGATGGGGAAAGCCCAGCAGTTCCTGCAGGTACAGTTGTCGTGGCGTGGACAGCAGCAGATCGGCTCCGCGCACCACCTGATTGATATGCTGATCCGCGTCGTCCACCACGACCGCCAGTTGATAGGCGGTGTAGCCATCCGCGCGGTGAATGATGAAATCACCCACATCGCGTTCCAGTACCTGGCAATGCCTGCCCTGGATGCGGTCGGTGAAACAGATCTCCCTATCGTCCGTGAGCAGGCGGATGGCCTTTCCTTCTCGTCCGGCAGGCAGGCCGTTGCGGCAGTTGCCGGGATAGACCACCCCCTCGATGCCCGGTTGTCCCGCTTCGGCGATTTCCCTGCGGGTGCATGCACAGGGATAGGCCAGCCGGCGCCGGCTCAGTTCCTCCGTGAGCTCGCGGTAACGGCGTTTTCGTCGGCTCTGGAACCAGACTTCCCCCAGCCATTCGAAGCCGTATGCCTCCAGGGTGCGCAGTATGTTGTCCGCCGCCCCCGGCGCTACCCGGCCTTCGTCCACGTCTTCCATGCGTACCAGCCAGTGGCCATGATGGGCGAGGGCGTCCGCGTAACTGGCGACGGCGGCGACAAGGGAGCCGGCATGCAAGGGACCGGTAGGTGAGGGTGCGAAACGGCCGCGGTAATTCATGGGGCAAAAGAAAGCCGGCATACAGGCGCCGGCTCGGTGTACGACTTCACGGGCGGGGAGGCCTCAACCGTAGTTCTTCTCCCGGATTTCCTCCAGGGTCTTGCATTCGATACACAGGTTGGCCGTGGGGCGGGCTTCCAGCCGCCGAATGCCGATTTCCGCACCGCAGGATTCACAGTAGCCGTATTCGTGGGCGTCGATGAGATCCAGGGCCTCGTTGATCTTCTTCAACAGCTTGCGCTCGCGGTCGCGGGTGCGCAGCTCGATACTGAATTCCGTTTCCTGACTGGCCCGGTCGTTGGGATCGGGGAAGTTGGCGGCATCATCCTTCATGTGATGTACCGTGCGGTCCACTTCTTCCATCAGAGATTTGCGCCAGTTTTCCAGGATGGCGCGAAAATGCGCTTCCTGTTTTTCATTCATGTATTCCTCTCCACGCTTGGGCTTGTAAGGCTCGAAGGACAGAGGATCGATGTTCATGGACTTGTTCGTCATGCGCTTTACCTGACAACTTGTCGTTTGTTTGTGGACACAGACTGATCGCCGTTTGATTGAAAAACACGCCAACCAGATGAAAAACATGGGAAATTTCCTGTTTCCAACATGCAGCTTCGAAGGCGTATTTTCGGAAAAAACATGTTGCCCGGCAGATCAGGTTGTTTTTTCAGGTAGGGGAAAGTATCAGACCCGCGCCTCCGGGGCAAATTTTCAGCTGCAGTATTGCTGAATTCTTGCTCTTGTCTTCATGATACTGCTTTCCCGCGCATTGCAGGAACCTGATACAGTAAATATGTGGCCTGCTATGCTGAATCGAGCTGCGGGAATGTCGGGGTTTCACAATTGATCCGGGAATTTCCCGGGCGAAAAAGCGGGTTGTCCCGCTTCCTGATTGCCGCAACCTTGACGTATTCTTCACGGCCGATTCAATGACTACAGATGGAACA
>CAZWRE010000062.1:0-3269 GCA_964636335.1 uncultured Sedimenticola sp. | reverse complement strand
TCGGTATCCAGCAAGTCCGGCAGCGCCGATGCCCTGGAAGCGGCGGGCATACGCCTGGACCTGAGCCCGGAACAGGTGGCTCACTGCGTGCGCGAGGTGGGGGTGGGCTTCATGTTCGCGCCCGGCCATCACAGCGCCATGAAACACGCCATCGGGCCGCGCCGGGAAATGGGCGTGCGCACCATCTTCAATGTCCTCGGCCCCCTGACCAATCCCGCCGGGGTGCCCAACCTGCTCCTGGGTGTGTTCAGCCAGGATCTGCTGGAGCCTCTGGCCGAGGTATTGCAGCGCCTGGGCGCCCGTCACGTGATGGTGGTGCATTCCCGGGACGGCCTGGACGAGATCAGCATCGGCGACAAGACCGAGGTGGCGGAGCTGAAGGATGGCGCCATTCGCCGCTACAGCATCTGGCCGGAGGAGTTCGGTATGGAACGGGCTTCCCTGGAGGCGATCCAGGTGGCTGACGCCAGGGAGAGCCTGGCCATGATTCGCTCGGTGCTGGAAGATCATCCCGGCCCGGCGCGGGACATCGTCATCCTCAATGCCGGAGCCGCCATCTATTGCGCGGGCCAGGCGGAGGATCTCAAGGCCGGTGTGGAACAGGCCCGCCAGGCCATCAGCAGCGGCGAGGCGCGCAACCGCCTGGATCAACTCGTCGTCGTCTCCCAGGGATTCGAGTGATGGCGGATACCCCGGATATCCTGAAGAAGATCGTCGCCCGCAAGGAAGAAGAGATTGCCGGGGCCAGGCGGCGGGTTTCCCTGGAGGAACTGCGGGAGAGCCTGGGGGACAAGTCCCCGCCACGGGGGTTTGTGGCGGCGCTGAAGAAAAAGATTGCCCGGGGCGATCCCGGCGTCATTGCCGAGATCAAGAAGGCTTCGCCTTCCAAGGGTGTGCTGCGCGAGGATTTCCATCCCGCGGATATCGCCCGAAGTTACGCGGAACATGGCGCGGCCTGCCTGTCCGTGCTCACGGACGTGGATTTCTTCCAGGGCAGCCCGGAATACCTGAAACAGGCCCGGGCCGCCTGCAGGCTGCCGGTGATCCGCAAGGATTTCATCGTGGACCCTTACCAGGTATACGAGGCCAGGGCCATGGAAGCGGACTGCATCCTGCTCATCGCCGCCTGCCTGGATGATGAACGGCTTGCGTCACTGAATGGCCTGGCCATGAACCTGGGCATGGATGTGCTCATCGAGGTGCATGACCGGGAGGAGTTACAGCGCGCCCTGCGTGTGGACAATCCCATGGTGGGCATCAACAACCGCAACCTGCGCACCTTCGAAGTGAGCCTGGACACCACCCTGAACATGCTGGAGCGGATCCCCGACAATCGCCTGGTCATAACGGAATCCGGCATCCTCCAGCCGGAGGACGTGGATCTCATGCGCGGGCACGGGGTGAACGGCTTCCTCGTGGGTGAGGCCTTCATGCGCGCGGACGACCCCGGCGCCCGCCTGGCGGAACTCTTCAGCCTGTAGGTTGCGTTGAACTTGCGAAACGCACCATGGCCTCCGCGGTTTTGACCATGGCGCAATTCGCTGGGGCTTGTTGCACCCTGTACATTGTAGAAGTGCCGCTCCTGCGGACGGAGGGCGAGTTGGGCAAAGCGCGGCGTGCCCGACGTCAACGGGTGCCGAAGATCACCATGGTCTTGCCCTTGACGCTGATCAGTCCCTGGGCCTCCAGATTCTTCAGTACCCGGCCCACCATTTCCCGGGAACAGCCCACGATGCGGCCGATTTCCTGGCGGGTGATGCGGATCTGCATGCCATCGGGATGGGTCATGGCGTCAGGCTGTTGGGTGAGGTCCAGCAGGGTGCTGGCCACTCTCCCGGTAACGTCGTAGAAAGCCAGGTGACTGACCTTGCGGCTGGTGCTCAGCAGACGCTCCGAGAGCTGCTTGCCCACGGCATAGAAGAAATCCTTGGCATGATCCTTCAACTCGTTCTCCAGCAGGGCTTCCATGCGGGTATAGCTGATTTCCGCGATCTCGCAGGGCGTGCGGGTGCGGATGATGACCGAGCGTGTGGCCTGGGGCACGAACATGCCCATCTCGCCGATGAACTCTCCCTTGTTGGCATAGGCGAGGATGATTTCCTTGCCGTCTTCGTCTTCCAGCAATACCGTCAACTGTCCATCGAGGACATACAGCAGGGTATCCGCCTTGTCGCCGGGCTTCATCAGTTCCTTGCGAACGGGATATTTGTGGACGTGACAGTGCGCAAGAAATGGCGCCAGCCAGGCAGGCGGCGGTGGTGGGGGCTTGACGATACTCATGTTGGCAACCCTCTGCTCATTTTGTAAATCCTTCCTCGCGCCATTCTGCCATGACTGCGGGCCCGCAGCAAAGCTGTAATTCGGCCGGGTCTGTGTTAGCTTCTGTGGCCTTCTGCGAAATCGGAGAGAAACAACGATGAAAGCAAGGGTCAAATGGGTGGAAGGCGCTCTCATGCTGGGAGAATCCGGCAGCGGGCATGTGGTGGTCATGGACGGCCCCGAGAATCATGGTGGCCGGAACCTGGGGGTGCGCCCCATGGAGATGCTGCTGCTGGGCATGGGTGGCTGCACCGAGTTCGATGTCATCCATATCCTGAAGAAGAGCCGCCAGGATGTGCGTTTCTGCGAGGTGGAGATCGAAGCCGAACGGGCGGAAACCGAGCCCAAGGTGTTCACCCGCATCCATGTGCATTTCCGTGTTGGTGGCCGGGGGCTGACGGAAAAGGCTGTAGGCCGGGCCGTGAGCCTGAGCGCTGAAAAATACTGTTCGGCGTCCATCATGCTGGGAGAAACGGCGGAAATCACCCACGATTTCGAGCTGGTGGCGCTGGATTGATCTGGAAGCCGTGACCCGCTATTTGAAATGTTCGGGGTTCTGCTGGCCCGGACAGGCAAAGTGCGCGGGTTCGGGTGTTTCCGCATCCAGCCGCAGGGCGGTGAGCTGCCCGCCCCAGAGGCAGCCCGTGTCCAGTGCCCAGACGTTGTCTGTGTGCCGGTAGCCCAGGGTGGACCAGTGGCCGAACAGGATGCGCTGGTTTCGGGTGCGGCGGTGGGGGTGCAGGAACCAGGGAAAATACTTCTTCTTCTGGCTGCCGGGTGAGCCTTTCAGCTTCAGTTTCAGCTTGCCCTTGCGGGTGACGAAACGCAGGCGGGTGAAGCAGTTGGTGATGAAGCGCAGACGATCCATGCCCTGCAGCTCCGGATCCCAGCGAGTGGGCTTGTTGCCGTACATCCGGTCGAAAAACTTCACGTGATCCGGGCCGCGCAGG
>CAZWRE010000061.1:0-8160 GCA_964636335.1 uncultured Sedimenticola sp. | reverse complement strand
GGTCCTGGCCCACGGCAAATCCCGTTTCAACCCGCAATTCATCGACCTCAAATCTGCCGCTGGCAAAAAAGCGATGTACGGCGCGGGCGAAGAGGAGGCCGCCGCCCAGTGTGCCGAGTGGCTGGGGCAGAGCCGCAAGCGTGTGTTTCTCGGCCAGATTGGCGTCTGCACCGTGGATCAGGTGCTGGTCTCGGCGCTGCCGGTGCGTCACCGCTTCGTGCGCGGCTTCGGCCTGGGCAAGAGCGTGCTCATCATCGACGAGGTCCATGCCTATGACGCCTACATGTACGGGCTGCTGGACAGGGTGCTGCGCCACCAGAAGGCCATGGGCGGCAGCGCGGTACTGCTGTCGGCGACCCTGCCGCTGACTTTGCGCCAAGCCCTGGTGCAGAGCTGGGAAGGGAATGCCGATGCGCTCCATGAAGAAAACCCATACCCGCTCATTACACAGATCACGGCGGATGGCGCGAAGCTGCGGGAACTGCCGGAGCACGAAAAGCAACGGTTGGCGGAAGAACAGCGCAAAAAGCCGAGAAAAGTCAATCTGGAATACTGCGAAACCGCCGACATGCTGCCGGATGACGCACTGGAACAGGCGATTGTCGATGCCGCGGAAGCCGGCGCGAATGTGGCGGTTATCTGTAATCTGGTAGCCGATGCCCAACGCTTGTTTGAGCGTCTGTCCGCACGGACGAACAAGCCCGTACTGCTGTTCCATTCCCGTTTCCGCTTCAAGGATCGCCAGGCCCTGCAACAGGCGGTGATGGACAAATGGGGCAAGGAGGGCGATCGCCCGGATGGCGCCATCCTGGTGGCTACCCAGGTGGTGGAGCAGAGCCTGGACATCGACTTCGACTGGATGGTGACCCAGCTCTGTCCCGTGGATCTGCTGTTCCAGCGGCTGGGCCGCCTGCACCGCCACCCGCGGCAGCGGCCCGCCGGTTTCGAGCAGCCCGCCTGCACCGTCCTGCTGCCGTGCGAACACCAATACGAACTGCACAAGTTCATCTACGGCAACGGCAAAGCCGCCAACGCCCGCGTGCTCTGGCGCACCGAGCAAATGGTGAAAAAGCACCCGGGGCTGGATTTTCCCTCCGTCTACCGCCCCCTCATCGAAGCGGTCTATGAAGAGGAGGCCTGGCCTGACGAACCCCGGGCCATCGCCGAGGAATACGAAACCTATTGGCAGGCCCAGTTCGCCAGCCGCGCCCTGGCCTTACAGATCAGCAACATGGAGAACGCCTGGCCCGACGACGACAGCCATGTGAGCCTGCTCACGCGCGACGGCGAAATGAACCTGAACATTGTGCCGGTGGTGGAAGGCCCCCAGGGACGCTGCTTTCTGGATGAAGAGACCCCGCTGGACCAATTGGAGGCCTGGGAAAAGGCGGAGCGGATCATGCGCAACACCCTGCCCGCGCCCCGCTCCTGGCTGGGGTTTGGATTGCCGGAACCGGCGGAAGACGGGCTGGTGTGGCTGATGATGCAACCGAACGAAGGTGGCAGCTGGTTTTTCCGGTCGCAAAGAGCGCGGTTTGTTTACACCCGGCAACACGGATTGAGGATGGAGAACGATGAACCTGCTCACTGACCCCTGGATACCCGTGCAGAATGGCGGGCGCAGCGCCCTGATCACGCTGAAACAGGTGCTGTGCGAAGACCACGACCACCGCATCGCCCTGCCTCGCGACGACATGGAGCTGGCCTGCCTGCAACTGCTGATCTGCCTGACCCAGATGCTGTTCCTGCCCGACGATGCCAGCGCGCTGAGGCAACGCGCCCGTACGCCCCTCACGCCGGACGAGTATGAAGATGGCATCCAGCCCTATATCGACTGGTTCGATCTGCGCCACCCGGAAACGCCTTTCATGCAGATTCGCGGCGTCAAGGCAAAAGAGACCACTCCCATCCAGAAGCTCTTCGTCGGCCTGCCCGAGGGCAACAACCACGCCTTTTTCAACGAGCCGGGCGAAATCACCGCCATCGGCGAACCGGCGGCGGCCATCGCGCTGTTCAACCAGGCCATGAATGCGCCAGGATTCGGTGGTGGCTTCAAGGACGGAATTCGCGGTCGCGCCCCCATCACCACCTTCATGAGCGGGCCGCGGCTTCGCCAGACCATCTGGATCAATGTGCTGCACAAGCAGAGCCTGCTGGAGATCCTGCCCGACCATGAGCGCCTCGTGAGCCGGGACAGACCCGTCTGGGTAGAGCCGATCAAGGCGAAAGCCCGCATTTCCGCCCAGGAGATCGGGGTGTTGCGCGGCCTGTTCTGGCAGCCGGCCCATGTGGAACTGGTATTTTCCCGGGAGCCGGCCCGCTGCGCCCTCACCGGAGAATGGGTGGAAGAGCCGGTCACCGGTTTTCTCAAGGAGAAGTTCGTCTATGACCTCGTGGGCGACTGGATTCACCCTCATTCGCCGCGTGTCGTCGATCTGAAAAAGGGCACCATCAAGTACCTTTCCTTCACCACCACGGCGCCGGCCTGGACCCAGCTTGATCACCTGCTGGTGGCTTCGGAAGACCAAAAGACCGGCCATCGCCCCGCCGAGGTGGTGCGCCAGTTCCGGCGGGATCTGGCTCGCTCGGACCAGTTGATCGTCGGCGGTTATCGCAACAAGCAGGCGTCCATTCTGCAACGGCGGCACGAGTTTTTTCCGCTGCGACCCGGCTGGGACAACAAAGGCGAGCAGATCGCCCGGCTGGTGGGCACGGCGCTGGAGATCAAGACCCAGTTGCGCAACAAGCTGTTCGGCTTTGCCAAGGCCAGCGGTGCCACCGGCGTCAACGAAAAGGCCGAAGCACTCTACTACCACCAGTCCGAGCCCCTGATTCACGCCACTCTGCGCGAGATCGACTGGTCCGAGGCCGGCGGGACCATCGACCGCCTGCGCGATGACCTGATCCGCCTGAGCTGGGAGATCTTCTGCCAGGTCACCCGCCCCTACGCTCATGAACCCAAGATGATCGAGGCCCTGGCCCGGGCCAAACGGAACCTGGCCGGCGCATTCAAGCAACTGCAAGGAGACCGCCCATGACAGAACCCTACGATTTCATTGCCCTGGTGCAGCGCTACCAAACCCTGCCCGCAGGGCCCAGGGCCGAGTTGCGGCGGGTGGCCAAGCCCGATGATCTGGCCCTGATCCCCGCCTTCTACCGGGTGCTGCCAGGCATTCAAACCGACAAACGTTGGCAGCGCGTGGTTTTTTTCCTGCCCTTTGTCCGCCACCAGGAAGGGGGCGGGCGGCTTGGTCAAAAACTGGCGGGAAAGATTTCGGAAGCGCGGCTGTTTCAGGTGCTGCGCTCCACCAGCCCCAATGACCTGATCCAGCTTCGGCGCCTGGCGCAGCAGGTAGAGCCGGCAGTGGACTGGCAGGCGCTTGGCGAGATGCTGTTCTACTGGGGCGAGACGCAAAAACGCCGCCTGATCGAAGACTATTTCACCCCCGTCACAAGCCGTGAAAAGGAAGCCCAATCATGAATGACAAGAACTTCGTCAATTTCCACATCCTCATCTCCCACAGCCCCGCCTGTCTCAACCGGGACGACATGAACATGCAGAAAACCGCCATTTTCGGCGGCCAGCGTCGGGTGCGCCTCTCTTCCCAGTCCCTCAAACGGGCCATGCGCAAGAGCAACTACTATGCCGAGCACCTGGGCGCGCCTTCCATCCGCACCCGCGAACTGGGGCGGCTTCAGCAAAAAATGGTCGATGCGCTCAAGGAGCGCTTCCCCGAGGAAATCATCATCAAGGCGGTGGAGTGGATCGCTGGCAAGGAAGGCCTGCCGGATCTCTCGGTGAGCGGTGTCGCCGTTGCCCCCTGGGCCGTGGAAGAGGTGGCCTGGTTCTGCCAGGCCATAATGGAGGCCGGTGAAGATGCCGACCCGAAAAAACTGCAAAGGCAGATCGAAAAGAACGCCGCGTCACTGCGTGCCGCCCTGGCGTCCGCCGTGGACGTCGCCCTTTCCGGCCGCATGGCCACTTCCGGGCTGATGACCAACATGGACGGCGCCATGGCGGTGGCCCACGCTATCACCACTCATGCCGTGGATTCCGACATCGACTGGTTCACGGCGGTGGATGACCTGGTGGAAGAGGAGATGAAGCAGCGCCTCGTTGGCGAAAGCGAGGAGGGCAAGGGCGAGCAGGGCTCCGGTCACCTCGACACACAGGAGTTCAGCGCCGGTGTCTTCTATCGCTATGCCAGCTTGAACATTCCCCATCTGCAACGGAACCTTGGCGGGGCATCCCGGGAAAAGGCCCTGGAGATCGCCCGCCATGTGCTGCACATGCTGGCCACCGTGGTGCCCACGGCCAAGAACCAGAGCACGGCGCCCTTCAATCTGGCGGATTTTGCACTGGTGAGCTTCAGCGATCTGCCGGTATCCCTGGCCAATGCTTTCGAGGAACCGGTGAAGGAGCAGGGCAGCGGTTTTCTCAAGCCCTCCATCACCGCGCTGGTGGACTACTGGCGCAAGGTCCATGCCGGCTACGGGTTGGATGAACAGGCCGCGGCCTTTGCCCTGGATGCCGTCGATACGGAACCCTTGCAGCGGTTTTCCAGCCTGCCCGAGCTGGAAGACTGGGTAAGCCGGGGCGGTGAGGCGTCATGAACACCTATCTCGTGCTCAAGCTGCATGGCGTGATGCAGGCCTGGGGCGGGCACACCTACGAAGACCTGCGCCATTCCGAGCTGATTCCCACCCGCAGTGGGTTGCTCGGGCTGATCGGAGCCTGCCTGGGCATCGACCGCAACGACGCCGAGCGTCAGCAGCAACTGGCCGACAGCTTGCGGCTGGCGGTGCGCATGGAAAAGATGCCCCAGCGCATGACCGATTTCCATACCGTGCTGGATGCCCGCAAGGTGGACGGTAAACCCAACAAGTTCCCCGTGGTCTCCCGGCGGGAATACCTCTGCGACGCCCGCTACACCGTATTGCTGGAGATCCAGTCCGGCGCGGTTTTCGATGCCGATGCCATCGAACAGGCCCTCAAACGCCCGGTCTATACCCCCTTTCTGGGACGGCGCGCCTGCCCCATCACCCGCCCCCTGTTCGAGGAGCGCATCGAAGCGGTGGATTTCGAAAACGCCTTCGACCTGGTCGAACCCGTGGGCGGTACCATCTACAGCGAAACGCCGCCCGGCCGCGAACACACCCCCTACCGGCTCCGTGACACTCCTCTGTATGACCGCAAGCGCCAGTTCGCCAGCCGGCAACTCTACATCTATCAACAGGATACCCGGGGGGCGACATGATCCTGAGCAAAGTTCACCTGACCCCGGGCCGCCTGGACAACGCCTGGGAGTGGCACCGGGCACTGTGGAGCCTGTTCCCCGGCGTCGAGCGCCGGGACAACGAACCGGCCCCCTTTCTTTACCGGATCGAATCCATGAATCTGGCCGAAGGCGCCCGCCTGCTGGTGCAATCGACCCGCCAGCCTGAAATGGCGACGCCCCGGGCGCGGGTGTTGGCGACAAAGCCTTTCGATCCGCGACCGAAGGAAGGGCAGCGGCTCCATTTTCTGCTCACCGCCAATGTCACCAAGACCATCCGTGACAAGGACCAGCCCCAGCGCAAGATCCGGGTGCCCCTCATCCGTGAAGAAGAACAACGGCAGTGGCTGGAACGCAAGCTGAGCGGCGCCCGCATCGAGGCCCTGCGCATTCAGCCCCACCCGCCCGTCTACTTCTGCAAAGGCGCCATGGTTGGAAAGATCGTTCCGACCACCTTCGAAGGGCGGCTGGAGGTGCAATCTCCGGAGCTTCTGGAACCCCTCCTCCGCAAGGGCCTGGGCCGTGCCAAGGCCTTCGGTTGCGGCCTGTTGCTGGTCAGGCGGGCTTGAGCGGGCTAGAATGTATGACATATGTCATACAAGGAGATCCGTCATGAGAGAAACCCGCATCACCGCCCGTCTGGACGAACAGACGGCGGAGGATCTGCAATTTCTGCGTCAATCACTGGGTGAGGTGTCCATCACCCAGGCGCTGAAACATGCCGTGCGTAGCGCCGCCCGGGAAATTCGCGACCGCCAACGCGCGCGCAGACAAAAACAGCTCTGGCGCAACAGTGGCTTTGCCGGCGGTTTTTCCGGGCCGGAAGATCTTTCCGCCAATTACAAATACTATCTTGCCGAACGGCTTGAAGAAAAACATGCTGCCAAGGAACGGCCTGATCGTTGACAGTGGTTTCTGGGTGGCGCTGGCCAACCCCGCCGACCGTTACCACGCCCGTGCAATCGCCGCGCTGGAAACTTGTGAAGATCAACTGTTCATCTCCACCTGGCCGGTGATCACCGAGGCCAGCCACCTGATTGGCCGATGGATGGGGCATGCAGCGCAAATGCAATTCCTGCGCAATCTTCAATCCGGCGGCTGCGACCTGTTCCCCCTGGAAGACGGGCACTGGCCGCGTGTGCTGGAACTGATGCAGCACTATCGCGACTTGCCGATGGATCTGGCCGATGCCTCACTCGTCATTCTGGCCGAGGCCCTCGGCCACGGCCGCATCCTCTCCACCGACCAGCGCGATTTCGGCGCCTATCGCTGGAAGCAGCATGAGCCTTTCGAGAACCTCCTGTTGCCGTATTGAACGATGGCCTTTTTGCCCCTCAAACCCATCCCCATGAAAGAACGCATCTCCATGATCTTCATCAGCTATGGACGCATCGACGTGGTGGACGGGGCTTTCGTGGTCATCGACAAGAACGGCGTGCGTGAGCACATCCCCGTGGGCTCTGTGGCCTGCATCATGCTTGAACCCGGAACCCGTGTTTCCCATGCCGCCGCCAAACTGGCGGCCCACGTGGGCACCCTGCTGGTGTGGGTGGGTGAGGCGGGCGTGCGGCTGTATGCATCCGGCCAGCCCGGCGGCGCGCGCTCCGACCGGTTGCTCTACCAGGCACGGTTGGCGCTGGACGACAACCTGCGTCTCAAGGTTGTGCGCAAAATGTATGAAATGCGTTTTGGCGAACCCCCTCCTTCACGCCGCAGTGTGGATCAACTGCGAGGTATCGAAGGCGCCCGGGTGCGCAAGGCCTATGAACTGCTGGCCAAACGCTATGGCGTGAAATGGAAGGGCCGCCGCTACGACCCGAAAGACTGGGAGCAGGGCGATGTCGCCAACCGCTGCATCAGCGCCGCCACCGCCTGCCTCTACGGCATCACCGAAGCGGCGGTACTGGCCGCCGGCTATGCGCCCGCCGTCGGCTTCATCCATACTGGCAAGCCTCTTTCCTTCGTTTACGCTATCGCCGACATCTACAAATTCGACACCGTGGTGCCCGTCGCCTTCAAGATCGCTGCATCGAACCCGATGCAGCCCGACCGAGCGGTGCGCATCGCTTGCCGCAATATCTTTCGCGAAACCAAGATTCTCAAGAAAATTATTCCTGGTATAGAGGAGGTTCTTGCCGCGGGTGGTATCGAACCGCCTCCGCCGCCTAATGAATCGGTGCCGCCCGCCATTCCCGAGCCCAAAGGCATCGGTGATGCCGGGCATCGGAGAGGCTGAGCCATGGCCATGCTCGTCGTCGTCACTGAAGCTGTCCCGCCCCGCCTGCGCGGCAGACTGGCCGTCTGGCTCCTTGAAGTTCGTGCGGGCGTCTATGTGGGAAACGTCTCCCGGCGGGTGCGGGAAATGATCTGGGAACAGTGCGAATTCTTCGTCGAAGAGGGGAACGTCGTCATGGCTTGGCAAGCCAACACCGAATCCGGTTTTGAATTTCAGACGCTTGGGAAAAACCGCAGAATCCCCGTGGATCATGACGGCTTGCGACTGGTTCGTTTTTTGCCGTCAGAATGAGGAACCTCGGTGATCGAGCTCTTTCATAATTTGGAAACGAAAAAAATCAATGGGTTGAAGCCCTTCAAAACGGCCCGGTTCATTGGTGGAAAATTTTGGTTCATTTTTTATTCGTAAAACCAATCGGTTAAGATTGGAGTGTTCCCCGCGCCTGCGGGGATGAACCGGGTCCCCACCATTACGAGCCAGCCAGTCGCGTGTGTTCCCCGCGCCTGCGGGGATGAACCGTCCGGGTCGCGCTTCAGGTGCTGCGGGACGTTGTGTTCCCCGCGCCTGCGGGGATGAACCGTACCCCGACCAATGGGCACCGGTTTGCGCATAGTGTTCCCCGCGCCTGCGGGGATGAACCGGATGGCA
>CAZWRE010000060.1:0-8925 GCA_964636335.1 uncultured Sedimenticola sp. | reverse complement strand
GGGCGTCTCCTCGTCGGCAGATCAGGGCTCCCGGGGCGCCGGATCCAGGCGCGCCGGATTGAAGAAGGTGCCCCCGGTGTCGTCGCCGGCCGGTGATATGGGCCGGCCTGTGTGGTACTGGTCGATGATGGTCTTGAGCCGCTGGTCCTGCTCCTTGTCCCAGGTGTCGATGCCGGGGGTGCCGTCCCGGTACTCGCCCACCACCCGGGCGGCCTCGTAGCCGGCCAGGGCCGCCCGGTAGTCCTGCGTGTCGGCCACCCAAAAGAAAAAAAGGCCACCCGAAGGTGGCCCTATGATTCCCGTCGAAAAAATCACAGATCGAGAATTTTGCGTGCCTGCTTCGCCTGGATCTGTGCCCGCCGGAACGCCCGGGTCCAGGGCGGCTCGTAGGACACCATGGTGTCGCCCTGGGCGACGAACACCTTCCACTCCCCTTCCCCGTCGGGGCCGGTGATCACCGCGTAGGCGCGCGCCGGGATGGCCGGCTTGAGCGCCCGGAACCCCTCCAGCGCCGAGGTGAACTGCGGTCCCATCCAGCCGTAGTCATGGAACTTCTGCTGTATTTCCCAGCCATAGTTGGTCCACTCCGGCACCCAGTAGAAAGTCGAATTGTTGTTAGCGATGCCTTGTTTATACCGCCGACCAGCCCCAGGCAAAGACCTTTGGTCTATTCCCCCTTCCCGGCTGAAGGTAAAAAAACGAGAACACCACCAGTGTCTTCCCTGTTCCAGTACAACACCAGCCGCCTTCCGTTGAAACCGAAGCGGGTCGCGCTGCCCAGTTGTTGCAGGTAGTCGGCTTCCAGCTTCATGGCGTCTTCGGGACAGGCTTTTCGGGTACTGCCCAGGGGGCCGATGGTGATGGCCTGGCCGCCGCCTTCGCCGGGCTTCATTTCGCCGAAGTAACTGTTGCAGCTCGCCTGCCCCCGAATCTTGCCGTCATCGTATTCGAGGGTGATATCGCTGTCCTCGTCCAGGGGCTCGCCGTTCATCTTGCTCAGCCGCCAGCGGACGCCGCCGATGTCTTCCGGAGACAGGCTTCCCGTTACCGTCATGGGTTGTTCGACAAACCGGCCCTTGTCGTCCAGGCGCCAGCTGCGGGTGGCCTTCTGGGTGGGACAGCAGGCGGGGTCGTTGGGCCCGGTCTGGATGACGTCAATGCTCAGCTGGTTGTTGAGAATTTCACCGCCGCGGATCTGTACCCGGTCTCCAACGAAGATGGGTTGGCCGAAGATGCCCTTGTCGTTGGTGTCCAGCACCATCAGGTAGATGAACATGCCACTGCCTCCCGGGGCATGCCAGACGGCAATGACCAGTTCCTCGGTGCCATCACCGTTCAGGTCGCCATGGAGCCGGAAATTGTCGATCAAGCCGATGTCTGGCCGGGGCGCCTGGATGGTATCCGCGGCAGCCGGGGAAGACTCCGGTTCCACGCCTTTTCCGGCGGGCCTGCCGGCGGCCGGCGTCAGGCTGATCTGAACCAGGGCCAGCAGACAGGCAAAGGCTATGAAATGGCGTTTCATGCTTGTTCTCAATCGGCTTCCATGGTGGTCAGCAGCTGTTTCACCGCTTCGATGGACTGGTCCAGGTTGGCCTGGATCTCCCGCATGGTGATGGGGCCCTTGCCCAGACCCGCTGCCCAGTTTACCACCAGGGACAGGTGGGCAAAACACAGGCCCAGTTCCCGGGCCAGGGCGGCTTCGGGCATGCCGGTCATGCCCACCAGATCACAGCCGTCCCGGTGCATGCGCTGGATTTCCGCGGCGGTCTCCAGTCGGGGGCCCTGAGTGGCGCCGTAGCAGCCGTCTTTCTTCAGGCGAACGCTGGCATTCATGCCGGCCTCGATGAGAGCCTGGCGCAGCTCCTCGCAGTAGGGTTCGGTGAAGTCCACGTGCTTGACGGGAGATTGACCGGGCTCGACATAGGTGTGTTCCCGCCCCCAGGTGTAGTCGATGATCTGGTCGGGAATACAGAGTATGCCCGGTTCCATGGTGATGCCGCCCACGGAAGCCACGGAGATGATTTTCTTTACGCCCACGGAATGCAGGGCCCAGATGTTGGCCCGGTAGTTGACCTCGTGGGGAGGAATGGTATGCCCTGCCCCATGACGCGGCAGGAACACCACGGGCAGCTTGCCGAATTGGCCGAAGGTCAGAGGGGCGGAAGGATCGCCATAGGGCGTGACCACGACTTTCTGTTTTTCAACCTTCAGGGTGTCCAGCCAGGTCAGGCCGGATCCGCCAACGATGGCGATGCGTTCAGTGTCCATCTTCTTCTCCCACGGCGAATATGCCTGGCGCATTGCGCCAGTAGCCTTTGTAATCCATGCCGTAACCAAACAGGTATCGGTCCGGCGTGGTCAGTCCCACGACATCGGCCTGGAAGCCATTGCCGCGCTCGTGCAGTTTATGCACCAGCACCACGCTGATGACCTCGGTGGCGCCCTGCTCCCGGCAGTAGTCGGCAATGGCCTTCAGCGTATGGCCTTCATCGAGAATGTCGTCCACGATGATGACGGTCTCACCTTCCAGGGAACATTCCGGCGTCTTCTTCCACTGGAGGTCGGTGCCGAAAGTGCGCTCCCGGTAGCGGGTGGCATGGAGATAATCCACCCGCAGGGGGAAATCCAGGCGCGGCAGCAGCAATCCCAGGGGGATCAAACCGCCGTTCATGACGGCGAGCAGCAAGGGATTGCGGTCGCCGGCCCGAAGGCTGATGTCCCGGGCCATGCGGTCCAGAGCAGATTCGACTTCCTCTTGTGAGCAGATTTCGCGGGCTTGTTGCCTCACCCTTGTGATTTCTTCCGGGGATATGCTCATCATTCAAGTTCCAGGTCGAGGGATTCTTCGGCTTCCAGCCGGTTCAGGCAGTCCATGGCCTGGCGCCAGCGGGGGTCTTCGTGCACCTGCACCATGTCGGGATGGCCGTGACCATGCATGCGCGCCATGCGCGCCTGGCTTACGGGCTCACAATAGTCCGTCAGGGAGGCGAGCACCTGCTCTGCCCCGCCGGGATTGTTGCATACCAGGATCATGTCACAACCGGCATCCAGGGCCAGGGCGGCTCTTTCGGCATAGCTGCCGCCCACATCGGCTGCCGCCATGCTCAAGTCGTCACTGAACACCACGCCCTGGAAGTCCATGCGCCGGCGCAGCACTTCCTGTATCCAGAACCGGGAATAGCCGGCGGGTTTGTCGTCCACTCTGGCGTAGATCACATGGGCGGGCATGAGGGCCTCGATGCCATTATTCACCATGTGGCGGAAGGGGCGCAGATCCTGTTCCCAGATCTCGTCGAAGCGCCTATGGTCCACGGGAAGATCCACGTGGGAATCGGCTTCCACGCAGCCGTGACCCGGAAAATGCTTGCCCACGGATGGCATGCCCGCTTCCCTGGCGCCTCTGGCCCACTGGAAGGCCAGCTTGCCCACGGTGACAGGATCCCGGGAAAAGGCCCGGTCGCCAATGACCTGGCTGATGTCGGTCTGCAGGTCCAGCACCGGCGCGAAGCTGAAATCCACGCCGACGGCGCGCAGCTCCGTGGCCATGAGCCACCCCAGGTGGTGGGCGGCATCCAGGGCCTGCCGGGGATGCTTCTCGTAGAGGGCGCCCAGACGGCAAGCGCAGGGCAGTGTCGTAAAGCCATCACGGAAACGCTGCACCCGCCCTCCTTCCTGGTCAACGGCCACCAGCAGGGCGGGCGAACGCAGGCCATGGATATCAGCCACCAGGGCCTTTACCTGTTCAGGGGATTCATAATTGCGCGCGAACAGGATTACCCCTCCCACGGCGGGATGCCGCAGGCGCTCCCTTTCTTCCTCGCTCAGGGCAAGGCCTTCCAGATCCAGCATCAGGGGGCCGTGAGTCATGCTTCCCTATTCCTCGATGAAGACGGCATCATTATTGGAAACAAGATTAAATATATTCAATATGTCATTGTTTTTCATTCTTATACAGCCATGTGAAACCGGCTGCCCAATAAGGTCTTCCCGGTCGGTTCCATGGATGTAGATATAGCGGCTGAGGGTATCACATTCCCCTCCCCGGTTGAGGCCGGATTCATCACCAGTGAGCCAGAGGATGCGCGTCAGCACCCAGTCCCGCTCCGGGTATTGGGCCCCCAGTTCCGGGGTATAAATCTCCCCCGTGGGCCTGCGCGCCACGAACACGGTATTCAGGGGGCAGCCCTCACCGATCTTCAGGCGGATGCGGTGCCTGCCCCGGGGGGTGCGGCCGCTGCCGCATTGCTCTCCGGGCGCGGCGGTGGACACGGGATAAACTGCCTCAAGAGCGCCGTCCCGCCATAATTCCAGCTCCTGTCTGTTCAGGTAGATGCGCAGTTCGCTCATGCCTCGTCTTTCCACACAGCATAGGGCAATTTACTCAGGTTGCTGTTGTAATAGCGGGCGTCCGTGGATACTTCCCGGCCCAGCCAAGGGGGGCGCGGAAAATCCTCGTCCACGGATTCCAGCTCCACTTCCGCCACGATGAGTCCGGCGTTTTCTTCCTCGAATTCATCTATTTCCCAGCATTTGCCGCCAAAATGCACAATATGACGCTTTTTTCTTATGAGAGGACGGTGAGCCACGTGCTTCATCAGATCCCGGGCATCGTCCATGGGAATGGGATACTCGTATTCCAGGCGATAGATACCGTCCCGGGTACTCTTGATGTTGATGTCCGCTCGCTCCCCGCAGATGCGAACCCGCACGGAAGACTGGGCGTCACGGCTGAGATAGCCCTGGGCCATTTCCAATGTTGTTTCGACATTATTTCTCCAATCATCGGAAATCAAAAGAAATTTTCTTTCTATTTCTATAGCCATCTTCAGCTTTTCTCGAACAGGGCAATGGATTCCACATGAGCCGTGTGGGGGAACATGTCCATGACCCCGGCGGACACCAGACGGTAGCCCAGCTTGTGCACCAGCTCCCCGGCATCCCGCCCCAGGGTACCGGGGTAGCATGAGACATAGACAATGCGCGCCACACCCATGGAGGGCAGATGTTCCAGAATCTCAAAGGCACCGCTGCGCGGCGGATCCAGCAAGGCCTTGTTGAAGCTTTCCTTCATCCAGGGTTCGGCCTCCAGGGATTCATAGAGATTGGCGGTGAAGAAACCGACATTCCGCAAGCCGTTGCGGCGGGCGTTTTCCCGCGCCCGGGCCACCAGTTCGGCGGCGCCTTCCACGCCGGTCACCTGCCCTGCCCGGGTGGCCAGGGGCAGGGTGAAGTTGCCGATACCGCAAAACAGATCCAGCACCCTGTCAGTCTTTTCGGGCTGCAGCAGTTCAACGGCCCGGTGAAGCATGCGCCGGTTGATATCGCTGTTCACCTGGGTGAAATCCGTGGGCTGAAAATGCAGGGTCAGGCCGAATTCCGGCAGGGCGTAGTGCAGGTCGGCTTCCTCATCCAGGGGCGCCACGGTTTCGGGCCCGCCATCCTGGGTATAGATGATGAAATCCTGTTCCTGGCCAAAGCGGCGCAGTTGTTCCCGGTCTTCCTCGCTCAGGGGCTCCAGGATGCGGAAGATGAGCACGCAGCGCGCATCGTCCATGGCCACCTCGATCTGGGGCACCCGGCCGGCGATGGACAAACCGGCAATAAGGTTGGAAAGGTCCTCCAGGGCATGGCCGATCCCGGGATGCAATACCTCGCAGCTATCCATGTCCGCCACGAAGCTGGAACTGCGCTCGCGAAAGCCCACCAGCACCCGCCCCTTCTTCGGCACCTTCTTCACGCCCAGACGGGCCTTGCGCCGGTAGCCCCAGGGACTTTCCCCGACCAGGGGCGGCAGCCAGCTTTCCGGCTCCACCTTGCCGATATGGGTAAAGGCGTCCGCCAGGGTCTGTTGCTTGTAGTGAATCTGCTCCGTGGCATCCAGGTGCTGAAGACTGCATCCGCCGCACAGGCCGAAATGGGGACAACGCGGGGTCACGCGGGACGCGCTGGCCTCCAGCACCTCCACCACCTCGCCCTCGTCATGGCTCCTGCGCCTGCCCGTGTAGCGGAACAATACCTTTTCCCCCGGCAGGGCGCCGTGGATGAAGGTGGCCTTGCCTTCCACCCGGGCCACCCCCCGGCCGTCGTGACTGAGGGAATCCACCCGGGCTTCCACCGGCTCCTGGGGCAGGCGTTGACGGCGTCCGCGGCGCCCCATCAGCGGGGCTCCGGATCGAAGATGCCGGTGGAGAGATATCGGTCGCCCCGGTCGCAGACGATGGCTACCAGCACGGCGTTCTCCACTTCCCGTGACAGGCGCAACATGGCCGCCACGGCGCCACCGGAGGAAATGCCGCAGAAGATACCCTCTTCAGCAGCCAGGCGGCGGGTGGTTTCCTCGGCTTCCTGCTGGGAGACATCCATCTCCCGGTCCACCAGGGACGCATCGAAGATGCCCGGCAGGTACTCCCTGGGCCAGCGGCGGATGCCGGGAATCTGGGCGCCTTCCTCGGGCTGCACGCCAATGATCCGCACGGCCTCGCTCTGCTCCTTCAGATAGCGGGCCACGCCCATGATGGTGCCTGTGGTGCCCATGGCGCTGATGAAGTGGGTGATTTTTCCTCCCGTGTCCCGCCAGATCTCCGGCCCCGTGCCCTGATAGTGGGCCAGGGGATTGTCCGGGTTGTCGAACTGGTTGAGCAACCGTCCCTCGCCCCGTTCGGCCATGGCCAACCCCAGGTCCCGAGCGCCTTCCATGCCCTCCTCCTCGGTGACCAGCACCAGCTCGGCGCCGTATGCCGCCATGGCCGCCTTACGCTCCATGCTCATGTTGTCCGGCATGATGAGCTTGAGATGATAGCCCTTGATGGCCGCCGCCATGGCCAGAGCGATGCCCGTGTTGCCACTTGTAGCTTCGATGAGCGTGTCACCGGGACGGATTTCCCCGCGCTTTTCCGCCTGCTCGATCATGCACAGGGCCGGCCTGTCCTTGACCGAACCGGCGGGATTGTTGCCTTCCAGCTTGACCAGCAGGGTGTTGCCGTTGTCTTCCGGCAGACGCTGCAGGCACACCAGGGGCGTGTTGCCCACGGTGGAGGAAATGGTCGGGTAAGTCATTGTCGTTCCCAGCGCATGAAACAAAGGCGCTATTTTACCCTGCATGCGGCCAGGGCAAATATCTTTCTGTCGAAATACCCAATGAGTTGATATAGTTTGCAGGCAAGGCAGTATCCCTCTCGTAACAGGAACCACAGGGACTGGTCGATGCGCAACATTCGTCAACAGATTCTGTTCATTTCCCTGCTGCCGGCCATGGTTCTGGTAGCCGTGGTTGCCATCTACCTGTTGTACACCAGACTGCAGGGCCTGGAAACCCAGTTCCAATCCCGCGGCCAGGGCCTGGCCAGTCAGTTGGCCGCGGCTTCCCTCAATGGCATCATCTCCAGCAAGCACGATTCACTGGTGTTGCTGGCGGAGGAAACCCGCAAGATCAACCCCGATATCCTGGGTCTGAAGATACTGGACGCCCATGGATTGGTCTTGTTGCATTCCGGGCGGGATGATCAGGCACTTCCATCCCTGTTCAACGTATTCGAGGCTGATATATCAACCACCAATGATATACAGGCCCTCTATCGTTACTATCCGGATCAGCCGATCCCCCAACCCAAGGATGGCAAGCTCCAGCTTGGAAAGATCAAGCTCTGGCTGGATCCGGAACCCATGTTCCAGGAGAAGAAACGCATTGTCACCACCACCATTCTCCTGACCCTGCTGGGCCTGCTGATGACGGCCATGCTGGCTCTGTTTCTCAGCCGCCGCCTGGCCAGGCCGCTGGAGCAATTGACCGAAGCCGCACGCAACCTGCGAAGTGGTCAGATGAGTGTGAGGGTGCAGGTGAGTGACAGTGGCGAAATTGGTGAATTGCAATCGGCTTTCAATGAGATGGCCAACGAGATTGCCATTGCCAGCGAGCATCTGCATGCCCAAGTGGAACAGGCCACCAGTGAACTGCAGGAGAGCATGGAAATTCTCGAGATCAAGAACGTGGAACTGGATCTCGCCCGCAAGAAGGCACTGGAGGCCAGCCGCGTGAAATCCGAATTCCTGGCCAACATGAGCCATGAGATTCGCACGCCCATGAACGGCATTCTCGGTTTCACCGAACTGCTGCGTGGCACCCCCTTGAACCAGACCCAGGCGGAATACCTGGATACCATTGAAAGTTCATCCCGCAATCTGCTCACCATCATCAACGACATTCTCGACCTGTCCAAGCTGGAGGCGGGCAAACTCCTCCTGGAGAAGGCGCCTTTCTCCCTGCGGCAATGCATTCATACCGCCATTGCCCTGCTGGCGCCCATGGCTCACGAGAAAAAGCTGGAACTGGTCTCCCTGGTGTACAACGACGTGCCGGACAGATTGCTTGGAGACACCACCCGGATCGCGCAGATCATTACCAACCTGGTGAACAACGCCATCAAGTTTACGGATGAAGGCGAGGTGGTGTTGAGGGCCATGGTAGAGGAGGAAGACGACGAACACGTCACCCTCGGCATCTCCGTTACTGATACCGGGATAGGCATCCCCGAGGACGAACAATCGGAGATTTTTTCCGCCTTTTCCCAGGGCAGGATTTTTGTGGACAGGAGCGCCGCCGGCACCGGGTTGGGATTGAGTATATGCAAACGCCTGGTTGCGGAAATGAACGGCGCCATTTCCATGCAGAGCACTCCAGGGGAAGGAAGCCGTTTCGAGTTCAGCATCCAACTGGAAAAGGATGCTGAACCTGTCTCCTCCATGGAAACCAGCAATCTGTTTTCCGGCAGCGACATCTGGCTGGTTGAACCCGTGCAGACCAGCCTGGTTGCGTTGCGCAACATGCTCTCTGATCTAGGTGTCGTCTGCCGGGAGTTTTCCGACTATTCCTCCGTGGTAAACACCCTGCGGAAGAACGATCAGCCGGAACTGCTGATCGTTGCCATG
>CAZWRE010000059.1:0-30629 GCA_964636335.1 uncultured Sedimenticola sp. | reverse complement strand
GGCCATGACCTGATCCCCTTCATGCAGACGCAGCAGGCCGTTGTCAACGAAGATACAGGTGAGGCGGTCGCCGATGGCGCGGTGCAGAAGCGCCGCCACCACGGAGGAGTCCACCCCGCCGGACAGGCCCAGCAGCACCTTGCCCTCGCCCACCTGTTCCCGAATGGCGGCAATACTGTCCTCGATGATGTTGTCCGGGGTCCACAGGGACTCGCAGCCGCAGATTTCGTGCAAAAAACGGCCGATGATGCGCTTGCCCTGGGTGGTGTGGGTTACTTCGGGATGGAACTGGAGGACGTAGAAAGCGCGCGACTCGTCGGCGATGCCCGCCAGCGGCGCGTTGTCGGTTTCGGCAATGACCGAGAAGCCCGGCGGCAACACTTCCACCCGGTCACCATGGCTCATCCACACATCCAGCAGGCCATAGCCCTCCTCGCTGACATGATCCTCGATATCCCGCAGCAGCTTCGAATGGCCGCGGGCGCGTACTTGGGCATAGCCGTATTCATGCTTGGCGGAGCTGGCCACCTCACCGCCGAGCTGAGCCGCCATGGTCTGCATGCCGTAACAGATGCCCAGCACCGGCACCCCCATGTTGAACACCCGCTCCGGCGCCCGGGGCGGATTGTCGCCGGTAACCGTCTCCGGACCACCTGAAAGGATGATGCCGCGGGGTTTCTGGCTGTTCAGGGCATCCTCGCAGTTATCCCAGGGCCAGATCTCGCAATACACCCCGGCCTCGCGCACCCGGCGGGCAATGAGCTGGGTGTACTGGGAGCCGAAATCGACGATGATGATGCGGTGGTCGTGAATATTGGTGGTCATAACTCGGTTCCAGGTGGATGGTCCGCGGGAGCGGCGCTACGCGCCGCGACCTGAATTCATTGATCATTCGCGGCGTATAACGCCATTCCTGCAGAGGGTTGCTCAATCCCGGCGGTAGTTGGGTGCTTCCTTGGTGATCTGCACGTCATGGACATGGGATTCGCGCATACCCGCGCCGGTGACGCGAATGAACTCGGGCTTGGTGCGCATCTCGTCGATGGTGGCGCAGCCGGTGTAGCCCATGCTGGCGCGCAAGCCGCCCATGAGCTGGGTGATGACGTTCACCAGGGGGCCCTTGTAAGGCACGCGCCCCTCGATACCCTCGGGCACCAGTTTCTCGGCATCCTTGGTGTCTTCCTGGAAGTAACGGTCGGAAGAACCATGGCGGGACGCCATGGCGCCCAGGGACCCCATGCCCCGGTAGGATTTGTAGGAGCGCCCCTGGAAGATCTCCACCTCGCCGGGGGACTCGTCCGTGCCACCGAACAGGCCGCCCACCATGACGGAATGGGCGCCGGCGGCAATGACCTTGGCGATATCACCGGAATAGCGCAGGCCGCCATCGGCAATGACCGGCACACCGCTGTCCTTGAGGGCCTCGGCCACATTGGCCACGGCGGTGACCTGGGGCATGCCCACGCCAGCCACGATGCGCGTGGTGCAGATGGAACCGGGGCCTATACCCACCTTCACCGCGTCGGCGCCGGCCTTCACCAGGTCCAGGGCCGCGGCGCCGGTGGCGATGTTGCCGCCGATGACCTGCAGGTCGGGATAATGTTTCTTCACCCAGGCAACCCGATCCAGCACGCCCCGGGAATGCCCGTGAGCCGTATCCACCACGATCACATCCACCTCGGCTTCCACCAGAGCCGCGATGCGCTCGTCGGTGCCCTCGCCCACGCCCACGGCGGCGCCCACCCGCAGCCGCTCCTTGTCGTCGCGGCAGGCGTCGGGGTAGTCCTTGGCTTTCTGGATGTCCTTCACGGTGATCATGCCGCGCAGTTCGAAGGCGTCGTTGACCACCAGGATCTTCTCGATGCGATGCTCGCCCAGCTTGGCGATGACCTCTTCCCGGGGCGCGCCTTCCTTGACCGTTACAAGGCGATCCCTGGGCGTCATGATGGAGGACACCGGCTCGCTGCGACGGGTCTCGAAGCGCAGGTCACGGGCGGTGACGATGCCCTTGAGATCCTTGCCATCCACCACGGGCACGCCGGAGATGCGGTTCGCCTGGGTCAGTTCCATGACATCGGCGATGCTGGTGTCCGGGGACACGGTGATGGGGTCAACGATGATGCCGCTCTCGTAGCGCTTGACCTTGCGCACCTGGGCGGCCTGATCCTCGGCGGTCATGTTCTTGTGGATGATACCGATACCGCCGTACAGGGCCATGGCGATGGCCAGGCGGGCCTCGGTGACGGTGTCCATGGCGGCGGACACCAGGGGAATGTTCAGGCTGATGCCGCGGCTGAGCTGTGTCTTCAGGGAAACATCCTTGGGCAACACCTCGGAACGGGCGGGAACCAGCAGTACATCGTCAAAAGTCAGGGCTTCCTGGGTCTGGGAAAATCGCATATCAACAATACCGGGCTAGTGTCTGGAACAGGGGGATCCTGCTTAATCGGGCGATTATATAAAATTTCCCGTTGGCACGCTAAACTGGCAGGCAGTTTTCCAGGATATTTCCCGCCATGACCAACAGCCTCAACCGTGATATCTGGTCCGTCTCCCGCCTCAACGGGGAAATCCGCTCCGTGCTGGAAGGCAGCTTTCCCCTGCTCTGGGTTGAAGGCGAGATCTCCAACCTGGCCACGCCCCGTTCCGGGCACAGCTATTTCTCCCTCAAGGACGAGCATGCCCAGGTGCGCTGCGCCCTGTTCCGCAACAGGCGTATGCTGCTGCGCTTCCAGCCGAAAGACGGCGACCGGGTACTGGTGCGGGCGCGCATCAGCCTGTACGAGGCCAGGGGCGACTTCCAGCTCATCATCGAGCACATGGAGCCCGCCGGTGAAGGCGCCCTGCAGCGGGCCTTCGAGGAGCTCAAGGCCAGGCTGGAAGCCGAGGGCCTGTTCGACGCCCGGCGCAAGCAGCTCCTGCCCGCGTTTCCCCGCTGCATCGGCGTGGTCACATCCCCCACCGGAGCCGCCATCCGGGACATACTGCAGGTGCTGAAGCGGCGCTTTCCGGGACTGCCGGTGATCGTCTACCCCACCCTGGTGCAAGGCGAAAGCGCCGCCGGGGAAATTGCTTCCACCCTGAAACTGGCCGACCGGCGCGGCGACTGCGACCTGCTCATCCTGGCCCGGGGCGGCGGTTCCCTGGAAGACCTTTGGGCCTTCAACGATGAAACCCTGGCTCGCACCATCGCGGAACTGGAAACCCCCGTCATCTCCGCTGTCGGTCATGAAACGGATTTCACCATCGCCGATTTCGTCGCCGACCGCCGGGCACCCACGCCTTCCGCCGCCGCCGAACTGGCCAGTCCCGACAGCGGGCAGTTGCAACAACAGCTGGACGTGCTGAACGGTCGGCTGCGGCGGGCCATGCAACGGCTGCTGACGGAAAAACGCCAGCATATGGAGCACCACCATCACAGGCTGCGCCTGCTCCATCCCCTGCGGCGCGTTCACGAACAGCAGCAGCGCCTGGATGAACTGGGCATGAGGATGGAAGCGGCCATGAAAAACCGGCTGGGACAACATCGGCAGGCACTTGGGGAACTGCAATCCCGGCTGCGCCTGCTCTCCCCCGCCCAGCGTCTGAAAACCCTGGACAGCTTGCTGAACCAACAGCGGGAAAAGCTGCGGACGGCCATGGAGCACCGGCTTTCCCGGCACCGCCTGCGGCTGGAAGGCCTGTCCCGGGAACTCCATGCCGTCAGTCCCCTGCAGACCCTGGCCAGAGGCTATTCCATCACCACGGAAGCCGGCAGCGGCAAGGTCATCACCCACGCAGACGAAGTTTCACCGGGAACGCGCATCCGTACCCGTCTGGCCGAAGGCGAGTTCCTGTCCGTGGTGGAAGAGTAGATGAAAAATCAGAGAAAATCGGGCAATTTGGCGCGAATCTCTTCCGGCGTCTGGCGGGCCACATCCTTGGGGATTTCGCCGGCCACGCGGTTTTTCAGGGTGTCGTCCCGGCAATCACGCAAAATGCCGAGAAACGCCGGCGCGGCAATGACATAGAGTTTTTCATACCTGCCCTCAAGGGCGGCCTGGCGCAGCTTCTCGCAAAGCTCCCGGGCGAAGTGCCGCGCCTCCTCACTCTTGGCATCCAGCTCCGGCTCCATGGCATGCCGGCCCTTGCCACTGCGGTCGAAGCTGCGGCCCGCGTCATCACTGTAGAAGTCCCCGCTTTTCAGGCGGGCCTCCGGATGCTCCAGTTCTTCCACCAGAACCAGTGGCGTGGCGCGGTTATCAGCCTGAAGAATCTTTGCGTAGCTGCTGTCGGCAGCCAGTACCCATGAAATTGCCATACCAACTTCCCTCTCGTTCATCGTGAATGGGATCTTACTTATTGGACATGGCATCTCTTGTCCCCCGAATCAAGAGCAGGTTGCTCACTCTTGCACGACGGGCATCCCTTACACAACATGGTGGCCATGAAAACGGCCGGACCGCGGACCATCCTGTTCCGGAATCCTGAACAGTTCGAGGAAAAACCCGATCAGATGCTTGGCGCACCAGCGACCCGTCAGTTGCGATTGCGGGTCAGCAGCCCGAGCACCAGGCCGGCGAGAACGAGTACCCCGCCCACCAGCGTGCTCTTGATGGCCAGGGTCTTGAGACTGTCCAGGGAGAGCATATCCAGCACGTAGAGTATGGCCCCGCCCGCAATGATCATCACCACGATGGCCACTATGATCTTGAGAGCGGCTGGCAGTCCCCAGCCCGGCTCGGGGGAATCGTTGAAATCCTGGGTCATGCAATATCTCCCTGCAGGGGCGGAACGGGCAAACCTCTGGCGGCATAGAAATCCTGCCGGAAAGCGGCCAGGGCGTCGTTGGCGATAGCCCGGCGCAAATCCGCCATGAGCTTCTGATAATAGTACAAATTGTGAATGGTGTTCAGGCGCGCGCCCAATATCTCGTTACACCGCTGCAGGTGGCGCAGGTAAGCGCGGCTGTAATTGCGGCAGGTGTAACAGTCGCATTTGGCATCCACGGGGCCCGTGTCCTTTTCATGGCAAGCATTGCGGATGCGCACCACGCCGTCGTGGGTGAACAGGTGGCCGTTGCGTGCATTGCGCGTGGGCATGACGCAGTCGAACATGTCGATGCCCCGGCTCACCGCTTCCACGATATCCGCCGGCGTGCCCACGCCCATGAGGTAACGGGGCCTGTCCCTGGGCAGCCGCTCAGCCAGGTAGTCCAGTACCCGCCAGCGGTCTTCCGGCGGCTCGCCCACGGACAGGCCGCCCACGGCATAGCCGTCGAAGCCAATCTCCATGAGACCGTCCAGGGAGCGCTGGCGCAGGTCCGTGTAGACGCCCCCCTGGACAATGCCGAACAGGGCGGCGGGATTGTCACCGTGAGCCTCCTTGCTGCGCCTGGCCCAGCGCAGGGACAATTCCATGGAGACGCGGGCCTCCTCTTCCGTTGCCGGGTAAGGGGTGCACTCATCGAAGATCATCACGATATCCGAGCCCAGATCCCGCTGTATGGCCATGGATTCCTCCGGCCCCATGAACACCTTCGAACCATTGACAGGGGAACGGAAGTGCACGCCTTCCTCGGTGATCTTGCGCATCTGCCCCAGACTATAGACCTGAAAGCCGCCGGAATCCGTGAGTATGGGTTTCCGCCAGTGGGTGAAATCGTGCAGGTCGCCATGGGCCCGGATGACTTCCGTTCCGGGCCGCAGCCACAGGTGGAAGGTGTTGCCCAGGATGACCTGGGCGCCCATGTCCTCCAGCTCTTCAGGAGTCATGGCCTTTACCGTGCCATAGGTGCCCACGGGCATGAAAGCGGGCGTGTCTATCACGCCCCGATCGAAGCGCAATAATCCCCGGCGAGCCGGTCCGGAAGTGCGTTGCAGTTCAAATTTCACGAATGATTCCAGTATCTTGATTACAGGGCAAGGATTCGAGTGATTCCATTCTTCAATAAATTACGTTGCATAACAATAACTTGAAGAACATTCAGACATACACCCCAAAACATCCCCATTGGGTAATTGAGGATTATCAATGTGTGTCGGCTGCTTGTCTAAGACAATAGCTTCGTGCTGACACACTCAGTACACTCCTCCATCCTCCTTTGGTGGAACTTTTGGCGCGGCACCCCCTGCCGCGCCTTTTTTATGTCTGCTGTCTCCGCGCCAGGAACATGGCATCCCCGTAGCTGAAGAAACGATAGCGCTGTTCCACCGCGTGGCGGTAGGCGGCCATTACCGGTTCATAACCGGCAAAGGCGCATACCAGCATGAGCAGGGTGGATTCGGGCAGGTGGAAGTTGGTAAGCAGGGCATCCACAACCCTGAAGCGGTAGCCCGGCGTGATGAACAACCGGGTATCCCCGGAATACGGCCGCAGTTCTCCCCCGGCAGCGGCGGTTTCCAGGCTGCGTACGCTGGTGGTGCCCACGGCAACCACCCTGCCCCCCCGCCTGCGGGTCTCTTCCACCTGGCGGCAGACCTTTTCAGGTACTTCCACCCATTCGGCGTGCATCACGTGCTCCTCCAGGTTATCCACCCGCACCGGCTGGAAGGTGCCGGCCCCCACGTGCAGGGTGACGCGCGCCATGTCCACGCCCCTGTCGGCCAGCCTGTCCAGCAGGGGCTGGTCGAAATGCAGCCCGGCCGTCGGCGCCGCCACGGAACCTTCACGCCGCGCATAGACCGTCTGGTAGCGGGATTCATCGAAGGATTTGTCTTCACGCCGTATGTAGGGGGGCAGTGGCATGTGGCCATGGGCATCCATGAGCTGCGCGAAATCCCCTTGCGTCAGGGACAGCATGAACATTTCGCCTTCACGGCCTTCCACCGTCAGCCAGTTGCCCCCCACCTTCAACCGGCTGCCGGCCCTGGGCGCCTTGCTGGCGCGCACCTGGGCCAGGGCCCGGTTGTCCGGCAGCAGGCGTTCGAGGAGGATTTCCACCCGACCACCCGTTTCCTTGCGACCGAACATGCGGGCCGCCATCACGCGGGTGTCGTTGAACACCAGCAGGTCACCCTCACGCAGCAGGCCGGGAAAGTCGGCAAATACAGCATCCCGGGTTCCGTTGCGCGGGTCCAGCACCAGCAGTCGGCTGTCCACCCTGTTCTCGGCGGGATACTGGGCAATGAGTTCATCCGGCAGTTCGTAGCTGAAATCGGAGGTTTGCATGGGAACCGGATTCTACCCGATGCGGGGAATGATTACTTGCTACCTGACAAATGTTGGTTATACTTCCAGCCTGCTGCCGGGGTGGCGAAATTGGTAAACGCAGTGGATTCAAAATCCACCGGCCTTACGGCCTTGCCGGTTCGAGTCCGGCCCTCGGTACCAGTTTATTGCGGGTTCGATGGGGGCCGCGGCCGTGGAAAACGGTTGCGGCCCTTCCCTGATTCACCAGAGATGCCCGCGCAGTTCACCCGGTGGCTGTTACAATGGCCGCCCAGCCATCCAGCTTCCCCCTTTCCGTGCCAGAAAGACGCCCGAAATCCCTCGCCCTGAAGTTCTCCCTCGCCCTGATGGCAGCGCTGATATTCACCCTCAGCTACTATCTCGGCAACCAGTACGCCCGCCCCCTGCTGGCGGATCTCCAGGCCGTCGCCCTGCCCTCACCGGAAAGGATCCGGGATTTTTCCCTGACCGACAAATATGGCGAGCCCTTCGGCGGGGATTCCCTGCGGGGCTACTGGAACTTCGTCATGGCGGGCGATCTCGATGACCCGGGTTGCCGGGACCTGCTGCGCTTGTACGTGTTCGCCTGGAACCGGCTGGCCCATGAGCTTCCCCTGCAAAAGAAGACCCGGGTGGTATTCCTGCAGACCAGCGCCATGGAAACCGGGCACATGAAACAGGCCATCGAATTCTTCAATCCCGCGTACACTGCCCTTTCCGGCAGTGCACGGGAGCTGGAAACCCTTACCCGGCAGATGGGACTTCCGGCAGACCGGCCGCTGCCCTCCTCCTGCAGTATCGAAAAGAGTGCGGTAGCGCTTATCAATCCAGATGGATTTTTGATAGCCTTGTTTACCGGCCTGACGGACCCGGCGGTTATCGCCCACGACCAGGAATATTTCTACTGAGAGCCATGCAGCCCCCGCGATTCAAGGACAAGCTCAACACCGCCCTGCTGAAGATGCTGCCCCAGCACCTGCTGGCCGCTGGCATGTACCGCATCACCCGGGTCGAATGGAAGCCCTTCAAGAACATGCTCATCCGGGAAGTCGTCTCGCGCTACGCCGTGGACATGTTCGACGCGGAGAACCCCCGCCCCACCAGCTACCCCAGCTTCAACGCCTTCTTCACCCGCGCACTGAAGGCTGACGCGCGCCCTATCGCCCAGCAGGCTGATGCCGTGGCGTCTCCCTGTGACGGGAAGGTCAGCCAGGCGGGTTACATCGAGCAGGGCAAGCTGATCCAGGCCAAGGACCATGACTTCGACCTGCTGGCGCTGCTGGGAGGCGACAAGGATCTGGCGGAAACCTTCAAGGACGGCGCCTATTCCACCATCTACCTTTCCCCCAGGGATTATCACCGGGTGCACATGCCTCTCAGCGGCAAACTCAAGGGCATGATCTTCGTCCCCGGCAAACTGTTCAGCGTGAGCGATGCCACGGCGCAGCTCGTACCCGGCCTTTACGCCCGCAACGAACGGCTTATCTGCGGCTTCGACACCATTGCCGGCCCCATGCTGGTGATCCTGGTTGGCGCCATCTTCGTCGGCAGCATGGAAACCGTGTGGGCCGGTGAAGTGCGCCCCCCCGGCAAGGGCCCCAGCAGATGGCTCTATGAGGGCAAGCAGCAGATCACCCTGAAAAAGGGCGAGGAAATGGGGCGCTTCAACATGGGCTCCACGGTCATTACCCTGTTCGGCAAGGACAGCGTGAAATGGGACGAGGCCTTTACCGCCGGCGTGCGCGTGCGCATGGGCCAGCGCATCGGCAAGGTCATGCGTTTTTCAAGGAAAAGCTCAGGACATCGTCCAGGCAGGAAGCATTCAGCTTGAGCATGAGCAGTCGATCCAGTCCCAGAGCCACACCGGCGCAGTCGGGCAGGCCCGCGTCCATGGCAGCCAGCAGGTTCTCGTCCAGGGGCAGGCGGCGCTGACCCTTCCTTTCCCGCTGCCGATTCTCTTCCTCGAAACGCCGGCGCTGTTCCGCGGCATCCGTCAGCTCATGGAAACCGTTGGCCAGCTCCACCCCCCGGAAGTAGAGTTCGAAGCGGCTGGCAAGCCGGCTGTTCCGGGGATTCAGGCGCGCCAGCGACGCCTGGCTGGCGGGATAGTCGTAAACGAAGGTCAGCCTGTTCCTCCCCAGACGCGGTTCGATAACCATGCTCATGAACAGATCCAGCCACTGATCCCTGTCGGCCAGATTTTCCACCAGCAGGCCCTGTTCCCTCGCCACGGCCCGCAGGGTTGCCAGATCCGCATCCAATGGATGAAAGCCAAGATGTTCGAGGAAAAGATCCACATAGGCAATCTTCTCCACGTCCCATTGCTCTTCCAGACAGTGATTCACCAGGTCCGCCACTTCACCCATCAGCTGGTGATGATCGAACCCCGGGCGATACCACTCCAGCATGCTGAACTCGGGATTGTGGCGCGGACCATACTCGCCATCACGAAACACCTGGGCAAGCTGGTAGATAGGCCCGCTGCCTTCGGCCAGCAGGCGTTTCATGGGGAACTCGGGAGATGTTTGCAGGTAGAGATCCACGCCCCGGGGATGCTCCGGCCCGGTATAGCGGGTCTGAAGGGGCTCGATGGCGGGATCCGTACCCGCCGCCCGGCTGAGCACCGGCGTGCAGACTTCCATCACGCCCCGTGCATCGAGAAAGCTCCGCACCCGGCGCAGCAGTTCCGCGCGGGCCCGGAGCCTGTGCGCCACCTCGCTCAATCCTTGGCGCGGCTGATGTATTCGCCCTTGCGGGTGTCCACCTTGATCTTCTCGCCGATCTGCACGAACAGGGGCACACGCACCACGGCGCCGGTCTCCAGGGTAGCCGGCTTGCCGCCACCCCCGGAAGTGTCTCCCTTGAGCCCGGGGTCGGTATCGGTGATCTCCAGCACCACGAAGTTCGGCGCTTCCACCAGGATGGGCTGGTTGTTCCACAGGGTCACGTTGCACACGTCCTGATCCTTGATCCACTTCACCGCGTCGCCCATGGCATGAGCATCGGCCTGGTACTGCTCGAAACTCTCGTTGTCCATGAAGTACCAGTACTCACCGTCGTTGTACAGGTATTGCAGATCGCGATCCATGACATCGGCGGCTTCCACGGATTCACCGGACTTGAAGGTCTTCTCCAGCACCCGGCCGGTCTTCAGATTGCGCAACTTCACCCGGTTGAACGCCTGCCCCTTGCCGGGTTTGACGAATTCGTTTTCGATGATCACGCAGGGATCACCATCCAGAAGCAGCTTGAGCCCGCCACGAAATTCGTTTGTACTATAGGTTGCCATGTTGTCCTCGTCCTGTACCACTGGAGCCGTGGGGACGACACCCCTGCCCCGACTGAAAAAATGCCTATGATACCCCTTTCCACCTCAACCTTGAAAACCGAAAGCTGGCAGCGGCAACTGGCCGACGCCTTCAATCGGGTGGAAGACCTGCTGGCCTACCTGGAACTCAGCGATCGCCTGGAGCCGTCCATGAAGGTGGCAAGCCGTTCTTTCGGTTTTCGCGTCACCCGTTTCTTCGCCTCATTGATGGAAAAGGGAAATCCAGATGACCCTTTGTTACGGCAGGTACTGCCCATGGCCGCCGAACTGGAAGACACACCCGGCTTCAGTACCGACCCCCTCGAAGACCAGGCCGCCCACCAAGGCAACGGCCTGCTGCGCAAGTATCACGGACGGGCACTGCTCATCACCACGGGCGCTTGCGCCATCAACTGCCGATACTGTTTTCGCCGCCACTTTTCCTACACGGAACATCTGGCCTCTCCCACCCGGTGGCACTCCCTGTTGCGGCAATTGCGAAACGATGTGGATATCAGCGAGGTGATTCTCAGTGGCGGCGACCCTCTGAGCCTCGGCAATTCAAGACTCGGCGCCCTGATCGAACAGCTGCAACTGATTCCCCACCTCAAGCGTCTGCGCATTCACAGCCGTCTGCCCGTGGTGCTTCCCCAGCGACTGGATCACGGCTTGGCGGAAATACTGGATGGCTGCCGGTTGCCGGCCAGCCTGGTGCTGCACATCAACCATCCGGGAGAAATCAGCACGGAACTGGTCCAGGCGCTGATGCCCCTGCGCCGGCAGGGCGTGATTCTGCTGAATCAGGCCGTGCTGCTCCGTGGCGTGAACGATTCCGCCGAGATCCAGATCCGCCTTGCCGAGGATCTGTTCCAGGCGGGCGTGCTGCCCTACTACCTTCACCAGCTGGATCGTGTACGGGGAGCCGCCCATTTCGCGGTGGAGGACGAGCGGGCAACGACATTGCACCAGGCAATGCAGACCAGGCTTCCCGGCTATCTTCTACCCCGGCTGGTGCGGGAGATACCGGGAGCACGCAGCAAACTTGCACTGCCCCTGTCACAAAACGAATAACCCGTTCGCGGGAAGACATTCACCAGCCGGCTTGCGCCGAAACGACCGCGGATTCGCGCAAGCCCGCAGGTTGAAAAAATCTTTCTTTACAAATCAGCGGCTTATAAACAGCCATCAGCAAGGACAGAATCCCCTGCCTCCCAGTGGGCTTCCCCGGCAGCAGGCATGAAGCTGATTCCAACTGTTGATTTCATATATAATTTATCGGCTTTAGTGCTTGGAATAAAAGCGTTTTTGGGCGATATTTAATACTAGTGGTTTTCTGCCGTCATCCTACTGGACAGGGACCGGGAATTCCCAAGCGACGCGGAAATCAATGGTTCAGGCTGGCGGGGAAGCAGACCGAACCGCGGATTTACGGTATTTTCCCTTGCGAACCATCTGACCAGCCATAGAGGCCAGCGTACGCCAGGAGCCGTTTCAGGGAAAAGGAAAACAAATTACATGGCCGATAGCAGACAGAATGACAACAGCAAGCAGCCGCGCGTGGAGCTGTCCATCCCGAATCAGGCGGAAGCGCCTGACGACAGTTTCCTGTTGAGCCCGCGGGAGGTCAAGCGCTGGGCCGAGCAGCTTCCCGTGGCCAATATAGGAGAAACGGCGCGCCAGGTTTACAAGACTCTGGCGACCTTCAACCGCATCAAGATCCCCACACTGGTTCGCGCGGAAATCATCGAGCTGTTCCGGGAACCCGTCCGCTACATCAATACCAACATCACCAAGCACTACCTGAATGTCGGTTTTCCCCTGTCACCCAAGGCGAAGAAGGCCGCCCGGCTGGCCACGGAGCTGTGCAACGAGATCGCCATTTCCTACAAGATCCTGTTTCTCGAACAGGTGCTGGGCGACGAAAGGAACTTCAACCAGAAGCTGGTGATCGTTTCGGCCCAGCGCGCCCTGCAGTACCTGAAGCAACGTATGTTTCACAACCTGCTGATCTACCGTGATTACCAGCCGGGGCTGTGGCGCGAAACCCATTACCTCTATGCCTGGGCGTCGCAGAATCACGTGCATCAGATAGGCGTGAAGGAAAGCAGTCGGCTCCTGTGGCGCCGCAAGAGCGTGCAGAGCATCGAAGACGTGTACAAGGACATGGTGCTCATCGCCACCACCAGCCCCTATCGGCTTACACAGACCCAGCTGCGCCTGCTGCACGACAAGCTGCAGGAGTGGGACAAGCACACGGAGATCGGTCTGGTCGGCGACGTGGACAACCACAGCGCCGGCATCTTCTATCTCAACCTGTGGTCGGACGAACCTCCACAGAAGTCCATCAGCCCGGCCCAGCGCAACGACAGCCGCTTCCGCGCGTTCGACCTGAACGGCGTGCTGTCCCGCGCCCGGGAAGAGTACGAGGAGGCGGAATGGGAATCCCCCGCCCACCTGGACCAGAACCCGCACCGTCTGTCCCGTTCCCTGCTTACTTCCCTGATCAGGGGATGGAACAAATCCCTGGAGCGCAAGTTCGCGCGCAACAATCTGCAGCATGAACTGTACGCCATCGTCGGTCTCAGCAACCTGCTCCACTTGCTGGAGCAGAACATGGAAACCGGGCAGGACAACCAGCCGGAAAAGGCAGCGCAGGGAGCAAGCACCACTCCCACCAGCCACCTGACCTGGAACGACAGCGTGTTCAGCACCCTGGCCATCGCCTCCCCCATCAACAGCCTGGGAGGGGATTCGATATTCGCCGAATCCTCATCAAACCTGGCCAGCGCCCTGCTTGGAACCCCCGCGGAGCACGAGCCCGCCAACCTGTTCGAAACGATGAAGCGTGATCCCAACGCAGCCTTTTCCGTGCTCACCTACAACGAGAGCGTGGAGGGTTACTGCCTGGGCTGGAAGGAGTCCTACCCCATGAAAGTCCGGGTTGGTGACATCCTGGGCATCCGCTCCCCAAACAATCCCGAGGAATACAGTGTGGCCGTGACCCGCTGGCTGAAGGACATGGAGGAGGATCAGTTGTACCTGGGCATCCAGGTCCTGGCCTCCAGTTGTTCTCCCATCACCATCACGCCGGGAGCAAAGGCCTCCTCCAATCGTCAGAACCAGTATCGCTGTCTGCTCCTTTCCGGCAGCGGCATCGACAGTGAGCGGCAGGGTATCCTCACCAATACCCGCGCCTTCGAACTGAACACAATCATGACCATGGTCACAGAATTCGGCGAGCACCAGATCAAATTGACCAAATGGGTAGAGTCGAACAACAATTTCATCCACTATTATTTCACTTACGTGGAAGAAGAAAAAACATCACGGAAACAGTCCGGTGACCCGGCAGACGACTTCCAGGATCTTTGGAATGATCTCTGAAAATCAGCATAACCCAGGATCAAGTTTATGAGCACCAACGCGGAAAGAATCATCCAGATCGTTACACCCCTGAGTGATATTGTGGAACTCCTGGTGCTTGGATGTTCCATCGACGATGCCAACATCTATTCCCAGACCCTGCGGAATTCAGGCATGGCTGTACACCTGAGCACGGCCTACACTCCCGACGAACTCGATGCCCTGTTGCAGAACCTGGACGCCGACGTGGTGCTGGTGAATACCGACGCCGAGGAGATCGATTTCACCACCGCCATCCGCCAGATCCGGGAAGTTTCTCCCCTGGCCGCCTTCATCCTGCTTTCCGACAACCCGGAAGAAGAGCTGTTCTTTGCCGCCGAAACCCGCGCCCAGGACATCATCCAGCGTGATGACCACGCGCACCTGATATACGTGGTGAATCGCGAGCAACAGAACATGATCACCAAGAAGAAGCTGCTGGCGGTAACCCAGGAGCTGAAGGAAACCAAGCAGCGTTACGAGACCCTCACTGAAACCGCCCGCGACGCCATTGCCTACATCCACCAGGGCATGCACGTCTATGCCAACCCCGCCTACGTCTCCCTGTTCGGCTTCAACAATGCCGATGAACTGGAAGGTCTGCCCTTCATGGACCTCATCGCCAGCGACGACCGCCTCAAGTTCAAGCCGGTGCTGCACAAGCTGGATGAAGAACACACGGCGGAGCGGCTCGACATCAACTGCGTGACCAATGAAGGCAAGAATCTTTCCGTCACCATGGATTTCGCGCCCTCAACCATCGATGGTGAAGACTGCACCCAGGTCATCATCCGCAGCCAGGCATCAGATATGGATATCGAGCAACGCCTCGCGGAACTGGCCAACTATGACACCGATACAGGGCTGTACAACCGCAAGTATTTCAACGAGCGCCTGGAAGAACAATTCGCCGAAGCCACCAATGCCGGGCAGAGGCTGAGCATGATTCTGCTCAACATCAGCAATTTCTCCGACATCAAGGCGGATTTCAGCCTGGACGCCAGCGAGACCGTGCTCAAGGACGTGACCCGGATACTCAACGAAACCACCTACGACACGGACCTCGTGGCCCGTTTCGGCGAACACGAATTTGCCGTGCTGTGCACCCCGGACACCAAAGCGGAATCCCTTGCCAGCCGCCTTGCCAACGCCCTGGAGGAACATTCTTTCGAGGAAGACGGCAACCAGATCACGCCTAACTTCGTATTTGGCATTTCCCACTCGGACACGCCACCGGCAAAAAGCGCCACAGACCTGATTTCCCACGCCGTGAAAGCCTGGAAACAGGGCCTGGCCGACGGCAAAGCCATCGTATCCTTCGACAAAGACGGCCCGCTGGAGGAGGAACAGGCTGCCGGAGACGAATCCATGATCCAGCAGATCGATCAGTCACTGGCCACTGATCGCTTCCATCTGGTTTATCAACCCGTGGTCAGCCTGCACGGCAACAGCCGCGAGGATTATGCCGTCTATGTGCGCATGCTGGACGAGGATAACCAGCCCATGCCGCCGGAACAATTTCTGGATGATGCCATCAGATCCGAACGCATGGCGGAAATCGACCGTTGGGTGATCCGCAACGCCATCCGGGAAGTTGCCAGCCACCGGGCCAATGGCCACAAGCTCAACTTCATGATCACCCTGTCAGCAGCAGGCATCGAGGACGATTCCCTGTTACTGTGGATCTGCGACTGCCTGAGGGAATTCAAGGCCAAGGGGGCCTGGCTGGCCTTTGCCGTGGCCCACAACGACGTCATCGCGCACCTGGAAAAGATGGAGCAGCTGGCCGAAGGCCTGCGCAAGATCAACTGCCGCATCACCCTGACCCACTTCCCCTTCGAGCAGGAAGCCGTCAACGTGGTTCGTCATCTGAAATCCGACATGGTCTGTTTCACGCCGGAGATCTCCGGCAAGCTGTCCCAGGACAAGGAACAGCAGGAGTTGCTCAAGGACTACAACGACCAGCTGCACAAGGAGAAGGTGAAAACCATCGTCACCCATATCGAGGAAGCTGCCCAGCTCACCCTGCTGTGGAATGTGGGCGTGGATTTCATCCAGGGTAACTTCATCCAGAAGCCCGTGGACACCATCATCTACGACGCGGAACTGTAAGGCCGGTTTAACCCTTGTTCGCCACCCCGTGGGGCACATGGCCCGCGGGCACAAACTGGGCCGCCGATTCCACGTGGTGGGTCTGGTCATCGAAGAAGATGTCCGCCTGGAATGCCTTGAGGAAGGCGCTCTTGTCCATGCCCCCCAGGAACAGGGCCTCGTCGATGCGGATACCCCAAGTGCGCAATGTGCGGATCACCCGCTCGTGGGCGGGCGCGCCCCGCGCCGTCACCAGTGCCGTGCGGATGGGAGCCGTTCCTTCCGGCGCCATGGACTGTAGCTGGTGCAGGGCTTCCAGGAAGCGGCGAAAGGGCCCGGCTTCCAGGGGGCGCCTGGCGGCTGCTTTCTCACTGGCCTCGAAAGCTTCCAGCCCCTGCTGCCGGAAGACTCTCTCCGCCTCGTCAGAAAACAGCACCGCATCACCGTCAAAGGCGATACGTAGCTGATCAACCTCGTCATCCCGAACCGACGCAACCTCGTCGCCTGGAGAAACCGGCGCAATGGTCGCCGCCGCCACGCCCGCTTTCAGGGCCCGGGCAACATCCTCGGAATCGGCGGACAGGAAGAGGTGGGCATCCAGGACGGAAGCATACTCGAAAGGGCTGCGGCCACCGGTAAATGCGGCACGGGTGATATCCAGGCCATGATGCTCGATGGAGTTGAACACCCGCAATCCCGTGTCCGCGCTGTTGCGTGACAACAGCACCACTTCCACCTTGATGCGCCCCTCGAACAGGCTGTTCAGGTTCAGCAGTTTCCTCACCAGGGAAAAGGCGACACCAGGCTTGAGGATATCCTCCTCGTGCCGGATCTGGTACTCATGGTAGGCGTCCACGCCCTGCTGTTCGAACACCCGGTGAGACTCATCCAGGTCGAAAAGGGCACGGGAGGAAATGGCAACGACCAGGGTCGGCCGGGATTCGATCACACCCACGGCTACCAGGGCATGAAACTGTTCATGAAGGACATGGGACGTCCAACATTGTTGTTCAGCCGCGACATGTCATACTGCATGCCCTGAGTAGCAAAGGTAATGGCCCGGGTAGAGGCATTCAGGGACTTCATGGATTCATCCATGGATTCCATGCTGGCCAGGATGGGTTGCAGGGTTCCCATCTTGTGCTCCATGGAATCCAGGCTGACGGTCATGGTGCGGATGTTGGTGGTCATCTGTCCCATGTTCTCGGACATGCTCTGCATGTTGCTGGACAGCACGGACATGTGGGTATCCACGCTGATGACCATGTAATGCATATCGCCCGCCAGGCGGTAGATGAGGAAAAATCCATAGGCGGCCAGCACCACGAAGGCGAACATGGAGGGATAGATGATCAGTTCCCAGCGTCGGGCGCTGGTCTCGAAGACTTCGGACAGGCGAGTGATACCGTCCTGGTCGGTCACCTGTTGTTTGTCTTCTTCCCGGGAATTCAATGTTGCCACCATAAACAAAGTCCGCCCTGATCAATGCCGGACAATGATCGCAAATCAGGACTTATACTGATTCTACTAATAATAAATCTTATGCACAACAAAACTGTACTGATTTGCCGAGCAAATGCGAGGCGGGCCGGCCTCAGCCCACCACGTGGGCATAGAGCACCGCCGCCAGCGCATGCCATTCCAGGGCCCCCTTGCTGCGGGGATCCATCTCGAACACGCCCAGACCCTCACTGAAGGAACGGCGGAAAGCGGTGCGCTGTGCCAGCCTTGCCTTGATGAACTTGATGCCGGGAAGTGACATCAGGGCGGCAGCCGCTTCATCACTTTCACGGATGGCGCGGTGGGTGTCCGCCCGGTTTATGAAGCCCATGACTTCCGGCCTGCGGCTGTCCGAAACCACGGAATCAACAAGGCGCAGGAAACGCTGGGTGGACCAGATGTCCGCCTGACTGGGGGGAACGGGAACAAGGATACGATCCGCCACGGTAATCGCTTGTTTGAAGCTTTGCAGATCCGCTGTTCCCACGTCCACCAACACCTCATCATATTGATCGAGTGCCTTGCGGTCGGCCAGCAGCGTCTTGCTGCCCAGGCGCACCGCCGGTTCATATCCCTCCTCGGCACGCACATCCACCACATCTGTCAGGGTGGCCTGGGGATCGGCATCAATGGCCAGTACGTTTTGCTCGGCCAGCGACAACCAGACCGCCAGGTTGAAGGTGATGGTGCTTTTTCCGGATCCGCCCTTGAGGCTGCCAATGAGGGTAATCATTGCCGCTATCTCCCTAGATCAATGTCAGGCACATGATATCAGGACGACAGGCCGTCATCGCTGCCGTCCAGGCTTTTCAGACGAATACCCCGCCGCCCGTTCTTCTTGGCCACGGCCACCGGCATCACCTTCTTCTTGGCAATCTTCTTGCGCTGGGAAGCCGGAGAAGCGGTTTTCCTGGCCGCAGTCTTCTTGGCCGCGGTTTTCTTGACGGAAGCCTTCCTGGCCGCGGTCTTCCTGGCCGCGGTTTTCTTGACGGAAGCCTTCCTGGCCGCAGTCTTCCCGGCCGCGGCTTTACCTGCCACCGCGGGCTTTGCCGCGGTTTTCTTTTTCCCGGAATCCTCCGCTGCTTCCCCCGTGACCTTTTCCTTCACCGGGGAAGCCGGCTTTTTCGCGGCAACGGTTTTCTTCGCTGCCTGCTTCTTCACTGTCTTTTTCCGTGCCGCAACCGTCTTCTTCACCTCTTCCCTGGTCACGGCAAGGGCGGCAGGCTTCTCCAGGGGCTGGGCAATGATTTCCAGATCCTTCTCGATACGCTCGACATTCAGCGACTTGCCGGTTTCCTCCTCGGACGGGAATTCCTCCTCCGGTGCAACCCTGGCCGCAGCCTCGTCCCCTGTCGTTTCCGGCTTCTTCCGCGGTGGCGGGGTTGACGTCGCGGACTTCACTGTTGTATCCCCGCGCTGCTCATCCCGCGCCGCTGCGGCAACAGGCTTCGGCTTTTCCACCTTCTTCCCGCCGCGGAACATGCGCACGATGACAGCTACGAGGCTGAACACTCCGATGATGACGCTGGCCACAACATTCCAGCCGCGCTTGAAGTAGCTTCCGCCGCCGGCAGCACCGCCCCCCTGCGGTCCCTTGTTGCCCTTGTCCGCTTTCGGACAGCGACGTCCCGCCGCCTCGCACAGGGACTCGGACGCGGCTACCATTCCCAGAGGAATGACCACCAGGGTGAGAATGGTGGACACCAGCACCCCCGAAGCCAGGGAAATGGCCATGCCCTGGAAGATGGGATCGAAGAAGATCACAGACGAGGCGAAAATCAGGGCAAAGGCCGTGATCAGAATGGGGCGCGTCCGGGTCTTGCATGCCTTGATCACGGCTTCGGGCACACTGGTGCCCTTCTGCACCTCATGGATGGAGAAATCCACCAGCAGGATGGAATTACGCACGATAATCCCCGCCAGGGCGATCCAGCCAATCATGGACGTGGCGGTGAACTCACCACCCAATCCCAGGGCAAAGAAGATGGCATGCATGGGAATGATGCCCAGCAGGGTCAGGGGAATGGGCGACATGATAAGAGCGGGGATGCGGAAGTTACCGAATTCCCAGACCACCAGGATGTAGATCAGCACCAGCGCCGCACCAAAGGCCATCCCCATGTCACGGAAGGTTTCGTAGGTGACCGTCCATTCGCCCGTCCACTCGAACCCGGACTGGGCATCGGTGGGAGGCGGCCCTGTCCAGTAGGTGCGTTCCGCCAGTTCCACCCCATCCGGAGTCACGTAGGGCTGGCCGTCCTTCCAGTTTTCGAGCAGGTCTTCCACCTGCAGCATGCCGTACACGGGAGCCGCCAGCCGCCCGCCAACGTCAGCGACCACATATTCCACGGCTCGCAGATCCTTGTTGAAAACAGCCGGCTCCACCGGCACACGCTTGAATTCACCCAGTTCGCGCAAGGGCACGCCCACGCCATCCTTGGACTGGATGAGCAGATCACCCAGGCGGCTGATCTGGGAACGCTCCGCCAGGGGCACCTGGATCACGATATTCACCGGTTCATGACCGGCGCGCTGCTTCACATCCCCCAGCACCATGCCTCCCAGGGCCATGGCCAGGTTTCTGTTGATGGCCTCCACGGAAATGCCTCGCATGTCGGCCTTCTCGCGATCCACCATGAAACGCCAGTAGTCATGCGGCTGGACCATGTAGTTGTCCACGTCTTCCAGATTGGGCGCCTCTTCGAAAATCTCGGTGAGATCCGATGCCACCTGCCGCCGCGTGGGCGCATCAGGCCCATATACCGTGGCCACCACGGACTGAAGCACCGGTGGCCCCGGCGGCATCTCCACCACCGCGAACCTGGCATTCACATCCTTTAACAACTCCGTAACCCGGGCGCGGGTATCCACCGCGATTTCATGGCTGCTGCGCTCACGGTCATGCTTGTCCACCAACTGCACCTGGATTTCCGCCTGCCAGGGTTCCCTGCGCAGGTAGTAATGGCGCACCATGCCGTTGAAATCAAAAGGTTTGGCCGTGCCCACGTACACCTGCACCGCGGTCACTTCCGGCAGCTTGCGCACCAGATTGGCCACCTGGTTTGCCCGGTTGGCGGTTTCCGCCAGGGCCGTGCCCTCGGGCATGTCCAGCACCACGGAAAACTCGGGCTTGTTGTCCAGGGGCAGCATCTTCACCACCACCAGTTTGAAATAGAACATGGAGCACATGAGCAGGAACACCGTCCACATGGCCAAGCGAAAACGCCGGGCCTTGCGCCTATCCTCGATCATGGGCATGAGAATGCGTCGGTAGATGCCTTCCAGTTTCTCCGCTTCCCGGTGTTCACGTTTTTCAGCTACCGCCAGATATTCCATGGAAGGCCGGAACACGGGATGAATGGCCAACCAGGGCGTGAACACAAAGGCGGCAAACAGGGAGATGAGCATGGCCACGGAGCCCAGGGCGGGAATGGGCATCATGTAGGGCCCCATCATGCCGGACACGAACCCCATGGGCAGCAGGGCTCCGATGACTGTCAGGGTGGCCAGAATGGTGGGGTTGCCCACCTCGCGCACGGCGTCCACGGCGGTTTCCGCGTCGGTCTTGCCTTCCTCCAGCCAGCGCCGGTAGATGTTTTCCACCACTACGATGGCATCATCCACCAGGATACCGATGGAGAAGATCAGGGCGAACAGGGATACCCGGTCAATGGTAAAGCCCAGCATCCAGGCGCCAAATACGGTGAACAGCAGCACCACGGGGATGACCAGCAGTACCACAATGGCGGGCTTCAGGGCGCGGAAGGCCCACCATACCAGGATGAATACGAAGAAGGTGGCCACGAACAGCTTGAAGATCAGGGCGGTGACCTTGTCATCGGCCGTCTTGCCGTAGTTGCGGGTAACGCTGACCTGCACATTGCTGGGAATCAACCGCCCCTTCAGCTCCTCGATCCGCTCCAGCACCTTGTTGGCCACCGACACACCGTTGGTGCCCTTCTTCTTGGCGATGGCGATGGTCACCGCGGGCACGCTGATGGCCAGATCCGGATTCTCGGACGCCGCGCCCGTGTAATAGGCTACCATCTGCTTGGCGTCTTCCGGTCCCTGGTGCACCACGGCCACATCACGCACATAAACGGGCACGCCGTTATGGCTGCCGACCTTGAGATGATTGATGTCGTCCGCAGTGCGCAGGAACTTGCCGGTGACCACGGTGAAATGGGTTCCCCCGGCCTCCACGTTACCGACCTGCTGTTCCACATTGGCCTGTTGCACGGCCTGGGCGACCTGTCCCAGGCTGATGCCATAGCCGGCCAGGCGCTCGGGCAGCACCTCTATGGTTACCTGCTCGGCGCGCCCGCCCACCACGAAACCCTCTCCCGTGTCGGGAATTTCCTTTATGGATTGCAGCACGGACAGGGCCAGGCGACGCAACTGACTGTCATCCACATCGGGAATGCCATCACCATTGAAATCCTTGTCGGACCACAGGGTGAGTGTGACCACAGGCACATCGTCGATGCCCTTGGCCTGCACCAGGGGCGGTGATACGCCATTGGGAATCTTGTCCATGTTGGAGGCAAGCTGCTCGTTGACCTTCACCAGGGAGGGCTCCATCTCTTCGCCCACCTCGAACTGCACGGTGACCATGCCGCCACCACGCTGGGACACGGAATACACATGCTTCACCCCCTGGATCTCCCACATCATGCGCTCCAGGGGCTGGATGGCCAGGGAGGCCACTTCCTCCACGGGGGCGCCGGGATACTGAACAAACAGATCGATGAGGGGAACGGAGATCTGCGGATCCTCCTGCCGGGGCGTCATGATCAGGCCGGCCAGACCCAGCAGGAACATGGTGATGTACAGCAGGGGAGACAGGGGGGAATTGATGAAGAAGCGCGCGGTACGCCCCGCGATCCCGAGATTCTCTGACTCTTCCACGACACCGGACAGCGGGGGATTGTGGGGTTTGGTATCGAGCTCACTCATACCATCAATAACCTGTGTAAGTTGTTATGTTGTTCATGCCGCCTGGCGGCGCCATGGTCAAATGCCACCGGCTCCGGTACCCGCCGCGCCGACAGCCACGGAGTCCGCCCGGCTTCGAGGGAATCGAACCGCGCCTGGCCATGCCGGACGGATCAGGAGCCGGAAATCATCCCGGGCTTTGGATTGACGTAAATCCGGTCACCCGGCGCCAGCCCCGAGAGCACGGACACCATGCCATTGTCCAGCCGGCGGCCTTCCCGGATCAGGCGCAGTTCAGCCTTGCCTTCCTCGTTCTGCACATACACCACGGGCAAACTGCCCCGATAGCGGATAGCGGAGGCCGGAATCACCGGCAGGCTGCCGGTGGCCGCCGCGTGGCTGGTGTCCGGAATGTTGATTTTCGCGTACATGCCCGGCTGGGAAATGCCCTGGGGAATGTCGAATTTCACCTTGATGGTATGCCGCCGGGCATCCGCCATGGGATAGATCTGGGCCACGCGCACATCCACGGGCTCGGCATAATCGTCGAAGGTAGCCGCCTTCTTGAGCACCATCATCTCCTGCAGCCCGGTTACCAGGCGGGCGGGAATATCCAGTTCCACCTGCAGCCAGGTAATGTCGGCGAAACGCAGCATGGGCACCCCGGGCTGCACGGTATCCCCCACTTCCACCATTTTGGCCATGATCACCCCGTCAAAGGGCGCCAGGCTCTTGGCGTCGCGCAACTTGGCCTCGATGGCCTGGATTTCGGAACGGATGCGCATGATGGCGGAACGGGCCTGCTCGATGCGCGTGGTGGAGGCAAACAGATCGGCGCTGCGTTCGGCGCCCTGGTCGCGCTCCCCCATGAATTCCTCGGCAGGACGGGTGAACATCTGATCGAACAGGTTGGGAATGGCCATGCCGCCAGGCGCCGCCTTGGATTTGGGTGACCACAACTCCCGGGAATACTGCACGCCCGCGTTGCGCAGCTCCGCCTCCGCGGAAGCCAGCTGGGCATAGGCCGCGGAACGCTTGGCCAGCAACTCGGAATCGTCGATGGCCACCAGCAGGGTGCCTTCCTTGAAGGCGTCGCCCTCGATACCGGCAATGTACTTGACCCTTCCCGGAATCTGCGCCGCCAGGGTCACCTGCTTGTAGGGCACCACGGTGCCCCCGATGGATACCGTGGGCTGACGGTCCGAGGCCTGCACCACGAAGATCTCGCCGAAATCTTGCGGATCCCGCGCCAGCAACGCGCCGGAACTTCCCAGGGTCAAGAAGAAAGCCGCGAACAGCGCCCGCATTGTCCTGATATTGCTCATAAACGTGATTTCCAAGAATCCTGTGGGTTCGGGCATGTCACCCGGAGAAAAACCGGAGCGCGTGACACCAACCTCTCATTGGTCTCCCGTTTCCGGCACGAAAGGGCGGGGCCTAGACCTTGCCCATGACGGAAAAACTCTTGATGAAGGGCTTGGCCATCCTGGGATCCTTGAGCATGGCGCCATAGTCCCCGACCTTGAATTTCATCTTGCCCGTGGTGAAGGCCGCGCCCAGCCCCATCATGCCCGGCGGTTTGGCGATCCACTTGTTCCATTGATCGGCGGAAGCACGGATATCCCAATTCAGTTCCTCGCCATCGTAGGCGCCCCCGGATACCGCCCTGCCGTTCTCCACCACCAGCACGCCAGCAGGCTGGTCATCATCGGGAAAGCCATACCCGATCACACTGTTGAAGCCAATTTCACCCAGGGGTTCAACCAGATCCTGCTCCTCGTTCCAATGTTCGGCGAAAGACGCCATCCATTCCGCGGAAAACAGCTCAGCCATGTTACACCTCCACAATAATTCTCGTTATTCATCCACGGCCGCCGGCGCCCACGGGGGGCTACCGACACATAACCCGGGATTATCCAATATTCCAGCGGTTTTTTCCATCACCGGAAACATGGCAGACCATGAGAACAGACCCGCGAGAGGAGGGCTTTGTCCAAAATCAAGGAACCCGGACAGACCTGGACTGTCCACAGGCAATACAGGCCGGACTACCCCGCCCGGGCGACTCGGGTTACTATTCCGGCAATCTTTACCAAACCAGAAAAACATCCCCCTCGAGAAACGCCATGGCCGACCAAGACATCATCGAAAACCGACTCAAGCACCTGGAATCCCACCTGGAAAAGGAAAACCCCGTCCTTCTCAATGCCGTGCAGAGCTTCCGCGAGCTGGACAAGATCGCCTATCGCATAGGCCTGCTGGATCAAAGCGAGTCCTTCGCCACCCAGATCCCCTGGTGGCCCCTGATCTCCATCCTGGGCACCTTTTCCGCGGGCAAGTCCACCTTCATCAACAACTACCTGGAAACCTCGTTGCAGCGCAGCGGCAACCAGGCCGTGGACGACAAGTTCACCGTCATCTGTTACAGCGAGGATCCCACCCCCCACGCCCTGCCCGGCGTGGCTCTGGATTCCGACCCGCGCTTCCCCTTCTACAAGATCAGCCGCGAGATCGAGCTGGTGGCCGAAGGCGAAGGCGACCGCATCGACGCCTACCTGCAGCTCAAGAGCTGCAACAGCGAGCGCCTGAAGGGCAAGATCCTCATCGACTCCCCGGGCTTTGACGCCGACGCCCAGCGCACCTCCACCCTGCGCATCACCGATCACATGGTGGATCTGTCCGACTTGGTGCTGGTGTTCTTCGACGCCCGCCATCCCGAACCCGGAGCCATGCGCGACACCCTGGAACACCTGGTGTCCAAAACCATACACCGGCCGGATTCGGGAAAATTCCTGTACATCCTCAATCAGATAGACACCACAGCCAAGGAAGACAATCCCGAGGAGGTCATCGCCGCCTGGCAGCGCGCCCTGGGCGAACACGGCCTTACCGCCGGTCGTTTCTACACCATCTACAGCCCCACGGCATCCATCCAGATCGAGGACGACAACCTGCGCCAGCGTTACGAGAGCAAGCGCGACAAGGATCTCGCGGAAATTCACGGGCGCATGGCCCAGGTGGAAGTGGAACGCGCCTACCGCATTGTCGGCGCCCTGGAAAAAACCGCCCGGGAAATCGAGGAGCGCGTCATCCCTACCCTCACGGAAGCCCTGGCCCGCTGGAAGAAACGCGTGCTCTGGCTGGACGGCATCACCTTCGGCCTCATCGCCGCCCTGGTGCTGGGTATCGGCATAAGCAACGGTCAACTGGGCAACTGGTGGCAGTGGGTACGTGAAAGCACCCTGCACAGCGGCATCTTCCTGGCCGTGGTGCTGGGCGGCGGCTTTGCCCTGCACCTGGCGCTGCGCAAGCTGGCGGCCCGCAGCCTGTCCGGTTGGCTGGGCAAGCAGGAGCACAGCCTGCCGGTGAAGATCGACCTGGCGGCAGCCTTCCACAAGAGCACCCGCCCCTGGCGCAGCCTGCTGGCCAAGTCACCCGCGGGATGGGGACGCGGCACCCGGCGCAAGCTTGCGGCGCTCATCAACCGGGCCGACGAGTTCGTCCAACAGCTCAACGACCGCTTCACCAACCCCTCCGGCCGACCGGAACCCGAAGTCGCGGAAGAAGCGGATATCGAGCAGCCGACAGCGGAAACCTCCCCTGCCGGGAAGGAATAGGCCGCCATGCTGGCCGGCATGGACCTGGGCGGCAGCAAGATCGAAGCCATCCTCCTCGACGGGGATGGCAGCGAGTTGCTGCGCACCCGGCGCCCCACCCCGGCCGGTGATTACGACGCCATCCTGGAAACCGTCGCCGACCTGCACCGGGAACTCGAAGCCCGTGCGGAGAAACAGTTGCCCCTGGGAATTGGCACGCCCGGCTCCCGTTCCCCGGCCACCGGGCTCATGCGCAACGCCAACTCCACCTGCCTGAACGGCCGGGATCTGCAAGCCGATCTGGAAGCCCTGCTGGACAGGCCGGTGCGCATGGCCAACGATGCCGACTGCTTCACCCTGTCCGAAGCCGTGGACGGCGCGGGCCGGGATGCAACCATGGTGTTCGGGGTCATCATCGGCACGGGCACCGGCGGCGGCATTGCCGTGAATGGCAGGTTGCTGGGTGGCCCCAATGCCGTCACCGGGGAATGGGGACACAACCCCCTGCCCTGGGCGGAGGACGACGAACTGCCCGGCCCGGCCTGCTGGTGCGGCAAGCACGGCTGCATCGAAACCTTTCTCTCGGGACCGGGGCTGGCCGGGGAACACCTGCGCCGCACGGAACAGGCGCTGTCGGGCCCCGACATCGTGACGGCTGCCGAACAGGGAGACGCCGAGGCGGAAACCACCTTGGCCCGCTACGAAGACCGCCTGGCCCGGGGACTGGCCAGTATCATCAACGTCCTGGATCCGGATGTCATCATTCTCGGTGGCGGCCTGTCGGGAATCGCACGGCTTTACAAAACCGTTCCCCGACTGTGGAAACAATATGTGTTCTCCGATGTCTGCACCACAACCCTGCGGCCTCCCGCCCATGGCGACAGCAGCGGCGTGCGAGGCGCCGCCTGGTTGTGGCGGTAAGGATGCGCGTCGTTCATAATACCGGCATACCATGTCAATCCATCTTTCCCAATGACCAGCAACGAACAAGCCGGCGCCAAGGACATTCAGGTACCCCCTCATCCCAAGTGGCCGGAACTCTCTCCCCAAGAAAGGAACGATCTGAAGAACCGGATCAAGGCGCTTCTGGAGAAGAACAACGCCGTGCTGGTGGCCCACTACTACGTGGATGGTGAGTTGCAGGAACTGGCCGAGGAAACCGGTGGCTGCGTGGCGGATTCCCTGGAGATGGCCCGCTATGGCGCGGCGTCCGACGCCGACACCCTGGTGGTCTGCGGCGTGCGTTTCATGGGCGAGACGGCGAAGATCCTCAACCCGGAAAAGCGCGTGCTCATGCCCGACCTGAACGCCACCTGCTCCCTGGACGAAGGTTGCCCGGCGGACGAGTTCAGCGCCTTCTGCGACGCTCACCCGGATCACACCGTGGTGGTGTACGCCAACACCAGCGCCGAAGTAAAAGCCAGGGCCGACTGGATGGTCACTTCCGGCATCGCCCTGCCCATCGTGAAGCACCTGAAGGAAAAGGGAGAAAAGATTCTCTGGGCGCCGGACAAGCACCTGGGCAGCTATATCCAGCGCGAGACCGGCGCAGACATGCTGCTCTGGCCCGGCTCCTGCGTGGTGCACGAGGAATTCAAGGCCTTCGGCCTGGAACGCCTGCACCGCCTGCACCCCGACGCTGCCGTGCTGGTGCACCCGGAATCGCCGGAAAGCGTCATCGAACAGGCGGACGTGGTGGGTTCCACCACGGCGCTGATCAAGGCCGTGCAGGAAATGCCCAACGAGGAATTCATCGTCGCCACCGATGACGGCATCTTCTGGAAGATGCAACAACTGGCGCCGGACAAGAAGCTGCTCTCGGCTCCCACGGCGGGAGAAGGCGCCACCTGCGTATCCTGCGCCCACTGTCCCTGGATGGCCATGAACGCCCTGCAGAACCTGGAACAACTGCTCATCCGGGGACACAACGAAATCCACATCGAGGAATCCATCCGTGCCCGGGCGGTGATTCCCATCCAGCGCATGCTGGACTTCGCCCGCACCCAGGGAATCGGCGGCGCACCCGACAAATGATCGACCACGGTCTGATCAAGCTGATTCACGTCAGCTGCGTGGCCCTGTCCCTGGCCGGCTTCACCCTGCGCAGCGGCCTGATGCTCATGGGGTCCCCCCTGCTGCGCAGGCGCTGGATGCGCACTATCCCCCACCTGGTGGACAGCACCCTGTTCTTCAGCGGCCTGTGGATGGCCTGGAACCTGCACCAGTATCCCGGCACCACACCCTGGCTCACGGCCAAGCTCACGGCCCTGGTCGCCTACGTGATCTTCGGAGCCATCGCCCTGCGCGGCCGAACCCGCAGGAGACGTTACCTTTCCCTTGTGGCCGCCTACGGATGTTTCTTCTACATGGTCGGCGTCGCCCTCACTCGCAGCCCCCTTCCCTGGTTTTGACACTTCAGGACAAAAACCCCTGAAAACATGACATTTTTCAAGGGCCTGCTATACTGCGGGCAACAGTAATCAAGGGAGCCCTTACTGCATGGCCGTCACAGCCTTTCACTGGAGCAACTTTCTCATCCGCCTGGTCGTTGCCTTTGCGCTGGTATTCGCCACCTACAACCCTTCCGGTACGTCCTGGGTGCACTGGTTCATGAAAAGTGAAAACAAGCTGGACCCCATGATCATCCTCTCGGCCGTCATTCTCATCATCGGTTGGGCCATCTACCTGCGCGCCACGGCGCGCTCTCTCGGCTTCGGCGGCTCGTTACTGGTGATCGCCCTGTTCGGCAGCCTGATCTGGGCCATGATCTTCTACGGCTGGCTCTCCCTGGACAACCCATCCATGCTCGGTTATGTGGCATTGGCATTGCTCTCGCTGCTGCTGGCAGTGGGTATTTCCTGGTCACATATCCGGCGCCGGATTACCGGCCAGATCGATGTCGATGATGTGGAAACCGATGTCTGACCGACACCTTACGACTCAACAACCATGAAAGGAGGCCATCATGCCAGGTAAATTCGTTACTTCCGTCGGCAAGGACGGCAAGCACTACTTCGTACTCAAGGCCGGCAACGGCGAAACCATCCTGCAAAGCCAGGGATACGCGGCGGCCAAGAGCTGCGCCAACGGCATCGAGTCCGTGCGCAAGAACAGCCAGGATCCCAAGCGTTTCGAAAAGAAGACAGCCACCAATGGCAAGTTCTTCTTCACCCTGAACGCAACCAACGGCCAGGTTATCGGCAAGAGCCAGATGTACAAGACCGAAAAGGGACGCAATAACGGAATCGACTCCGTTGCCCGCAACGCGCCGGATGCCGCCGTGGTGGCCGCCAAGGACTGACATGGCAGGCATGACCCGCGGGAACGGCAACACCGTTTCCACGGGTATTTGACGACTCCCATCTTTCGGCCCGGGCAGGATCCCGGGCCATTGTTTGATTACGGCAGCGGATTTTCATGAGTTGGTGGGGAAAACTGGCCGGCGGCGTATTCGGGTTCATGCTGGGCGGCCCTCTTGGCGCATTGCTGGGCGGTGTGCTGGGGCACAATTTCGACAAGGGCCTGGCGGGGCTGGAAACCGGAGAAACAACGGATTCACAGGCGGAGCAGGAGCGCATACAAACCGCTTTCTTCACCGCCACCTTTTCCGTCATGGGGCATGTTGCCAAGGCGGACGGGCGGGTCTCCCCGGAAGAAATCAGTCAGGCCCAGGCCATCATGGCCCAAATGGACCTGCGGCCGGACATGCGCCGCGCCGCTATCGAACTGTTCAACCAGGGCAAACGCCGCGACTTCCCTCTGGACGAGGTGCTGGATCAGTTCCGCCGCGAGTGCCGGCGCCGCACCACCCTGATCCAGATGTTCCTGGAAATCCAGATCCAGGCGGCCTGGGCCGACGGCAGGCTGGACACGGCGGAAGAACAGTTGCTGCTGCACATCTGTCACAGGCTGGGCATCCCGGAATTCCTGTTCCGCCAGCTGGAACGCATGATCCGCGCCCAGCAGGGTGGTCAGTACACTGGCAGCAGCCGGCAGCCCGGCGGCACATCTTCCCTGAAGGAAGCTTACGCCATGCTGGGAGTATCGGCAGATGCCAGTGACGCGGAAATCAAGAAGGCATACCGGCGTCTCATGAGTCAACACCATCCGGACAAGCTGGTGGCCAAGGGGCTACCGGAGGAAATGATGAAGGTGGCCACGCGCAAGACCCGGGAGATCCGCCAGGCCTACGAGGCCATCAAGCAGGCCCGGGGGTTCTGAGCCGGCATCACTTCCGAAGAGTGATCTTCAACCGCCCGTCTTCCACCTGGATGTCTTCCACACCATCAGCAAAGGCCTTCCAGAAACCGTTGGCATCACCAAACTCGCTGATCAGGTCCACATTCTTCAAGCCACCCAGCCAGGCATTGGGAATGGGTACACCCATGACGCTGACCCCTCGGAGCCGGATCACCGGGCGGCCATCGTGAAAAGCAGCCTCCACCCCCGCGGATACCCGCAGGGTCTTGCCCCCCAGGATGGGAAAATCAGGATCCACACGCACCAGCATGCGGGCGCTGACCATGTCATCCGCCAGATCCACGGCCAGTTTGCGCGCCAGATCCGGGTTGTTGGCCAGCAAACCATTGAGCTCCCGCTCCGTGAAAAACAGAGCCCGCCCGCCGTCCTGCTCCCGGTATGGCTCCGGA
>CAZWRE010000058.1:0-2655 GCA_964636335.1 uncultured Sedimenticola sp. | reverse complement strand
GGGGCCAGTAGTACTGAACGGGGCCAAGAGACAGCTTCATGACGGCAACCTCACTGCCAGGTCCGGTGGTAGGCGCCCAGGGTGGTCTGCTGAGCCTCGGACACGGCACCGAGCTGCTGCATCCACTCCCCCCGGGGCTGGAAGTTCCGCGGATCCTTCAGGCAACTGTCGATGGCCTGGCGCCAGACCCGGGTAACCTGGCGCACATAGGCGGGACTGCGCTGGCGGCCTTCGATCTTGATGGCGCGCACCCCGGCCGCCAGCAACTCCGGCAGCAAATCCAGGGTATTGAGGCTGGTGGGTTCCTCCAGGGCGTAGTAGGTCTTGTCCAGGGCATCATAGCGCCCCTTGCATACCGTGGGATAACCGGCGTTCTCACCCTTGCCCACCTTGTCCACCAGCACGCCGCCCAGGCGGGTCTCCATGCCCGTGGGGGTTTCCTCGTAGCGCACTTCTCCCGCGGGAGAACAGCAGCCATGGGTATTGGGGGACTGGCCCGCCGCATAGGAAGACAGCAGGCAGCGTCCCTCCACCATGACGCAGAGGCTGCCAAAGCCGAACACCTCGATCTCCACCGGGGCGTTCTCCGCCACATGCCTCACCTGTGGCATGGACAGCACCCGCGGCAACACCGCCCGGCGGATACCGAAACGGTTCTTGTAGAACTTCAGGGCCTCGTAATTGGTGGCTGAGCCCTGCACGGACAGGTGCAGGGGCAGGTCAGGATAACGGTTGGCGGCATAGTCCAGCACGCCGATATCCGCGGCAATGAGGGCGTCCGCCGCCATGTCCGCCGCCCGGTCCACCGCCGCCTGCCAGCGCTTCCACCCCTGGGGACGGGGGTAGGTATTGAGGGCCACATAGACTTCCCTGCCCTTGCGGCGCACGTAGTCCAGCCCCTGATCCAGGGTCCTGTCGTTGAAATTCAGGCCGGCGAAATTGCGCGCATTGGTATCGTCCTTGAAGCCCAGGTAGACCACGTCCGCCCCTTCATCGATGGCGGCCTTGAGAGAAGGCAGGTTTCCTGCCGGACATACGAGCTGCATGAATCCAGAGACTCCTAATCGGAATTGACCGCGTGAGGCAGGCTGGAAACCAGCATGCCCTGACGCAGATCGAGTATTTCAAGGCGGCGGGTGATGGCGTTGAGCACCCGCCATTTCCAGTTGCACCATGCCGGTGCCAGCAAAATCCGTTCTTCCGCCGTGCCGGTAAGCCTGTGATACACAACATCCTCCGGCGTATGGGCCACCATCTGAACCACGGCATCCACGTAATCCATCATCTCCAGGGGCCGGTATTCGCCCCGCCGCCACTGGTTGGCCAGCAGGGTGCCCTTGACCACATGCAGGGGATGAATCTTGAGACCTTCAACCCCCAGTTCCAACACCCGGAACAGGCTGTGCAGGGAATCGCCCGGTGATTCACCGGGCAGACCGACGATGAGATGGGTGCACACCGACAGGCCCCGGGCATGAGCTGCCGCCACCGCGGCCCTGTACTCGGCAAAATCGTGCCCCCGGTTGACCTTTTCCAGGGTGTGATCGAAGGCCGATTGCAGGCCCAGCTCCAACCAGATCTCGAAACCTTCATCCTGGTAGGAACGCAGGAGATCGAGCACTGCCGGCGGCACGCAATCCGGGCGCGTGCCCACCGAAAGCCCCACCACATCAGGCTGGGACAGGGCCTGGCGGTACAAGCTGTCCAGCTCATCCACATCGGCATAGGTGTTGGTATAGGCCTGGAAATAGGCCAGAAACTTCCTCGCTCCGGTACGCCTGGCCAACACCTCCCTACCCGCCTGCAGCTGCTCCGTCACATCCGGCTCCCGGCGGGCGTTGGGGCTGAAGGAGACGTTGTTGCAGAAGGTACAGCCTCCCCGGCCCTTGGTTCCATCCCTGTTGGGGCAGGTGAAACCGGCATTGATGGCCAGCTTGTGCACCCGTTCGCCATGACGGCGCAGCAGATCCTGGCCAAGAGTGTTGACCCGGTCCGAAAGAATGCTGGTTGAAAGGGATGAATCGCGGAGCATGGCGCTTTATGTCACAAACGACACAAAGGCGGTTTGATGAGGGTCAAATCAGCCCGGATTTTGCCATGCCGGCCGCGTCACTTGATCTTGAAATCGGGAATATCCGCCCGCCCCATGACATGCAGCACGATTCCCCCGCCGATGAAAAACACGATGGCGGCCGCCCAGGCAGCAACAGCAGGATGGTTTCCACCATGCAACTGGTAGAAGTAGGCTACGGCACCAATACTGACCAGGGCAAAAACATAAAAGATGTAGGCAAAGACGACCGAAACCTTCTGCGTGGTGTTCTGTTTTTTCATGAAAAGGGATTTCCCGTATGGACAAGCAGTTTTCATCCTAGCACAAGCGAAAAAGGCAAACATCCACGAACCCAACCGGAGTGTGCACTCCCAGCCGGATCCGGCACCTCATTCCATGGCTCAACGTACCGCTTTACAGGATTTCAGATTCACCCCATGAATTCCGCCACAAGAGGTACGTCTCGGGGTATTTGCAGCAAGCCAAAAAAAACGCGCCTGGCAGAACCAGGCGCATTTCGAATCACGAACCAGCCGGGATTCGATCAGAGCTTGTTGCAACCCTGCTGGGCCAGCTCGGCGCGACGTGCTTCCATCTGTTTC
>CAZWRE010000057.1:0-23869 GCA_964636335.1 uncultured Sedimenticola sp. | reverse complement strand
GCGATGTCCAGGGATGGACGGTATGCCGCGGGCGCAGGGAAGCGCAGGAGTGGCGATGTCCAGGGATGGACGGTATGCCGCGGGCGCAGGGAAGCGCAGGAGCGGCGATGTCCAGGGATAGACGGTATGCCGCAGGCGCAGGGCACTGGAAATGCTTGCTGCATAATCTGCACTCCCACCATCCTTGGCGGTCGTATGCTGCGGGAGGCCAGGGATGGCCATGACGATACCGACAGCACCATGGTGCGTTTTCGCCATGCTCAACACACCCTACTCAAGGAAATCGACTCAGGGCATCTGACGCAAGGTCAATGTATTGCCCTTCTGTACGATCTCCAGATGCTTGAGAAAACTCATGCCCAGCAACACCTGGTCGGCGGGTTCGAGATCAGGCAGTATGCTCGCCCTGACATTGCGTAGCTCGATACCCCCGAGGGACACACGGTCGAGCACGGCCTGCCACACGGCCACCACCCCGTTGGCGGTGTGGCTGAAGGCGCCACCACGCTTTTCCAGGCCCAGGCGCCGCGCGAGCTTCTCCGAGAGCGCGACATCCGTCGCTCCCGTGTCAACCAGGAACATCACCGGCCGACCGTTGATGGCCCCGGTGGCAACATAATGTCCCTGGGGATTGCGTTTCAGTTCGACTTCCCTGACGCCCTGGGCGGACACCCTGGCAACCGGCTGGCGGTTGGGATTCTGGCGTTCTTCCAGAACGCGGGAGAAGAACAGGGTGAGCAGGACAAGCAGCAACACCCAGGCGCCGATGGTCATACCCTTGCCCAGGCTCTTCCCCGGTGGGGATTCCATCTGCTTCTCCCCTCAGGATCCGTGCAGGCGATCAGCTTGCCGAGGTAGGCTGGAAATGAGGCCGCATCATCAGCTGCCTGTTGCGCCCCGGCGTCATGTACATGGTCTGGCGGAACTGGCGACGATAGTGAATGACCGCACTCTGGCCATTGGCCATGACATCGAAAACCTTCCAGCCATTCCTTGCCTTGTAGAAACGAAAATCCAGCCGGGTGGGATAGCCGCGCGGTCCGGTGATGGCCGTGGTAACCATGCCGGTGCGGCCATCCCGGTTCAGGCGCTGGGACATCACCCGCACTTCCTGGTTGTTGTAGCTGACCAGGCGCTGCACCATGGTGGACAGGAACTGGCGCTCGATGCGCCGCGCCATGCGTTCCTTCTGCTCCTCATTCATATAGCGGTACATGTTACCCGCTGCCGATCTGGCCATGTATTCAAAATCGAAATAGGGGGCAACCTTGTCCTGCAGGAATTTTTCCAGGGAACGGGGATCCAGGTCCCGGCTCCTCAGTCGCTCAATGAGCTCACCCATGCCCTTTTGCACCAGGGCGGCCGGGCTGTCGGCAGGGTACTCCCGCGGAGCCGGCACCGGTCGAGGCATGGGCATGGGCCCCGGCATGGATGGCGCGTAACCATGGGACGGCATGCCGGTTCCCGGCTGCGCCTGCGCAATACTCATGCTCGTGGCCGCCATGATGGCAACTGCTGTCTTTTTCATAACTGCTTCCTCCTCTCCTGTGAACTGCTTTATCGTGCCTGAATCCGGGGATTCGGGTACTGCTATTGTTGGTGGAACCGTTCCCGGCCAGAATCGACAACCGGACAGGTCAGCTTGTTATCTTACGATAGATATCGGAAACCTTTAAGGGCAGTTTCGCCACGTCGTCCAGCACCACGTAATTCGCCTTGCCGTACATGTGCGGCAGGTAATCGGCCCCTTCCTTGTCTATTGTGATGCAGAACGGGTGTATCCCCGCCACGCGGGCTTCGAACAGGGCCTGGCGTGTATCCTCTATACCGTATTCCCCCCGGTAGTAGTGATCGTAATCATCCGGCTTGCCATCCGACAGGGTAATGAGCAGCTTGGTCCTGGCCTCCACTTCTTCCAGCATGCGGGTAAAGTGACGTATCGGCGCTCCCATGCGCGTGTAGTCCTTGGGCTCTATACTACCGATGGCCCCCTTCACCCGGTCACTCAGGGGTTCGTCAAAACCCTTGATGCGATATACCTCGCAACGCTTGCGCGCCCAGCCGGAAAAGCCGTAGATAGCATAGCGATCTCCCAGCACCTGCAGGGATTCCACCAGCAGCACCAGGGCTTCCCGCTCGGCTTCGTTGATCCACCCCTTGGTGGACCCCGACATGTCCACCATGAACAACACGGCGATATTGCGTTCATCCTTGTGCATGCGGGAAAACACCCGCTCGGACATTTCCATACCGGACTGCATGTCTGCCAGGGCCTCGACGAATGCGTCTATGTCGATATCCTCACCCTGGGGCTGGCGGCGCAATACCTTGTCCTCACCACGCAGCACTTCGAAGGTACGGTGCAGGGAACGCACCAGCCCACGATACCTGTCCAGGGTGCGTGCATAAAAGCCTGCATCCCCGGCCTCCTGCTCAAGCTCCCGCAACACACACCAGTTCTTGCGATAGTGCAGACGCCCGAAATCCCATTCATCATAGAACCAGGCGCCTTCCTCGTGATAGGTACCCCCCCAGACATCATCCGGGTCAAGCTCATCATCTTCCAGCAAGGAGGAATCGTATTCCCCTTCACCAGCCGGCACCAGGTATTCCTCCGGAATCTCTGTCAGATCCAGTTGAATGGATGTCATCATCTGCCTTACATGCTCCGGCACCGGCACCACCTGGTCGGCCACCACCAGTTCCAGTTCCGGCAATTCGCTGGCCTCCCGATCGGGATTGCGTTCCCTGAGGTCAAACCGCTCCGGTGGCCGCCGGGAGTCGCCCTGAAGTTCCTCCGCAAGCACCCGCAGGGCATCACGGAAGCGGGCCTCTTCGCGCAGCAGGCGAAGTTCCCGCGCCTGCCACGCCTGGTGGAGATCCATGCCGCCGGCGTAACAGGGCAACGGCGGCGCCTGCCGGTCATAGAGACGCGAGAGAGCCGCCACGCTGTCCGCCAATGTCGTCATGCCACCCAGCTCCTCGCGCAGGGCCCGCAGGGCCGTGCTGCGCACTTCATCCGTCAGCCGGGCTTCCAGTGTCTGCATCTGCCGATACAGGCCGGGCAGGTCACGACGCAGGTGGTTATCCAGGCGCAGGGTTTCCAGCAGGTGAAACCAGTGCATGGCCCGTTCCCGATCTTTATAAGGCGCGAACAAGGCCTCCGGATCAATATTCAGGGTGCCGTAACGTGTATGCGCCCATAGATGGGTGGCCATGGCCTTGTAGAGTTGGAAATTCTCCTCCTCGCTGTCCAGGCGGGCCATCATTTCCGGCAGATACAGCACCTCGCCGTCCGTCCAGGCGCGGGTATCCTCCTCCAGGCTGAGCTTGCGTCCCGACAGGCCGTGAATGAAAGGCGTGAGCACGGGGCTCACCTGTTCCAGCAAAGCCGCCGAGGCGCGCAAATGGCCAAATTCCAGGAAGCCTTCCAGATCCTTGATCACTTCCATGGCCGGATGCAGGCCCGCGCGATCGTAGGTGTCCATGGCGTGCAGGCACCATGCGGAAATCATCTCCCCATCCATGCGGGTCAGGGCGGAAACTGCCCGGGAAGCAAACTCGTAGGCCAACTGCACGTTGGTGCTGGACACGCGTTTCGCCCACTGCAGGACAAAACGCTGCTGATCCGCCCGCAGGGCCGCAAGTTCCCTGGCCATGGCATCGGTGTGGAGAAAAGAAAACTCCACTTCCATGATTTCGTCCAGTATCCGGCCTACCCGCCCTGCATCCAGCCGCTGGTCAGTCACGGGCAGCACCATTCACCGGTCAGTGAACCGCCGGGCAACGGCCTGGAAATCCTCGGCAACGGCCTGTAACGCCCTGACCACTTCCGGATCAAAATGCGAACCGGCATGAGCCACAATATAGGCCATCGCCTCCTCATGGGACAAAGCCTCCTTGTACACCCGCCTTGATATCAGGGCGTCATAGACATCGGCGACAGCCATGATGCGGCCGGATAGGGGTATCTCTTCGTGGGCCAGGCCGCGAGGATAGCCCTTGCCGTTCCATTTTTCATGGTGGGTCCAGGCTATTTCCGCCGCCAGTCGCAGAAAATGGTTGCTGCCCAGCTTCTCCTCGGCATGCATGAGCGCTTCCCGGCCATACACCGTATGCTTCTTCATTTCCTCGAATTCGTCGTCGGTTAGATTGCCCGGCTTGAGCAGGATGTCGTCAGGCACCCCCACCTTGCCAATATCGTGCAGGGGAGCGGAACGTGAAAGCATTTCGATGGTTTCGTCATCCAGCAGCGAAGCATACTCCGGCACTTGCCGCTGAAGCTGACGGGCCAGCAGCTGAACATAATAGCGTGTGCGAATGATATGGTTTCCGGTCTCGATGTCACGGTATTCCGCCAGGGAAGCCATGGTATCCACGGTGACCTCCTGGGTCAGTTCCAGTTGCCAGGTTCTATCTCGCAGCGCTTTCAGCGCACCTTCCAGGCTGTTCAACAGACGGCCGATGATGAATACCACGATGACGGACAATGTCAGGTAATTGCTGCTGATGAGCACGAACAACGGCAGCCCCTGATCCAGCAAAACCATCCAGCCGGCGGACAACAACTGATCCAGCACGACCAGGAGTACCAACAGCAGGGTACTCGCCACGGATACCAGGTAACCATTCCGGCAGTCCAGCAGCAACACTGCCAGCACCGGCGCAAGAAACAGCCACAACCAGCCAGCGCCGTCGTTTCCCGTTATCATCAGCAGCGCCAGGGCGAGAAACTCGATGAGCAGCAGCAGCCCATAGACGCGGTTGCGGTAGGAAAGGGACGAACTGAACACCAGGAACAGCAGCCAGGCGTAGGAAAGGGTGTCGATGAACGCCACCGACCATAACCCGATTCTCCCCGCCATGAACACTCCAACGAGGTAGGGAGGCAGAAACACCAGCGATGACAAGCCCAGCATCCCGTAAAGTATCTTTTCCTGGGCGCAACGCAGGGAATCGCAATCCCCGCTGACCCGGCGCTGAACATACTTTTGCAGTTTTCTGCCGAGATATTCTTTCACCTGAACTACAGTCCCAGTTCATCCCAGATTGCATCCACTCGCTTCTTTATTTTTTCATCCATGACAATGGGCCTGCCCCATTCCCGGTTCGTTTCTCCAGGCCACTTGTTGGTGGCATCCAGACCCACTTTCGACCCCAGGCCCGATACGGGGGATGCAAAATCCAGGTAATCAATAGGCGTATTTTCCACCAGGGTGATATCCCTGGCGGGATCCATGCGCGTGGTCATGGCCCAGATCACATCATTCCAGTCACGCACGTTCACATCATCATCGGTAACGATGACGAACTTGGTGTACATGAACTGGCGCAGAAAGGACCAGACGCCGAACATTACCCGCTTGGCATGCCCGGGATACTGCTTTTTCATGCTTACCACCGCCAGGCGGTAGGAGCAGCCTTCCGGCGGCAGATAGAAATCCGTGATCTCGGGAAACTGTTTCTGCAGGATGGGCACGAAGACCTCGTTGAGCGCCACGCCCAGGATGGCGGGTTCATCCGGCGGGCGCCCGGTGTATGTGCTGTGATAGATGGGCTTCTCCCGGCGGGTGATGCGTTCGATGGTGAATACGGGAAATTCATCCACTTCGTTGTAGTAGCCCGTATGGTCGCCAAAGGGGCCCTCCGGCGCCATGTCCCCGGGATGAATCACGCCTTCCAGTACATACTCGGCCGATGCCGGCACCTGCAGGTCGTTGCCCAGGCTGCGCGTAACCTCCGTGCGGGAACCCCGCAACAGGCCGGCGAAGGCATACTCCGAAAGGGTATCGGGCACGGGCGTGACCGCTGCCAGTATGGTGGCGGGATCCGCCCCCAGGGCCACGGACACGGGAAAGGGCTCACCAGGGTGTGCTTCCCGCCACTCACGAAAATCCAGGGCGCCACCACGATGCGCCAGCCAGCGCATGATCACCCGGTTGCGACCGATGACCTGCATGCGGTAGATACCCAGGTTCTGGCGTGGCTTGTGCGGTCCACGGGTCACCACCAGCCCCCAGGTAATCAGAGGACCTGCGTCTTCCGGCCAGCAGGTCTGTATCGGGATGCTGCCCAAATCCACTTCATCATCTTCATGCACCACCTGTTGGCATGGGGCGGAGCGGCGCTCCTTCGGCGCCATATCCAGCACCTTGCGATACATGGGAAGTTTGTCCCAGGCATCCTTCATGCCTTTTGGAGGATCCGGCTCCTTGAGCATGGCCAGCAGGCGCCCCACCTCCCGCAAGGCTTCCACCGAGCCTTCACCCATACCAAGTGCAACGCGATGCGGCGTGCCAAACAGGTTGGTGAGAACAGGAACATCATGGCCCCGGGGACGTTCGAACAGCAATGCCGGCCCGCCAGCACGCAGCACCCGGTCGCTGATCTCCGTCATCTCCAACCGTGGATCGACTTCCACCCGGATTCGCTTGAGTTCGCCACGTTGTTCAAGCAGGGAAATGAAATCCCGCAAATCCTGATATTTCATTGATCACCAAATCTTTCCTGAAGCACAGGGAAATAAATACGACCGCATCAAGGCCCGTTTATACACAACAAATGACAACCGTGAGGACATTACCATGAAAACGCCTATCGCTGTTTCCGCCCTTTTCCTGGCAAGCAACTTGGTCTTTGCCGAAACCTTCACCTATGAGCGCCAGGTCGCCAGCCAGGATCGGGCTCCGAACATTCCGAAACCTGCCCCAAGACATCAGCAACCCCATGCCTTCCAGGATTCCTACGCTGACGTCGTTGCAGAAAGTCTATCGTGGCAACCCTGATATCGACACGGGTTCGCTTGAGCCTGACAGCATCCGCATGGACAGGCATGAACTCGTCTACGCCTACGACATGCTGATCGAAGGCATCCCGGATCCGTAGGTATAGATCCATCCTCCCCTCTCCACATCCCGCGGAGGAGGACTTGACACGTTCAGCCGTCCTGCAGCAGCGCCAGCCGTTGCCCAACAGCTTCATCCACACCGGATCTGGCGGTCACGATTTCCCGCATTTGGGCGAGCAGCAGTCGCTGCTGCTCCTGGTCGAACAGCCCCCATGCCGCCAGCACCTGGCTTTCCTCATCCGTCAACAGCACGGCTGCCAGCTCATCTGCCTCGATCAGGCTGTCAGGATGAAGCAGATCTGCCACCAGTGCATGCTCCAGCAATTCGAAATGCGTCCTGCGCGCCAGTTCTTCTTCAGCCAATTCCTGCTCTGCCAGAGGGTCTCCCGCGGCATTGCGGCGAATGGTGTTCATGATCACCTCCACCAACTGCCGGATGGCCTGCTTGTTCCCCTCCTGCTGATCCGCCAGGCTGCAAGCCTGCTCATAGTGTTTTTCCAGTTCCGCCTTCAGATCCAGGATCACCTGGGTCTCCTCGTTGGGCTTCAGTTCCACCGCCTGCTTCACAAGCCTGCGCAGGGACTGCAAAAATGCAATCAGCTCCTCGTGATCCAGGCGTTGCACCTCAAGCAGATCGTTCTCGCTCCATTCCTGGATGGGACGCGGAAACAGGGGATTGTCCAGCTTGCGCCGGAAATGCCGTTCGTGCCTGCCGGGGCGTTCACTGAAGGGAATGGCCGTCATTACCTGAACACCGGGATGGGATTGCTGCGATACCACCTTTTCGCTTCAGCGTCGTATTCCCAGAGTTGTTCATCGACCAACGAGCGCACCACCTGGCGGTCACGAAAGACGTAGTGGATGCGTACCGTCTGGGCAACCCGTTTTCCGCCCTCTCCGACCTCATGTGGAGAGACCAGGGTTTCGTACCCCGTCACCCGGATGTTTTCGGGGTTCCTGGCCACTGCCGGCTGCCCTTCCATCATATCCGGCTTGAGGTAGGAAGGCAGGGCCTCGATCTGCCCCCAGCGCACTTCGTGCCCGTAGGCCTTCAGGTCGAAGTTCATCTGATTCTTCATGCCTGCCGTTTCCATGGTCTCACAGGCAACCAGGAACAGGGCCAGCACAAGGCCCGTAATAAACATTTTCACCGCAAGCACTCCATCGTAATTCGTGTTGCTGGTATTATCCCAGCCCAATGCCGCAAAGAAAACATCCCATATCATGCATGAAACCTCACCCCGGGAGCCCCTGGAAGAGCTCACAGTAAAGGACAGCAGGATCACACTGCTGGGCACCGCCCACGTATCCCGGGCCAGCGCCGACAAGGTGGAAGAGCTCATCGAAACAGGAGACTACGATGCCGTGGCGGTGGAGCTATGCCCCAGCCGCTACAACGCCATCCTTTCCCCGGACTCCCTGGCCAAGATGAATCTCATGGAGGTCATCAGAAGCGGCAAGGCATCCATGGTCATTGCCAGCCTCGCCATGGGCGCCTACCAGCAGCGCATCGCCGAGCAGTTCGGCATCGAACCCGGTGCCGAGCAGCGCATGGCCATCGAAAAGGCCCGTGCGCATCACCTGCCGGTGCTGCTCATCGACCGCGAGATCGGCACCACCCTCAAGCGCACCGCCAGCAACCTGTCCTGGTGGAAACGCTGGACTCTGTTCACCGGGCTGCTGGTTTCCCTGGTTTCCCGGGAGGAGGTCGAGGAAGAGGAAATCGAAAGACTCAAGGAAGGCGACATGCTGGAAACCACATTCGCCGAGTTCGCCCATGACCGCGAAGACCTGTACCGCCCCCTCATCGATGAAAGGGACGAATACATGGCTGCCCGGCTCGCCCAGGAGATCGAGGAAAACGGTCACGAGGACATCCTCGCGGTGGTGGGCGCGGGACATATGAAAGGCATACGCAAGAAACTGTCCCACGGCATCGAGGATCCGGCGGGCACCATCACCGCGCTGGAAGCCCTGCCAAGACCCTCACGCTGGCCAAGGCTGATTCCCTGGCTCATCGTGGCCCTGGTGCTCATCGGTTTCGGTATCGGCTTCCATCGCAGTCCGGAACTGGGCTGGCAACTGGTCTGGAGCTGGGTACTGATCAATGGCAGCCTTTCGGCGGCTGGCGCGGCGCTGGCCGGCGCTCATCCCCTAACGGTGGTAACGGCCTTCGTCGCCGCCCCCATCACTTCGTTGAACCCCACCATAGGGGCAGGTATGGTGACGGCGGCCGCGGAACTCTGGTTGAGAAAACCCACGGTGGAGGACTTCAGCCGGCTGCGCCATGACACCACCCACTGGACGGGCTGGTGGAAAAACCGGGTGTCCCGCACCCTGCTGGTTTTCCTGTTCAGCACCCTGGGCTCGGCCATCGGCACCTACGTGGCGGGATTCCGCATCGTGGGACAGCTCAGCGGTGCCGGATAAAGATATCGAGGTGGAAAGCTATTTGTCGTAACGGTCGTCCAGGTTCACCGGGCAGAGCACCTCGCGCATGGTGCCGATGAGCTCCAGCAGCTTGCCATTGCGAATGCGGTAGTAGATGCGGTTGGCTTCCTTGCGGGAAGTGACGATATTCTTGTTGCGTAGCTGTTCCAGGTGCTGGGAGATGTTGCTCTGGGACGTACCGGTACGAGAAACGATCTCGCCCACGGACAACTCGGTTTCTCCCAGGGTGCAGAGAATCTTCCAGCGCAGGGGATGCGCCATGGCCTTGAGGGCGTTGGCGGTCATCGTCGGATCTTCGTCCTCGGGAATCCTGGGTTCTGTGGGCTCGTTCATGGGGTTCAATCTCCGGTTGCTTGAGCAGGCGATTTCTCGTCCACCCGACAATAGCCTGACATATTCTTTGCGATACAGATGATCTCGTCAATCTCCCCCTGTTGATCGACAATGGCCGTGCGTGAAAACAGTATGGGTACCCGTGTTCCATCCTTGGCGATGAAAGCCGCCTCGATGTCACGCAGGGCGCCCGCCCGGATCAGGGCCTCCAGCCACATGCCCATGAAGGCATTGGCCTGCTCCTGTCCCTCCTCCTCGAAAACATCACCTATGCTCATGCCCAGCAGTTCTTCTTCCCCGTAACCCAGCATGGAACAGGCGGCAGGATTGACCTGCTTGATGCGCCCCTGGGGATCGAGAATGAGCAGCGCCTCCCCCATGTGGCGCAGAATGTTTTCCAGGTGCTGGTTGGCCTGGTGCAGCTCGGCGGTGCGCTCGGCCACCTTCTGTTCCAGAACACGGTTCAGCTCCCGCTCCTTTTCGATGAGACGGAAGTAGGTGCTGATCTTGTTCAGCAGTTGGTTGTCGTCTATGGGCTTGAGCAAATAATCCACGCCGCCCACGTCATAGCCCTTCTGCTGGAATTCCTCGGTCTTGAAGGCCGCGGTGAGGAAGATCACCGGAATCTCCCGGGTCTTCTTGTGGATCTTGAGCATGCGCGCCGTCTCGAAGCCGTCCATCTCCGGCATCTGTACATCGAGAATGATGAGATCGATGTCCGGATTGCGCCGAGCCAGTTCCAGGGCCTCGCGGCCGCTGGTGGCCTCCAGTATTTCCACGTCCATGTGCTTGCTCACCAGGGAGCGCAGGGTGAACAGATTGTGTTCGTTGTCGTCCACGGCCAGCAGTTTGAAGCCGGAATAACGTTTCATGTTCATGTCATGTCCGTTGAAAAACGTTGTTGCAGGATGCTCATCAGTGTATGCGCATTGACCTCCGGTGACACCACCACCTCGGCGCCATCCACCTGGGGATTGTCCGACAGGCCGATGAACAGGGTGGAAGCCGGCCCCTTGCCACCCACCAGTTCGGCAAGAAGCCGCCATTCCATGATGCCCTCTCCCGCCAGTACTATATCAATATCCGCTTCTTCTTCCAGCGTCTCGCGAATCTCGTCCTCATCTCCGGCGGCAAACACCTCGATGTTCCATGCCTCCAGCATCTTGCTGAACTTGAGCAGCAGATCGATGTCCTGTTCCACCAGCAGGGCACGGCGGCCGGAGAAATCAGCATCCGCCGCCATCAGGCTGCCGCCGGCCCCATCCAGGTCTTCATCTTCATGGTCTTCACGGAACAGGGTTTTGGGTTGAGGCGTTTCCCCACATTCACGGGGCAGCAACAGGGAAAATTCCGAACCTTGCCCCGTACGGCTTTTCACGCGAATCTCACCACAGAGAATCTGCGCCAGTTCCCGACTGATGCTCAAACCCAGGCCAGTCCCTCCATAACGGCGACGGGTGGAACCGTCCGCCTGTTTGAAGGCCTCGAAAATGAGCTTCTGCTTGTCTTCGGGAATGCCGATACCCGTATCCCGCACCCAGATGCGTACTGCATGGGGTTCTTCGGCCGGTTCCATGCCCAGCACCACCTTGCCCTCGAAGGTGAACTTGAGGGCATTGGACAGGAAGTTCTTCAGTACCTGCTTGATCTTGTCCGCATCCGTAGCAATATGTTCCGGCACCCGGGGGTCCACCTGCAATTCCAGCTTCAATCCCTTTTCCTTGAACTGGGGCGCCATGAGATCCACCAGTTCATGCAGTAGCTGGTAAAGATCCACCTGCTCGATGTTGGGCAGCAACTTTCCCGCCTCAATACGGGAAAGATCGAGAATATTGTCAATGAGACCGCGCAGATCCTCGCTGGCCTCGTGAATCACCTTCAACTGCTGACGTTGTTCTTCCGGCAAGGCAGCATCCTCCTTGACCAGCAACTTGGACAACAGCAGAATGGAATTGAGGGGCGTGCGCAGCTCATGGCTGACGTTGGACAGGAACTCCGACTTGTAGCGGTTGGATTCCTCCAGGGCACGGGCATGGCCCTGCAATTCCTGCAGGTTGCGCGCGTGGGTCTCCGACAACACGGAGAGGTTGCGGCCCAGTTGTTCCAGCTCCGGACTGCCGTGCCAATGAAACTGCACGGCTTCCGCCTTGCCCACGATACGTTGTATACCCTTGAACAGTTCCGTGCCGTAGCGCTCCAGCCGCGCCGCCACCAGGCGGGCAATGATGCCGATGACCAGCACCAGCACGAAGATAATCACCAGCACCCGGAGAATGATCGCATCACGCAACTCTCGCAGGGGCTTGTCCTGAACATAACGCCCCACCCAAAGAGGCTTGTCGTCATCCGTGCGCAAAAGTGGAACCCAGATCACTGTCTTGCCGTCCTCCCCTTCCCACATGAACAACTTGCGCTGGGCAAACTTTTCCTTCAGGCCGGAGAATGCGGCAAAGGCATTTCCCTGCCGCTGAATCACACCGGGAGCGGACAGATAGCGCCCGTCATCATGCACCCAGAGGGTATCCGGATCACGCCGCACCAGCCCCCCGATATCCACGGTCATCACCACCACCCCATAAACCGGTTTACCCTCGTCCGGCCCAAGCGGCGTAAGCAGTTGCAGGGTGATGGCCCGGGCCAGGTCCTTGGTCTTCTCATCCACCACCACCGGGGTGAGAAACACCGCCGGGGTGGTGCTCCGTAACACCGGTTCCAGGGATTTCCGCTGCGGCAGATAGGGAGGCACCGTGGTGGGCTCCCAGCGGCGGGTATCCATATTCCTGGACAGCCAGAAACGCGCCAGACCATCCTTGTCCAGGAACAGGATGTCCACGATATCCAGCTGATCCCGCAGGATACGGTTGATCCATTCCACATACTTGATGCGGGCCCGGTCGATCTGACCGGGATCCACCGCGGCCTCCGCTCCCAATACCATGCCCGGCTCCGGCAACTTTGCCAGCAGACGAATCATCTCGTCCCGGCTGGCCAGGTGGGTATCCAGATCGGAAAAATCCGCGCGCAGGTTCTGCAAGAAAGCCTGCCGGTAGAACAATTCCACCCGATCCAGCACCAGCGGCAGGTTGATGGCCACCGCCGCGGTCAGGGGCAGCAAGGCAAAACCGAACAAAAACAGCAGTATGCGGGTACGAAGAGACATGCACTGGGAGATTGATTGCAACCAGTCCCGAGTATCCCAGCAAATCCACGGGGGAGCAATATGTCCTGAATACCCCGCCCCGACAGGGGAACTTTACCCCCCGATGAAACTCTCAGTTGTCACGCGGACTCGATGACAACAGCCTGGAGGGACACCATGGCAACCGACTTTTTCCCCACATCCCGATGCCTGGATCGGCCTTGGGCAATCTGCCGCCTGTCGGGCACGATCATTCTGTTCCTGCTGCTGACCCTGCCGGCAGCGGCGGCGGAAAAGGCGGGCTATCTTGCCCTGACGATAAAGAAAGACGCTCTGATGAAGGAAATGATGTCCGGGAAAGTCATGATGTTACCGGAATTCGAGATCTATGACGCGCAGGGCTTCAGGATTTATCACAGCCACGGCCTGCCGGACAGCTTTCGGGCGGATGTCCAGGCGGCCCTCGCCGGAAACAGCCGGGAAAGCCACCGATTCTCCGATATACGAAACCACATGCTGTACATGGAGGGAAAACCTCTGGAAGAGGACCTGCTAAATGGCGCTGATTTCGTTTTCGTGGAATACTGGGCCGACTGGTGTTCATCCTGCCAACAACAGATGAAGCAAGTGGAAAGCATCATTGGCAATCATCCTGACATGAATATACTCTGGCTGAAAGTGGAAAAGGATCCAACCAAGCTGGAAGGCATGGAGATACGGCGGCAATAACGCCATCAGCCTGATCCGGGGAACTCACGGTTCAAAACGAAGCCGCCAATAAGCCGCTGTGTTATAGTGATTCATTGCTGGACCTGCTTGAGGGTTAGGCAACAACCCTTTTCTTGTTCTATTGTTTGCAGGCTCCCCATGTATCCAAGCTCCGAATCCCCTTCCTTCGCGGAACTGGGATTACCCCCCGTATTGCTCGAAACCCTGAGCGACATCGGCTATGAAACCCCTTCTCCCATCCAGGCCCGCTGCACGCCCCTGCTGCTGGAAGGCCGCGATCTCCTTGGTCAGGCACAGACCGGTACCGGCAAGACAGCCGCCTTCGCCCTGCCTCTGCTGGCAAAGATCGACCTGAAGCAGAAGACACCCCAGCTGCTGGTGCTCACACCCACCCGGGAACTGGCCCTTCAGGTGGCAGAAGCCTTCCAGACCTACGCCCATCACATGAAGGGCTTCCACGTGTTGCCCATCTACGGCGGACAGGCCTTCAGCCAGCAGCTACGCCTGCTCAAGCGTGGCGTGCACGTAGTGGTAGGCACCCCCGGGCGGGTCATGGACCATTTGCGGCGCAATACTCTGGTGCTCGACGGATTGAAAGCACTGGTGCTGGACGAGGCCGACGAAATGTTGCGTATGGGCTTCATCGACGACGTGGAATGGATCCTGGAGCAGATACCCGGGGAAAGACAGACAGCGCTTTTCTCCGCTACCATGCCTGATGTCATACGCAAGGTAGCCCACAAGCATCTGAAGGATCCGGCGGAAGTGCGCATCAAGTCCAGCACCAGCACCGCCACCACCATCCACCAGCGCTACTGGCTGGTGAGCGGCCTGCACAAGCTGGACGCCCTGACCCGGCTGCTGGAAACCGAGGATTTCGATGCCATGCTGATCTTTGCCCGCACCCGCACCTCCACCGTGGAACTGGCGGACAAGCTGTCGGCGCGCGGCTACGCTGCGGAAGCCCTGAACGGCGACATTCCCCAGAACCAGAGGGAAAAAACCGTCGAGCGCCTGAAGAACGGCCAGCTGGATATTCTGGTGGCCACGGACGTGGCCGCCCGGGGGCTGGACGTGGAGCGTATCAGCCATGTGCTCAACTACGACATTCCCCATGACACCGAATCCTACGTGCACCGCATCGGCCGCACCGGCCGGGCGGGCCGCAAGGGAGAGGCCATCCTGTTCGTGGCGCCCCGGGAACGACGCCTGCTGCGTGCCATAGAAAAGGCCACCAGCCAGCCCATTGAACAGATGCATATGCCCAGCACGGCGGACATCAACGACCGGCGTGTCGCCCGCTTCAAGCAGCGCATACTGGATACCCTGGCCACCGCCGACCTGGATCTCTACACGGAAATCCTCGCCGACCTGCGCCAGGAACAGGATCTCGATCCCATGAGCCTGGCTTCCGCCCTGGCCCTGCTTGCCCAGGGCAGCGATCCCCTGCTCCTCAAGGACAAGCCCGTGCGGGAGAAGAAAGTGCGCAAGGAACGCAGCGAACGGGAAGAAAAGCCGGCCAGAAAGCCGTCAAGGCGGGAATTCTCCACCGAGCCCCTGCCATTGAAGGAGTTTCCGGACCTGCGGATGGAGCGCTTCATCCTGGACGTGGGTTACAACCACGACGTAAAGCCCGGCAATATCGTCGGCGCCATTGCCAACGAGGCGGATATCGACAGCTGCTATATCGGCTGCATCGAGATCCATGATGAGTTCACCACCGTTGACCTGCCCGAGGGCATGCCCCGGGAAGTCATGGACATCCTGAAGAAGGCCCGGGTGGCCGGCCGCAAGCTGGGCCTGCGCCCCGTGAACCAGAAGGCCGGCAAGAGCGGAAAGAACATCAAGCGCGGGCGCAAGCACCACAAGAAGAAACGCAAGTAGGAGCGGCGTTACACGCCGCGAAGGATGGGGCGCGCGGGTTGACCAGGATCTCGGGACACGGAAGCACGCCCTTGCCCATCGGCCACCATCCTCCACCGTAGGGTGCGTCGAGTACAGCGAAACGCCCACCAAAGCCCGGAAGTTTCAGCCATGGCGCAATTCACCAAAGCGCATTACGCCTACGTGTTCCCATGCAACTCGTCCAGCAGGGCCAGAACCTCCCGCGCATGCCCCTTGGGCGTTACGCCGTAGAGGGCATGACGGATGATGCCGTCCTTGTCGATGACGAAGGTGGAACGCTGTATGCCCATGCGCTCCCGGCCATTGACCTGCTTCTTCTGCATCACGCCATAGGCCTCGCAGGCTTCGCCATCCACGTCCGCCACCAGCTCGATGGTCAGACCGTACTTGTCACGAAAGGAGGCATGGCTAATGCAGGTATCCCGGCTTACCCCCAGAACTACGGTATCCCGCGCGGCGAATTCATCCGCCAGTTCACTGAATTCCATGGCCTCCATGGTGCAGCCCGGGGTATCGTCCTTGGGGTAGAAATAGAGCACCAGGTTGCTGTTGCCGACATAGTCGGCAAGACGGACCATGCCCATGTCGGCGGTGGGCAACTCGAAATCAGGCGCCCTGTCATTCACTTGCAGCATCGTCTCTCCTCCAGATTGTTATTGTCGGCTCTTGATGGCCGGTTCATCTACCGGGATCATCATCCCGATCGACATTGTTCCCAATCCACGGATTCGGAATTATATATCGGTTTCAGGCATTGCCTTCCGGCATGATTCTTCTCGGCTTCCACCACTGGTACAAGGCCACGGCGCTGTCGGCAAGCTGATCCGCCGCCAGGCGATGCTCGTCCTCGTTGGGAGGATTCAGCAGCTGGTCTTCCTCGTACATGAGAAAGGCCGCTACCGGTCCCAGGTGCTGTGCGGCATCCTCGTCCCCGGCCATGTCATCCAGGACGGATTCCCCGTGTTGGTTCCAGCCCATGATGTAGCCTTCACACCACCCATAGGGCAGGGGCAGGGGGGCATCCTCATACCCTTCCTCCATGCTCAGTATCATGGGAGCAAACTGGTTGTTCTCCAGTTCCGCCAGGGTGAGGTTGTAGAGGGACATGAGCAGCCCCATGATCTCCTGCGCTTCATTTTCCGAACTGAATTCCGCCTCTCCCAGTACATGCGGCAGCCACTGGTTGGGCATGATCATCCGCGGCCCGGAAAGGATGGCAGTGAGATATCCCTGGACCACATCCAGGGGCATGACGCCGTCTTCCATGTGGGCGAGCAGGAAATCCTCCAGACGTTCGATCTGTTCATCATTCATCATGTTGTTCATTCGTCTATTCCCGAATGGCGCAGCAGCGCCTCTATGCTGGGCTCGCGCCCGCGAAAGGCTACAAACAGATCCATGGCGTCCTCGCTACCCCCCTTTTCCAGGATGTTGCGGCGGAAGGCCATGCCGATTTCCTCATTGAACACACCTTCCTCTTCGAAAAGGGAAAAGGCATCCGCGGACAGGACCTCGGCCCACTTGTAGCTGTAATAACCAGCGGAATAACCACCGCCAAAGATATGCGAAAACCCGTGAGCAAAGCGATTCCAGGCGGGTGGTTGCACAACCGATACTTCTTCCCGCACCTCGTTCAGTATCTCGTAGATACGCCCACCCCTGTCCGGATCGTATTCCATGTGGATGCGGAAATCGAACAGGGCAAATTCCAACTGGCGCAGCAACTGCATGGCGGACTGGAAATTGCGCGCCGCCAGCATGCGATCATAGAGTGCGTCAGGCAGCGGTTCACCTGTTTCGAAATGGCCGGAGAACAGGGCCAGGGCCTGCTTCTCCCAGCACCAGTTCTCCATGAACTGGGAAGGAAGTTCCACGGCATCCCAGGCCACACCGGATATTCCGGAGATGGAGGGATAGTCCACCCGGGTGAGCATGTGATGCAGACCATGACCAAACTCGTGAAACAGGGTCTGCACTTCATCATGGGTGAGCAGGGCCGGCTTCCCTCCCACGGGAGGCGTGAAGTTGCAGGTCATGAAGGCCACGGGAATCTGCTCGACATTGCGGGTCTTCACCCGCGAGACGGCATCCGCCATCCAGGCGCCACCGCGCTTGTTCGGGCGGGCATAAAGATCAAAGTAGAATTCTCCCAGCAGGTCTCCGCCCCGGTCGCGGATCTCGTAGAAGCGTACATCGGGGTGCCAGGTATCCACCTTCCTGTCGCTTTCCCGGATCTGCACACCGAACACCCGGCCGATGACCTCGAACATGCCGGGAATGACCCGAGTCTCCGGAAACCAGGGTTTCAGCTCTTCCTGGCTGATGCTGTAGCGATGCTGACGCAGTTTCTCGCTGTAGTAGGCCATGTCCCAGGCTTCCAGCTCGCTCACGCCGTGATGTTCGTGGGCATAGGCGCGCAATTCTTCCAGTTCCCTCTCTCCCTGTTTCCGGGCCCTGCCGGCCAGATCATGCAGAAAACCCATGACTTCATCAGTGGAACGCGCCATCTTGGTGGCCAGGGACAGCTCGGCATAGTTGGCGTAGCCAAGCAGCCCGGCCATTTCATGGCGCAGGGCCAGCATCTCATCCATGATGGCGCTGTTGTCGAAACGGCCGGCATCCGGCCCCTGATCGGAGGCGCGGGTGGCGAAAGCCTCGTAGAGTTCGCGGCGCAGTTCACGATTGTCCGCGTAGGTGACCACCGGCATGTAGGAAGGATACTCCAGCGTCAGCAGCCAGCCGTCCATTCCCCGGTCCCGGGCCGTCTGCCGGGCCAGGTCCAGAGCGGTGGAAGGCATGCCGGCCAGTTCCTTTTCATCCCTTACCTGTTTACTCCAGGCGTTGGTGGCATCGAGTAGATTCTCCTCGAAACGGGCGCTGATCTCCGACAGGCGGCTGGCAATCTCGCCGAAGCGCTGCTTCTTGCCGGCCGGCAGATCCACGCCGGACAGGCGAAAATCACGCAGGGTGTTTTCCAGCAGCTTGCGCTGAGCACCGTCCAGACCGGCGCTGTTGCCTTCCACCGCCTGCCAGGCCTGGAACAGATCCTCGTTCTGTCCCATCTCCGTGGCATAGTCCGAGAGCTTGGGCAGGCAGGCATTGTAGGCTTCCCGCAGTTCTTCCGAGTTCATCACGGAGTTGAGGTGAGAAACCGGCGACCAGGCCCGGGACAAACGGTATTCCATCTCCTCCAGGGGCTCGACGAAATTGTGCCAATCGGGCCGCTCCACGGTTTTCAGCAGCTTCCGCACCTGTTCCCGATTCTGTTCAAGGAGGGTGTCGATGGCCGGCTCCACATGAGACGGCCTGATTTGCGAGAAACGGGGCAGGGAATCGAAATCGAGCAGGGGGTTGGACATGGTTTGCCTGCGGAACGGACAATAAAGGAATAAGGGGAAATATACCCCATTCACCACCAGGCCAGCGCGGATAATTACCCTGTGGTGTCAGGGTGCTTGCCACAGAGGGCGCGGCTGCCGGGAGATGTGCACTCGGCAGTACAACGCGGGAACGGTTGTCGAGCAATTCCCGTTCCCCGAACATGCGCCACTCCCGCGCATGCCCGGGGATGGGGAAGCAAATCAGATCACTTCAGTACAGCCATGCTTTCGAATTCCATGCCCATATCCGTACCCATCATGCGGAATTCTCCGTACTTGTATGTGGCGGCCGCGGTTTCCAGGGACTGATATGCGGCCTTGAGATCATCCGCGTCTTCTCCCTGCATGGTTTCCATCATGCTCTTCAGGCCGGGGGCCACTGCGCTGAACATCTTTTCGGGATTGTAGCTGACAGCCACGAGCGGGGGTACTTCCGCCACCGGAGCTTCCAGCAGCTTGTCGATACCGGCGGGCGCCTTGTCGCCCAGCTTCAGCGCCAGAACCTCTCCCTTGATGGCCACGTAGGTGGGAGGCGCCATGGGCGCCATGGTATCGACCGGCAGTTGCACCGGCGTGCCATCCACCGGCACATCGATCTGGGCAAGCTGGGGATTCATCATGCCCAGCATGCCGAACATACCCTTGGGGTCAACGGAGGCCAGCACCAGCTGGGCATCCACCGCCTTGGGGCTCATGGTCTGGGCATCGAGCTCCAGGTCGTTCACGGCGATTTCGAAACCCTTGATGCCGGCAAACATGGGGTTGAGCATCATGTCCATGCCCTGCATCATCTGGGTCAGTTCCTGCTCATTGACCATTTCGCAACCCTTGCCGTTCTCGATAAAACTGCGCAGCATGGCCTTCAGGCCATCACGCACCTGGGGCAGATCCACGCCCAAGCCGAAGCTGAACATGGCATCGGAATCCATGCCCACCCCGGGAACGGGAGCCGCCATCTTCTTCAGCCAGGCGGCAACAGCCGGGGAGGTTTCCACGGCGCCCTTGATCACGTACTTGCTGTCGGTCGCCTCCGTAAAACCAAAGCTGATGAGCGGCACGGACTGCACCGTGGTCTTCACGAAGCTGCGACAGGCCGGCGACAGTTCCTTGGGGTCTGTTCCGATGGCTTTGAGAACCTGGGCATTGACACCCTCGGCTTCACCCAGAGACATTTCCGTCAGGCGCACCAGGTCGATGTAGCCGTCACCATACCCCAGGAACTTGCGCTTCTCGATGAACTTCTTGAAGTTCCCCGTATCCTGCAGGGACTTTTCCGGGCGGGTTTCACCGAAAGCCAGGGGCAGAAGTTCCTTTTCGGTCTTGGCGGGAAGCATGGCGAACACGACCCATTCCTTGTTCATGCCAAGAAGTGCAACCAGGTCATCCAGTACGAACCTGCGGTAGCTCATCTCACCGCTGCTCAGCTTCTCGGCTTTCATGCCGCTCTTTTCCTCGATCCGGGACAGCAGCGCCTCCACCTTGGCAGGATCCTCGATCTCCATCCATACGACGGGAAGAATGCCCAGGCCATATACCAGACTACGCCCGTTGATGGGCACACCCATGGATTTGAAGCCCTCGGCATTCATCTTTCCTTCGAACTCGGACAATATGGCGTCCACCAGCTTCCGTGTATCCTCACTGACGCCATCCTCTTCCATTCCACTCACCAGCATCTTGCGCACAGTGCCATTGTCGATGTCGGCGGCTGCGGCCTTTATCATCTTTTCACTCAGACTCGGGGGCATACGTCGGCTACCCACCATGACATAAGGAGAATCGGCCGGAACCTGATCCAGCAGCAAAAACTCGGCCGCCGCTTCCACCGCGGCCTTCTGTTCTTTCTTGTCCTCGCTGTCACTACAGGCTGCCAGGCTGACGGCAAGTGCGCCAGCAACAAAGATGCGGCCCAGTTTTCCTTTGTTCGGTTTCATGCTTTGTTCAACTCCTTAAGTTCGGTAATAACGGGTTTCGTGTCCGGGCGAACCCCACGCCACAGAAAAAACGATTCGGCTGCCTGTTCAACCAACATGCCCAAGCCGTCCACGGCATGAGCAGCGCCATGCTCCTGCGCCCACCTCACAAAAGCCGTAGGCTCCACAGCATACATCATGTCGTACGCCCAGGCACCTTCCGCCAAACAGCCTGGTGGAATATCCGGAATCTTGCCCGCCAGGCCCGCAGCCGTGCCATTGATGACCAGATCGAACTGTCTGCCACCGAGCCCATCCAGCCCGCAACCCTCGACCACACCGAACGAACGAAGCTGTTCCGCCAGCTCCACGGCGCGCCCAGCCGTCCGGTTGGCAATGAGCAGCAGCCGCGGCCCCTGCTCGAGCAGGGGCCGCGCCACCCCTCGCGAAGCACCGCCGGCCCCCAGCAACAGTATCCGCCTGCCGGTCAGATCGAGCCCCAGGTTCTGTTGCAGATCACGAACCAGGCCGATGCCATCCGTGTTGTCTCCCCGAATACGCCCGTCTTCCAGGTTGGTCAGGGTATTCACGGCTCCGGCGGTGCGGGCTTCCGCTCCCAGCTCATCCGCCAGCCGCCAGGCCTGCTCCTTGAATGGCACGGTCACGTTCATGCCCTTGCCGCCCGAGGAAAAGAAATCCCTTACATCACCAGCAAAATACTCCAGGTCCCCGAGCATTCTTTCATAACTCAGGTCCTGGGCGGTCTGTTCCGCAAACCGCCGGTGAATGAACGGGGATTTGCTGTGTTCGATGGGATTGCCGATGACGGCATATCTGTCGGTCATGTTTTGCTGCCCGCTGCCGGAAATCTGCGACTATACGCAAAACCGTCTGCCGGTAAAAGCGGCCAGGCTTTCCTAAGGCGGACCATAAGATTGACTGTTGCCTGCACTATATCATTTCTATATCCTGCCAACCCCAAACTACTTCCGCCCGGATCCCGTATCTGGGGTAGAATTCGTCCCCGGAAACCGGTTTTCCGCATCCATGGAGATGCGGGAATTTTTCTCAGCAGTATCCGGCATATCGCGGCGGCCTGTCTGAACCAGGGCATCCTTGCTCGCCACCATCACGCCGGGATTTAGGGGATATCGCCATGGAGCTCAAGAATATCAACCAGATCGAATCGGCCGCCCAGTCCGGGCGACCCGAGCTGTTCCGTCTGGGCATCGGCCTGATGTTCATCATCCTCATCATGATGTACACGGGATATGAATTCACCGAGATTCACAACGGCCTGATGCTGATCGCCGCCGCCATGATAGGTGGCTACATGGCATTGAATATCGGCGCCAATGACGTGGCCAATAATGTGGGGCCGGCGGTGGGCTCCCGCGCCCTGACCCTCACGGGCGCCATTCTCATTGCGGCCATCTTCGAAGCCGCGGGCGCTCTCATCGCCGGCGGCGACGTCGTGAGCACCATCAAGAAAGGCATCATAGACCCGGCCCTGATCAACGACACCGACGTATTCATCTGGATCATGATGGCCGCCCTGCTGGCCGGTGCGGTATGGCTGAACATCGCCACGGCCCTGGGAGCCCCGGTATCCACCACCCACTCCATCGTGGGCGGCGTGCTCGGAGCCGGCATCGCCGCTGGCGGTCTGGGCATCGCCAACTGGCCGAAAATGGGAACCATTGCGGCCAGCTGGGTGATCTCTCCCGTGCTGGGCGGGATCATCGCCGCTGCATTCCTGTACCTGATAAAACGCACCATTACCTATCGCAGCGACATGATTGCCGCCTCAAAGCGCATGGTGCCCATTCTCATCAGCATCATGGCCTGGGCCTTCAGCACCTATCTGGTCATCAAGGGCCTGAAGAAGATCTGGAAAACGGATTTCATGACCGCCCTGGGCATCGGCCTGATCGTCGCCATCGGCATCTATGTCATCGTCAAGCCTCTGATCGCCCGGCAGGCGAACCGGCTGCCCAACGAGAAAAGCAGCGTGAACCGGCTGTTCACCCTGCCGCTGATCTTCGCGGCAGCCCTGTTGAGCTTTGCCCATGGCGCCAATGACGTAGCCAACGCCGTTGGCCCGCTGGCCGCCATCAACGACGCCATACTCCACGGGGGCATAGCCAAGAAAGCGGCGATCCCCCTGTGGGTGATGATGGTGGGAGCCATAGGCATCGCCATAGGCCTGGCGCTTTATGGGCCCAAACTGATTCGCACCGTGGGCTCGGAAATCACTGAACTGGATCAGATGCGCGCCTTTTCCATCGCCATGGCCGCCTCCATTACCGTGATCATCGCCACCCAGATGGGGCTGCCGGTAAGTTCCACCCATATTGCCGTGGGCGCCGTTTTCGGCGTAGGCTTCCTGCGCGAGTTCATCAAGGCGTCCTACGCGCGCATGATCGAGGAAATCAAGGAACACCACGCCGGAGAAGACCATGAAGTCATCGAAGCATTCCTCAACGATTTCCGTCGTGCTTCCGTCTATGAAAAAGGCCTAATGCTGGCGGAACTCAAACGGCACAAGGCCAAGGCGGAACTGACGAAAAAGGAACGCAAGGGACTGAAGAAGATCTACCGCAAGGAACTGGTCAAGCGCTCCGCCCTCATGAAAATCGCCGCCGCCTGGGTGATCACCGTGCCCGCCTCCGGCCTCATGGCCGCCATGCTCTACTACACCATCCGGGGCATGATGCTCTGATCCATCACCATCGGGCGCAAGGATGCGCCAAGCAGCGTCACATTCCCTTTCGCCAGCCTTCACGGAAAGGCTTCATTTCCGGCAGCAACAGGATCGTGGACAACTCCCGTAGGAGGCCCGCCCTCGGGCCGATTGGTCGCGGCGAGGGCGCCGCTCCTACCGTGGGAGGCCCACCCCTCGCGCAGCGGAACGACCACCTGTAGGAGGCCCGCCCCCGGGCCGATTGGTCGCGGCGGAGCGACCACCCGTAGGAGGCCCGCCCCCGGGCCGATTGATGGGGGTATGGCTCCCACCGTTTGGGGAACGGCCCTTCCCCTCGACGGCGCCGAGCACCGATGGCCGGCGGCGGATGGAGCGAGCGCTGTCCGAGCCCGGCAGCGCCGGGCGAGTTCGCGAGCGGCCGCCGCCGGTCGAGGCGCGCAGGGAACCCGCGGCATGGCCGCGGGCCCG
>CAZWRE010000056.1:0-4990 GCA_964636335.1 uncultured Sedimenticola sp. | reverse complement strand
ACAGCGCAAGCAGGCCCGTCATCCCCACGAGTTCTTTCTCATCAACCTGATTACCAACCACATCCTGGTGTTCGTGGGCCTGCTGGGCATGGCCAAGCAGGAGCCCTGGCTGTTGCTCATCGTGCCGGCTGTTTCCATTCTCATATTGACCTATCTGGTATGGCGGGCAGCCATTTCCCGCAAGCGGGATCCCTGGTTTGTGTTCTGCCACTGGCAGTTGTGTGCCCGGCGCAGCCGTTTTTTCATCGGCATGATTGTCCTCATGGGGCTGGGAATTGTCGCCATATTGACTTCTGTGGGCGGCAACGTGGCCGATCTTCGGCCCGGTCACTATGCCATTGGCGGCATGGTCATGCTGCCCACGCTGTTCTCCGTGCTGGTGCTGATCCTCATGGAGTCCGATGCGGTGCACAAGGCGGGTATTGGTGATGTGCCGGAATGGCTGGTAAAGAAATTTCCCCCTTCCGAGGGGGGTGCGGGCAATGGGTGATCATGTTTTCCTGAAGGTGCTGGGTGTGACCCTGGTGCTGATCCTCGCAGCGTTGTTCATTCCCGTGGGGCAACCGCCGGAAGAGTACCGGAACCTGCCCTGGCAGATCGAAATCCTGGATGACGGCAGCAGCCGGGTATTCGGTATCCACCTGGGGCGCAGTACGCTGGATGAGGTGGAACAGCAGTTTCAGGAGCCCTCCGAAGTGAGCATGTTCGCCACGGATGACGGCGAACGCGTGGTGGAGGCCTACTTCAATACAGTGACCCTGAGTGGTTTCAAGGCGAAGATCGTGGCTACCCTGGGATTTTCCGGAGATGAATTACAGGCCATTTATGACCGGGGAGAGCGTATCTCTACCCTGGCCCAGGGCAAGCGAAAGGTCACCCTCTCCGGAGAGGACATGCAACGGGCAAGGCGAACGCCTGTTGTCGCCCTGACTTATCTGCCTCGCACCGACCTGGACGAGCAGATCGTCATCAAGCGTTTTGGTGAGCCTGCCGAGAGGCTTGCCGAACCCGGTGGAACGAAGGAACACTGGCTCTATCCCGACAAGGGCCTGGACGTGGTCATGGACAAGGAAGCCAGGGAGGTGTTGCAGTATGTTGTTCCCGGTGAGTTTCAACGGCTGCGTGAGCCCTTGTTGAGACAGGAATCCGTGGGGGATGATGCCGCTTCGGATCAGGGATGATTTGAGGCATGGCGCATGAATAGCTCCGACAGGGCGCTGCAGATCCTGCGGCAGGTTTTTGGTTATTCCAGTTTCCGCCCCTCGCAGCAGCAGATAATCGAGTGTCTTGCCCGGGGAGATGATGCCCTGGTGCTTATGCCCACCGGCGGTGGCAAATCGCTTTGTTACCAGATTCCCGCCCTGATGCGCCGGGGCGTGGGCATCGTCGTCTCTCCCCTGATTGCCCTGATGCAGGATCAGGTGCTTGCCTTGCGCCAACTTGGTGTGGTTGCCGGCGCCCTGAATTCTTCCCTGTCCGCGGAAGAAGATGCGTTATTGCGGCGCCAGTTGCGCAATGGAGAGCTGGAACTGCTGTATGTGGCACCGGAACGCCTGATGACCCCGGGGTTCCAGTCCCTGCTGCACCAGATTGATATCGCCCTGTTTGCCATCGACGAAGCGCATTGTGTATCCCATTGGGGACACGACTTCCGCCCCGAGTACATCCAGCTTTCCACCCTGCACGAGCAGTTCCCCCGGGTCCCCAGGGTGGCTCTGACGGCCACGGCGGATGAGCCCACGCGGCGGGAGATCGTTCAGCGCCTCAACCTGGAGCAGGCCCATCATTTCGTCAGCGGCTTCGACCGACCCAACATCCGTTACCGGGTGAGTGATGACAGCAGCAATGCCCGCCAGCGGTTGTTGCGTTTCATTCAGCTCGACTATGCGGATCAGGCCGGTATCGTGTACTGCCTTTCCCGGCGCAAGGTGGAGGATACCGCTGCCTGGCTGAGGGAGAAAGGTGTAAAGGCACTGCCTTACCATGCGGGGATGAGCCAGCAGGAAAGGGCGGACAACCAGAACCGTTTCCTGCGTGAAGATGGCATCGTCATGGTCGCCACCATTGCTTTCGGCATGGGCATAGACAAGCCCGATGTACGTTTCGTGGTCCACATGAACCTGCCCAGGAGCCTGGAAGCCTATTATCAGGAGACGGGCAGGGCAGGGCGGGACGGCGAGCCGGCGGAAGCCCTGCTTTTTTACAATCTGCGGGATGTCATCTCTCTGCGCCAGTTCGTGGAACAGTCCGACGCCGACGAGCAGCACAAGCGCATCGAGACCCAGAAGCTGGAACGCATGCTGGGTTACTGTGAGCTGACCAGCTGCCGCCGTCAGGCCCTGTTGGCCTATTTTGGGGATGAGCTGGCGGAGCCCTGTGGCAATTGCGATACCTGTCTGAATCCGCCGGAAACCTGGGATGGCACCGTGGCGGCCCAGAAGGCCCTGTCATGCGTGTATCACACGGGACAGCGCTTTGGCGTGAACTATCTCATCGATGTGCTGCTGGGCAAGGACAATGAACGTATCCGCCGTTTCGGCCATCATCGGGTGAGTACCTTCGGCATTGGTAACGAGCTTGACCAGAATCAGTGGCGCGGCTTGTTTCGCCAACTCATTGCCCAGGGCTACCTGGCCGTGGATCAGGAGGGGCATGGCGGGCTTCGCCTCACCGAGGCCTGCAGGCCCCTGTTGCGGGGTGAGTTGTCCTTGCAGTTGCGCAGGCAGCACAGGGAAACGGCCAGCAGGGCCACAAAGCGCGGAACCAGTTACCGGGGGGCGCGGGGCGCATTGTGGGAGGCCCTGCGGGCCAGGCGCCAGGAGCTGGCCCGGGAACAGGGCGTGCCGCCCTACGTCATTTTCCATGACGCCACCCTCATGGCCATGATGGAGTACCGACCCCGAACCCTGGAACAGATGAGCCGCATATCCGGCGTGGGTGAGCGCAAGCTGGAGGCCTACGGAGAGGCTTTTCTCCAGGTGCTGGCAGAACACGAGGAATCACCGGCAACTTCCGATTCGGCAACGGAAAGCCTGGAATTGTTCCGCCTGGGATTTTCAGTGGAAGATATCGCCAGGCGCCGGGGGCTGAAGCCATCCACCATTTATGGTCACATGGCCCGGTGGATAGAACAGGGGGTGATCGAGCTGAAGGACGTCATCGCCCTGGAGGATGAGCTGGTGGTGAGGATAGAAGAATTGATGCTGGAACAGGGAGGTGATATTCGCCTGGGGCCCGTGCAGGAGGCCCTGGACGGGATGCTGGACTATGGCATCCTGGCCTGCATCCGCGGCAGGCTCAATCGTCGTCTGGAAAATTGAGGCCGACGCGCTTCTTGCGTTCTCCCGGTTCCAGACTCTTGCTTTCTCCTTCGTCGTCATCCATGAGAATACGGTTGCCGTCACCTTCCAGGTCGTCGTATTGCCCTCTCTTGATGGCCCAGATGAGTACGCCAACGAAAATCAGCCCGAAGAAGATCATGCCGGGAATGAGACTGTAGATGACGTCCATTATTGCGTTTTCTCTCGTTTGAACAGGGTCCGGATACGCGCCGCGTTACCGATTACCAGCAGGGAGCTGATGGGCATGGAAATGGCGGCGATCAGCGGGGTGATCATGGCCGACATGGCCAGGGGCACCATGATGATATTGTAGGCGAAAGAGATCATGATGTTCTGGCGAATGGTGCGCAGGGTGCGTCGTGACAGGGCCACCGCCAGGTGGATCTTGTCCAGCTCGTCACTCATGAGCACGATGTCCGCGCTCTCCACGGAAACATCGGTGCCGGAGCCGATGGCGATGCCCACGTCGGCGCGGATCAGAGCCGGGGCATCGTTGATGCCGTCGCCCACCATGGCAACTGTCCTGCCCTGCTCCTGCAGCCTGGTGATCACCTTGTCCTTGTCTTCGGGCAGAACCTCGGCAATGACTTCCATTCCGCCCAGTTGACGAGCCACGGCTTCCGCGACCCTTTTCCGGTCACCGGACAACAGGGTCAGAGAGATACCCTGGTGGCGCAGGGATTCGATCAATGCCCGCGCATCAGGGCGCAGACGGTCGGCCACGCCGATGATTCCGGCGTGCCGGCCATCGATGGCCACATGAACGACGGAGATGGCCTGTTCTTCTGTTTCCCGGGCACGGGCGGCCAGCTCCGAATCTTCCGTAATGCCATGCTCGGCCATCCAGCCAATGTTGCCGATGAGTATCTCGTGTTTGCCTACCCGGGCACGGATGCCCAGGCCGGGTTTGCTGGCGAACCCCTCGGGCTTCAGGTCTCGATACGGCAGATTACGCTCCCTGGCGGCCTGGGTGATGGCCTGGCCGATGCTGTGTTCCGAGAGGTTTTCCGCGGCGGCGGCCAGGGTGAGCAGCTCGTCCTGACCTGGATCCCGGGTGAAGATTTCCGTTACCTGCATCTTTCCCAGGGTGAGGGTGCCTGTCTTGTCGAACACGAAATGATCCACGTGGGACAGGGTTTCCAGCACGGCGCCATTTTTTACCAGTATGCCGTGTCGCGCGCCCTGGCCGGAAGCCACGGCAATGGCCATGGGCGTGGCCAGGCCGAAGGCGCAGGGGCAGGTGATGATCAGTACCGAAGTGGCGGCCATCAGCGCCACTTCAAAGTCCTTCGAGTACCAGATGAAGAAGGTGATGGTAGCCAGGCTGAGGGTAGCAAGAACAAACCAGGGCACGATGCGGTCCGCGGTACATTGAATGGGCGCCTTGGAGGCCTGGGCTTCCTCCACCAGCTGGATGATGCGCCCCAGGGCGGTGTTGGCCAGGGTGCCGGTCACTTCGATAGTCAGGCTGCCATCGGCATTGACGGTGCCGGCGGAAACCCGGTCACCCGGCTGCTTGCTGTCGGGCGTGGATTCGCCGCTGAGCATGGCCTCGTCCACCTGGCTCTCGCCTTCCAGGACGATGCCGTCCACGGGGATCTTCGCGCCGGGCTTGACCATGACCCTGTCGCCTTCCCGAACCCGCCGGA
>CAZWRE010000055.1:0-15310 GCA_964636335.1 uncultured Sedimenticola sp. | reverse complement strand
CGGGTTCGATATCTCTCTTCTCCGGAACTGGGGCAGGCGCTGGCGGCGCCGGCGGAAGCCCTGGTCAACCCCTTTGAGGAAGGAAGCCGATGGCCTCCCTTGGCCCGTTTGAGTGGCTTCGCCAAGGTCGCGCCCTGGCTCGAGCGCCTTCGCCACCGCCATCCGAAACTCATGGTGCTCGCCTTGTTCACTGGCATGATTTTGCCCTTACTGGTGCTCTGGGCATCGTCGCTGGCGGTTCGTCCCCGTCGCTGCTGATCCCGTCCGTTCGAATTACCGCTCGGGCTCGGGACGCAAAGGTACCCGGATGGTCTGGCCCACCACCGGCAGATGCAACTCCAGAATTCCGCCCTTGGCCGGCTTGTAGTCACGGTAGCGGTAGACCACCAGTTCCTGATCCATCAACGGGGGACGGTTGCTCTTCACCGGTATCCGTGTCAGCTCATCAAACGGGCCTTCTTCCAGGTAGCGGCGGAATTCCTGATGAATCTTGATGCCGGATCGATCCCGGCTTTCCACCACGATCAGCTCGATACCATAACGGTCTAGCAATTCCCGGATGCCCTCACGGTTCTTGATATGGACACTCAGCCGATTGTGGTAGCTGATGGACGAACTGGTAAGCAGTTTGTCTGCTCGCAGCACATACATGCTTCGCTTGGGGTCCAACGCCCGCATGAAATAGATGAAGTATCCGTTGTTGTAGGCGTCCACCATTACTGTTGGGGAATGGCTGTTTTTCAGAACGAAAGCGGCAGCGGTGTCGTAACCGGTGGCATGGTTGGGTGTTTTAGCGTACACCTGATAGGTGTCCCAAGCAGCTACGCCGACGAGTATGGCGGCGAATAGGTTGCGCCACAGGGGCTTTCTCCGAAAGAAATAGAGTGGCAAAGCGGCGAACAGCGCAAAAGCGGGAAGCCAGTAAATGGTGTAGCGCTCGTTCTTGTGGATCACATATGAAAAGAATAAAAAGGTAACCAGAATGAAAAGAGCAAAAAACACCGCTTTTTTCTCTCTCTTAACCGCAGCGGAAGTCATGCCGAACAGCATGAGAAGCAGAAAGGGCAGCGTCGTTTGATAATGAACGATGTTGGTGAAATGCTCAGGGAGGCGTTCCCAGCGTACCAACCAAGGTGACTTTCCCTCCAGCCCTTTGCCGATAGATTGTGCTAGATTCTGATCGCCAAGCCATAATGTAATAAGCGCAAGAGGCACCAATGCCACAAGAATCAACACTACAGCGCCCCATGTCTTTTTTTCTTTGAGTCGGGTGACGAGCTGGCCCTGCTGAATCAGATAAAGGAGAAAGAAGAATGCAAGATAAAAAGCAGTCTGCTTTGTCCACACCGTAGCTGAAAACGCCAACGCCGTGAGAAAGAGATGTTTCGCTGAATTGGTCTCCGTATAGCGATAGAACAAATAAAGAGTGAGCATGCTCATGGACAACAAAGGCAACTCACCCATGGTGTACCAGCCCCACTTGGCCACGAAGGGCAAGGTGATCAGAAGAAGAGTGCTGAAGAAAGCGGTCCAGTCGTCGAACATCCGACGGATCAACGCAAACCATGCGGTAATGCCCGCTAGGCCGAAAAAGAGCAATGCAAGCCGGGAGCTCCACATGTTCACACCGAACACTAAGTTGAACAGCCCCTCCACGAAGGGAAAAAAGGGTGGGCGGTAACCGATGCTGAGGGCCGGGTATTGCCCGTAATAATGGATGACGTAGTCATACGGATGGGCGACAGGGAGATCCCGTAGAAAATCGTGAATGAAAACCCCGTCCATGAGGATTCGGTCGGCGTCGGGGTAGCCCAGCGAAGGCTCGAAGAGCTGCCGGGTAAATAAAAAGGCCCCAATAGCCAACAGAGCAATCAGAGGGTTCCAGCTATAAAATCCCTTTTTAATCATGATTTAGGCTCTCGATACTGGGAAAAGAGTTTGAATGATACTCCATGGAGTGTTTGGGTGAGATGGCGTTCAATCTAGCGACAGAGAACGCACAGCAGAAAAGGCGCGTCGTAGCTCGTTGAGGCGAACTGCACCGAATAGCAGTGCTGTGCCCGCCAGTCCCACCACCCCGCCAAATAGGGCTGGAATATTCCCCAATGACAGGAGCCACCAGCAGCTGCCAAACCCGGCAGCTGCTGCCAGTGCAGGACGCAGAAAATGCTGGCCCCAAGCCAGTGCGTGATGACGTCCCAGGACCAGGATATGGGAAAACGCGACGGTGAACAGGCCGCCACCCAAAGCCACCAGAGCGCCGATTTCCCCAAATTTAGGTACTAGTAGAAAAAAGGACGCCGTAAATACAAAAGCTCCTAGCGCATTACCGAAAATAACTCTGCCAAAATGGCCGTGCACTCCGACCATGCCTTGGAGCGCGGACATCCAGAAATAGAAAGTTACAATGAGCAGTGACCAGGGTAATAATTTGACCACAGGTGAATATCCGGCACCCAGGACCCAGGTGATAAGCGGTTCGCCCAACGAAAACGCGCCAATAGTGAGCAGACCGCCCAGGAACCACCCGAGTCGAAGAACTTCCTGAATATAGAGATCCGATTTTCCATCTCCCCGGTTGATTGAGCGTGACAGAACGGGAAGCGCCGCATTGCCCAACTCGCCGGTAATCATGGAGAGGATGATGAAAGCCTGCAACGCTAGGGCAAGATGCCCCAGCTGGTTTCCCGTGCCTTCGAGGTGTCGATAAAGAATGAGAGAGCCCTGAAGCAGCCACCCGCCAAACAAGGCGGCCACCGTGAACGGCAGACCCAGGCGGAGCAGGCGAACGATTTCTGAAAGCTCCGGGCGGCGTATAAACGAGCCGACAGCGCGTCGCAGCATGAAATAGGAAAAAACGCCCTGCAATGCCCAGATTGCCGCATGGTTGACGGCGATCGCCAGCAGCCCAAATCCTTGCAAAAGGAGCATAATACCAATGAAGATTTCGGCCAATCTGAAGATCGCCTCTAGTACTAGCACCCGGGATGCTTCCTCTCGGGCTACGAAAGTGGATTGGAACCACAGCGCCAAGCTTCGGAAAAACAGCGCCAGTGAGAAAATGCTGAGCAGCAAGAATAGGTCTGGGTTGGTCTCTAAGCGATAGGCAAGGAATATAGTGCATAGTGTTAGTAAAAAGGCTACCGTTGTTCGCAGGATGAATGTGTGTGCGATGAGCTTAGGAGCGCTGCTTGGATTGATTCCAATCTCCTTAGACAGGATCCAATCTATGCCTAAGACGCTTAAAGGAAGGAACGTCAAGTACCATGATAGGCCATAGTTGTAAGTGCCGTAGTTTTGTGCTCCAAGCATGCTTGCAAGTGCTATTGCATAGGCAGCTCTGGATGTGCTAGTAATGACTCGAGAAATTCCAAGAAATGCGGAATTTACGAGAACCGATTTGTAGCCAGGGTTATTTGGCAATGAATTTTTCCTATATTTTTTACAGCTATTGTTCTTTTGCGTTCTGGGTGGCCTTTCATCTCGGGGTCAACAGGCTAAAGATCTCATAAATTCGAGGATCTTTTAGTGATTTTTGGTAACGGCTATTTGTTTCTTTTGGCTCTTCGTCATTTTATGTGGATTTCAGCATGGAACCTGCTGGGCTGGCGATCAGGTGGATCATGGTGATGAAGGTGCTGTCGTTACGGTATCCCCGTGCCCTGGCGCGGGCGGCCTGGAAGATGCTGTTCAGCCCTTCGAGCCGGGCGTTGGTAAAGGCGGATGTCCAGCGCCGGGCCACCCGCTGGGCGTGGTTGCGTAGCGTCTGCAGCGCCTTGCGGACAGGCTCCAGCAAGGGGGCGTAGCCAACGAGTGCCGAGGCGTAGTTGATGAACCGCGTGATTCGCCATTTGGCCGCTCTCGGCGTCGATGCCTGCCGCACCCAGCGCAGCCGCTCCTTTACCCGCCAGGCGGTCGCCGTGTCCAGCCCCTGGTCCAGCAGTTCCGCCAGGGCCATGAGCTGATGGGTGGTCAGATGGTCCAGGTCGCCCCGCTTGAGCACCGCCCAGCGCAGGTGCTTTGGCAACGGTTGGACCCGGTTCTCGGTCTTGCGCACCTCGTCCAGGGCGATGGCCTGGACCCTGGAAAGGTCCAATCGGGCCACCGCTTGGGCCACGTAGTGCTGCACGATGCGCCACAGCCGCTTGTCCCCGATGCCGATGATGCGGGCGGCCGCATGGACCGGCATCTCCCTGGCCAGGGTGACGGCGGCCTGCTCGAACAGCAGGGTGAAGGCGCTGCCCTTGCGTGCCCAGGGCACCTTCACCTGCTTGACGCCATGCTTCGGGCACTTCACCCGTGGCACTGAGGCGTGGATGTAGCAGTGGTGCTGGAAGAAGTTCAGGTGCCGCCACTGCTTCTCCTTGAAGTCGTGGGCCTTGCACAGGGCACCACAGACAGGACAAGGGTATTGCGCGACTCGCTCGCCCTGGATGGTCAGGTGCAGTTCGTGGGGCTGTTTGGTGGTGTCCAACTGCTGGTCCACCAGTTTCCAGGGAGCCTCCAGGCCCAGACTAAGGAGCAGGATCTGGTTGTCGTTCATGCCGCTTTCCTCGTCACTGATCCTGTGGATACCTTGGCACAGGTTTCAAAGGGAATTCCACATGAAACGACGAAGAGCCCAAATACTTGGAGTGGAGCTTTCCTATTTTTTCTGTAGTGTTTCCCATTCTATTCGCTTGATTAAGGATGTCCAGTCATATGTTTCTGCGAAATTTCGTGCGTCTGTAGATAATGTGTGTTTATCGTGGTTTAATAGTGTAAATAAGGCGTCTGGTAGGCCGTCAAGTTCTGAAATAATTATAGATTTATTGTCCGTTGGAACTTTGATCCCTTCCGCTCCTATTGGTGTGCTGGCGACTGGTATGCCCGTAGCTAACGCTTCAATGATTTTTAGTCTCGTTCCTCCTCCTGAGTTGAGTGGAACGATAAGGGCATCGCCCAATCGTATGTGGGAAACTATATCGTCTACGGCGCCCGTAACGATGATGTCTTCTGTATAGGAAGATTCAAAAGGGGGATGTTTGCCAATTAAAAGAAGTTTAGCTGTTGGGAATATGGATTTTATTTTTTTCCATAGTGTATTCTTTAAGGTATAGGCTGCTTGTTTGTTTGGGAGATAATCATATGCTCCAAAATATAATATTACCGGCCCTGAAGAGATGTTGTATTTCTCGATGAGGCTTCTGTCTTTTGTTCCTGGGAAGAATGTATTCGTGTCAACGCCGTTTTCTAATATAAGCACGTTTTTTCTTTTCCTGTAAATCCTTTCAAACTTTATTTTGTCTGTTTCGCTTACGGTAATGACAGCATCGGCGTTTTTATAAGTGGCTTTTTCTGCAACCCTAACGATTTTAGAAATCCAAGGTTTTTGTAGGCGCTTAAATCTATCGTATTCAACATTATGTGCATCATAAAGTATAAAGGGAGGATTTGGCGGCAGTGCTCTCTTTAAGGAAAAATAATGGTAAGGGAACTCCATAATTATAAGATCTGGGTGTCTTCTTTGTATTTCATTTTTTAGCGTGTTGGTCAAGTTGGGGTTAAAAAAAAGAGATGCTTTATTAGCTGAGAGAAAGCTCTTCCAAGAAAAATCATATTGATTTTCTGGTATCGTGTTTGCAGAAAATAAGGTTACCTCGTGTCCAAGAGAATGCAGCGTTTTTGCTAAATTGAATGTTCTTACGGCTCCGCCGTAAGTGGTGGGCCAAATATTATATGGTGTTACAATAAATATGTTCATAACAATTGGAGTGCCATATTAATGCACAATGGCTTTAGAAATGCTTTTCCATGATAGAGTAGTTTTGTAATTGTTTATAAACTTCGAAAGCTTTTCTGAAGATATATTATGAGCAAGTAATATTAATTGGGATAATGATTCAGCATTGAGGTCTTGCAATAAAAGCCCGCTTTTGTTATTGACAACCACATCCGGTATGCCGCCAACGGCTGTGGCAATCACCGGCTTGTTATAATGATAAGCAATTGGAATTACACCAGTCCCAGTCGCGCTTCTGTAGGGCAATACGATGAAATCTGCACGATGGAACAACTCAGCGGTTTCCTGGTCCGTGTGATAGCGTGGACGCAGTTCCACTTGATCTTCAATGCCTAGTTCGATAATTCGCCTTCTAACTTCTTCCTCCCCTTTCCAGAATTCGCCTGCTATGGTCAAGTGGATGTCTTTCCCTTTCAACAGGCCCATGGCTTCGATGAGGAGGTCAAGACCTTTATATGGCCTGACGAACCCGTAGAATAGTAACTCCAATGTCGCTCGTCTTGGTAATACGCCTTTGGCTGGTGGAAATTGGTCGTAGATGGGGTGAGGATGCACTGTCACCTGTGTTTCAGGAACGAGGGACGCCAGTTTTTCCGCATCCTGCTTGGTGTGGGTGACGAATCGATCGGCCAGTTTCAAAACATTTTTGCTGAGAAGTGTTTTCCAGTAGGCGGATTCGTGGTCCACCACGTTATGACAGAAGAATACGATTTCCCGCCCTGGAGATTTTAGTGTCTTTGCGAAATACCGGAACGTGGGTGCCCAGAATACGGTCCACCAGGGAATGATCAGGATTCGGGGGTTGAATTCACGGATCTCTGCCGCTGTTTTTTTCCAAGTCAGCGGGTTCAATGAATCGATGCTGTAGTCGACGCGGGGCTCTATGTGGCCTTGGAAGCTGGGATCACGGTCGCTCTCGCCCGGAAACAGCCATTGGGGGTACTGTCGGCTGAATGACCAGGTGTGTACCTCGGACAATTCACTCAAGGCTCTGTGGAGCTGGGTGGTGTGTTGCGCTATGCCACCCCGAAACGGTAGAACGGGGCCGATGAGGGCAACACGGGGTTGTGCTTTGGTGGTTTCCGTCACGGTTTCAGCGGTCCTTCGGATGCGGGGGCGTGCCCATAGGTAGAATCAGCTTAACAGTTCAACGGCACAGCAGTGTGATGTCAAGCGCCAGCAGCTTCGAAACAACGGAAAGGGGAAACAGTTCTGCGGCTTCGGTTCGGTCGACCGAGGTGCCACGGGTCAGTGTTCTGGTCCTGACGATGAATCGTAGCCAGGAACTGAGGGAGTGTCTTCAGAGCCTTGAGGCATTGGATCGGCGTACGTTCGAAGTGGTGGTGGTCGACAACGGGTCAACGGATGATACGCCTGATCTCGTGCAAGGAGAGTTTCCATGGGTTCGCTTCCATCGCCTCGATACAAACGTTGGTGCTGCCGGGGGGCGCCACGTGGCTTTCGGTCTTGCCCGGGGTGAGTATTGCGTGGTTCTGGACGATGATGCGGAGTTCCGCGATGTAGGGGAATTGGATAAGGCTGTACAGCGAATGGAGGAAGATGAACGGTTGGGGGTTATCGCCTTCAACATCGTCAACGCATATAGCGGCGAGGTGGATGTGAAAGCCATTCCGCGACGGGACAAACGTCTGCTGTTCGGGTGGTCACGCTGTACCTATTTTTGTGCTGCTGGGGCTTTGATCCGGCGGCGGGCCTATGAAGCGGCCGGGGGGTTATGGGAGGCGTTGTTCATTTATGCCGAGGAGCTGGATCTGTCATACCGGATACTAGATGCCGGTTACCACATGCTGTTTACGACTGAGATCGAGGTTTTGCATAGGGAGACGCCTCGGGCGCGGCCGTCGGGGCGTTATCTGCGTTTCGCCACCCGCAATCGAATATGGGTTGCCTGGCGCAATCTTCCGTGGCCTGAGGCTTTGAGCACGTCGTTGGCATGGATGGCCAAAAACGGATGGGTGGCCCTACGGTGTGGAGAGGTGGGGGCCTATCTGGCGGGGATACGGGAAGCGATCGTTCGTTGGCGCAAGCCGTGGTCTGTCCGCAAGGTCATCGGCCCTTATGCGCGGCACCAGTTACGGCTTCATTCAGGAAGACTTTGGTATTGACGGTGTTGATGGGCAAGACGGTGCTCGAAATATTCGATAGTGCGTAGCAAGCCGGTGCGTAAAGGGGTGGTCGGGCGCCATCCTAGCACGCGCCGTGCCTTGGTGATGTCGGGGCGTCGCTGCCTGGGGTCGTCTTCAGGCAGCGGGCGATGTTCTATGGAAGAGCTTGACCCCGTGAGGTCGATGATGGTTTCAGCCAGCTCCCGAACGGTGATTTCCTCGGGGTTTCCCAGATTAACCGGTCCTAGGGTTTCATCCTCTGTGTTCATGAGGTGCAGAAAACCGTCAATCATGTCATCCACATAGCAGAAGGAACGGGTCTGGTTACCGTCGCCATAGAGGGTGATGGGGCGGTTTCTCAAAGCCTGTATGATGAAGTTGGAGACCACCCGGCCGTCGGCTTCGTGCATTCTGGGACCGTAGGTATTGAAGATGCGGGCGATGCGCACCGACAAGCCATACTGACGACGGTAGTCCAGAAACAAGGTTTCCGCACAGCGTTTGCCCTCGTCGTAACATGCTCTGGGGCCGTTGGGATTGACGTGACCCCAGTAACTTTCGGGCTGGGGATGGACTTCAGGATCCCCGTATACCTCGCTGGTGGACGCCTGGAAGATACGGGCCTTTACCCGTTTGGCTAGCCCCAGCATGTTGATGGCGCCGTGGACCGATGTTTTCAAAGTTTGTACTGGATCTATCTGGTAGTGGACGGGCGAGGCGGGACAGGCCAGGTTGAAGATTCTGCCGACTTCCACATAGAGCGGAAAGGTGATGTCGTGACGCTTGAATTCGAAGTAAGGGTTGTCCAGCAAGTGGCGGATATTCTCCTTCTCGCTGGAGAAGAAGTTGTCCACGCAAAGCACGTCGTGTCCCAAGGCCAGCAGACGTTCACACAGGTGGGAGCCGAGAAAACCAGCCCCCCCGGTTACCAGAATCGTATGACGCATAAGTGGATCTAAGCGTGGGAAATCGGCTTTAGTCCTCTTTCGTGCGGCACTCTTCCAGCTCCATCCGACGCACTTTCTCCAGCGTCATCTCCAGGAGCTGGCGGTTGAAGCCGATGAGGTCGGCCACCAAGCCGGCCAGGTAGGCAATGAAACCCATCATGAGAAGTACACCGCCCAATACCAGGGATTGCAGATGGCCGCCTCCTGATCCCGTGAAATAGAAGTAGAGAAACCGTAGGATGGGAATGACGCCGATGATTGTGAGAAAAGTGCCGATGTAGAAAAAAACCTTCATCGGCTGATACATGGCGTACATGCGCACGATGGTGCTCACCTGCCGTTCTATGAATTTCGGGATGCTGGTGAACAGCCGGGATTCCCGTGTCTTTGGGTTGGTTCGCACCGGAATCGAGGTAATGGCGATGTCGCGTTTTCCTGCTTGGATGACCGTTTCAATGGTATAGCTGAAAGATGAAACGATATTGAGCTTGATGGCCGCGTCCCTGGAAAACGCACGAAACCCGCTCACGGCATCCGGCACCCAAACACCGGCCAACTTGCGAACCACGCCGCTACCCAGCCACTGAAGCAGCTTTTTCGTGCGGGAGAAATGGGGAATTTTGGATGTCTGGCGGTCGCCGATGACCATGTCTGCCCAGCCTTCGACGATGGGGCGGATGAGCTTGGGGATGTCCGCTCCGGCGTACTGGTTATCGCCGTCGGTGTTGACGATGACATCGGCGCCAAGTTGAAGGCAGGCTTCCAGCCCGCGACGGAAGGTTCGGGCCAGTCCCATGTTGACCTTGTTGCGTATGATGTGATCCACGCCCAATGCGCGTGCCACTTCTACGGTGCGGTCCGTGCTGCCGTCGTCGATGACCAGAATTTCCACTTTGTCGATGCCCTCGATCTGCCGGGGAATGTCGGCCACCGTTTGGGGCAGGGTGGCTTCTTCGTTGTAGCAAGGGATCTGTACGATGAGTTTCATGGGGTGGCTTCCTGGGTGCGCCGGTCTTGCGTTTCAGAAATGGCGAAAGTTTAACTCACGGGCGGATTGGGGAAAATGCATGGAAACAGAATTCATGACTTGGGTCCCGTTTCGTTCCATGATGTCACATGCTTGTGTGCGCTTATTTGCTGGCGGGCCAGATGATTTTGCCATCGCAAGGCTTCCCAGTGGTGGAGTAAGGCTCGTGTTTTGGAGGCCGGTTTCACATCGCTGTAGGCTTCATCGAAGTCAACCCAGTGCTTCAGATCACTGAAAAAACCTTGCGAGTACGTAGATCGAGTAACGTGCGCACGCCGCCTGTGCCCCCGTGGCAAATTTGTTGTGGGCGATCCAGAGAGCCGACGAACTGGAACTGAGGGCGCTGGCTGTCACTCCACCGGCGAGCATCGAAACGGTCGGTGGCTAATGTAATGATCAGCTCGGCCAGGTCTATCTGTCCCGCAGCTTGGTCGAGTTGTAGGCCGGGTCTGTTGATGATCAATGGAATGCGGGTGTGTGCTTCATTGAGAGCATGGCCGTGGCCAAGAAAGCCGTCATCGAATAAAGATTCGACATGATCGCCTACGATTACCACCAATCTGTGATTGAGAACTTTTTGCTTTCTCAGGGCATCAATCATCATGCCCACGGTTTGGTTGGCGACTGCAATAGCGTTCCAATACGTGCCTTGCAGAGCTTTTCGGTTTTCGTATCGAATGTGGTTGCGGGGTAGTGGTTGCTCTATGATCAAGTTGGGCATGCCTGGATAACTATAGGGGAAATGGGCTGCCTGAATATTGACATAGAAAAAATTGGGGCGACTCCAGTCCGTTGTGTTTACCCGCTTGAGAAGCTCCTTCAATACGCGCGCTTCACTCAGTGTCAGGCTGCCAGAATTTTTGCTTGGGAAGACCCGATCTTCTAGAGCCGATCGAGCATCGAAAAAATAGTGGCCGTCACCTTTCATCCTCGTGACTTGTGCCACGTCACCAAAAGATTCATCCTGTCCTGATATGAAGGAAAGCAGATAGCCTGATCGGTCGAGAAAATCCGTGAGCTGAACGCGGTCGATACTTTGTGATAGCGTACGATTGAAAATCGCTTTGAGTGAAGTGACCGTGTAGCCTGTATGGCTGTAAGCGTGAGCCGCGCTGGTTCCATCGGCTACTGTCTTTGTTATTACCGGGGGCACTTCTTTCCCGTTCCAAAACCGGCCGATCAAGTCGCCTCGGGCGCTTTCCAGTATCACTAGCAGGATATGACTTCCAGGTATCGGCTGCAAATCGGCCAGCGGATCGTGGTGTTCCACATGTGGCCATGTAAAGTCGCCACCGAAACCATCCTCATCGATGCTGTTGTTGGGAATGTCGAGTGCACCGGGATACACGTGAGGGTTGCGGTTGTCGGGGTCCATGGGAAAGCGGAACAGACCATAACCGTCGCCATCGAAATCAGATAGATTATCTAGTGTATAGGAAATGATGTCGTAGGCGGCCTGATTTTTCAGGCCGTAGCGCAATTGTGGGTTCTTATTGATCTGCCAGACGAGTGCCACGGTTATGAAAGCCAGGAGCGCGATTGTGGCAATAGAGCGCCCCTGCAAGCGCGTCGATTGGGCGGTAATCGGAGGCAAGTGATGTCGTAAAAGCTTTCTTCCGATCCAGTAGATCAATATAATTGCGCCAATTGCGCCAGCCGCTAGGACGAAAAGGATGGTTTTCGTCTAGGATGTAATGGAGTGCAGCAACTAGGCTTCCTCTTCCAAGGTTACGCACGATTAGAAAATTGATGGTGTCATTGAAGTAGGCGAGAACCTTGAATTTGACGGCCAGACAAAAACTTATAGTGCTTGCGGTTATGAAAAGATAGTCGTAGGCTGCCAGCAAAGGATGGATACGACGCCGACCGGCCAGTGGAAACCACAATAGCGCCAGAAGGCCAAAGAAAGTGAGGTCTATCCATGAAAAGAGACCTATGAACACAAGTCGGTCAAAGGTTTCAATATACGAGTAGGTTGTAGGAAGCTCCCAGTGAACAGGTCATATTTGCGTTGTAGCAATGTCAGTTCCATCCCTTCCACCAGGATGATGGCGATCAAGAGGGTAATCTGATAAATCCGAGTGGGGTTGTGTTTCAGGATGGAAATCGTCAACTGTTTGATTCCGTGTCAGTAGCGTGTTAGATCGGCAAACGAGTGTATTGTATAAGCCCAAGAGCGGCTTATGGTGACGAAATCGTCATTGCGGCAAACCGGGTGTTGGTTTTGCTCCACCTTGGGGTATGGTTGACGGTCCAAGAGCGGATGGAAGGCGATGAATATGGGAAATCGGCTGACGGTGGTGATCTGCACCCATGACCGGGCGGAGCTGCTGATGCGCACCCTGGCCTCTCTGGATGCCGCCCGCCGTCCCTCGGAGATGGAGGTCGAGGTGCTGGTGGTGGCCAATGCCTGTATCGACGACACCCCCGAACGGGTGGCCGCCTATCGGGACGGGAGAACCGGGGGCTTGCCCCTCCGCTATTGTGAAGAGCCTCGCGTGGGCAAGTCTCATGCGCTCAACCGGGCCATCGACATGGTGGAGGCAGGGTTCTTGTTGTTCGTGGACGACGATCACCGGGTCGATGCCGGCTACCTGGAGGCGGTGGCCGACGGCATCCGCCGTTTTCCCGGCGTGCGCATGTTCTGCGGCCGCGTGGTGCCGGACTGGCGGGGCGACGAGCCGGCCTGGGTGCATACCCAGGGCCGTTACCGCATCTATCCGCTTCCCGTCCCCCATTTCGAACTGGGGGAAGAGGGACACTTCCTGGGCGACGACTCGAAAATCCCCGGAGGCGGAAATCTCGCCATTCACGTGGATGTCTTCCGGAAGGTGGGCGGGTTCTCCACCGAGCTGGGGCCCAAGGGCCATGACTTGGCCGGCAGCGAAGACAGCGATCTGGTGTTACGGGCCATGGCGGCGGGGGAGAGGGTTCGTTATCTTCCCGACATGCTCCAATACCATTACGTGGATCTGGAACGGCTGCGCCTGTCCTATCTCATGCGCAAGGCCTACCAGAGGTCCAGGACACTGGTCCGCGTGCGCGGCGGAGAGAACGGCGTGCCGCGTTACCTGTGGAAGAAGCTGGCGATCTACGGCGTGAATGCCCTGTTTTCGTTGCGTGGAGACCAGCGCCGATTCTATCTGGTGCGGCTGGCCTCAGTGGGCGGAGAGATCGCCGGTTTCCGCGAGGCTCAAAGGGCATAGCCCATGCGCCGGGCAATGGGCTCCAGGGTGGGCAGCATCCGCTCGATGCGCTCCCGGTCGGGGCTGTTTTTCCATTTGTCCACCCGGATTTCAGAAAAGGCGTTGTAGGGGGTCTGGATGACGGTACTGCAATGGGCTTCCATGTGCCGGTCGAAGGGCACGCCACACCCCTCGAAGATGCGGCGGAACTCTCCGACCGGATCGGCCAGGATGGCTTCGTACTTCAGTTCGTGCCACTGATCGCCCGGCACCTTCTCCTTTGCATCGAGGATGGCCCGGTTCATCGCCTCGTACTGGAAGGCGCACACCGTTTCGATGGAGGCGTTCAGGTACGCTCGCCAGCCTTCGGCCAGAAAGAAGCACCAGCGCCGAAAGCGTCCGTTGTCGATGGCCACGGTCTCGGGCAGGGCGTCCGCCCAGGTGCCGAACTCGTCCGCCTTGCGCCAACCATGGATGAGGGAGTTGATGTTGTCCCCGGGGCTGCGCTTGATGTAGACGAAATGGGCGTCGGGGAAAAGCCGAAGCAGATACGGGATGGAGAGGCCGTTCTGGTTGTTCTTGTCCACCACCCGAAGGCGGCCCGTTTCGGTGTAGAACAACCTCGCCACCGCTTGGCGATCGGCATCCGAGGCCGCTTCTTCGGGGATCCGATGCGAGTCCCAGCCTCTTTCCGCTGGGGGATGGAGCGTGGCCCAGAAGTCGTGGGTCTCTTTCTGAAGGCTTCCCAGATGGTGGGATTCCGACAGGGTCTTGTAAACCAGGGTGGTGCCCGCGCGGCTGCAACCGACCACGAAGATGGGGGTTTTCAAGGCGACGGGAAAAAGCCCGAAACGCAGGCCGCGCGCGGCCGCCAACGCCTTGTGGCCGTAATGGGCCAGGTTTTTGCGTACCAACTGGACAAAGTCTTCGCTCATGGGTGGGAGGAACCGTAATAGTCCCGATACCAGTTCACGAACCGTTCTATGCCTTCCTCCAGCGGCGTGTCGGGCCGGTAGTCGAAGTCGCGCACCAGGTCCTGCACGTCGGCGTAGGTGTCGGGCACGTCGCCGGGCTGCAGCGGCAGGTACTCCTTCTTCGCCTCCACGCCCAGGGCCTTCTCCAGGGTGGAGATGTAGGTCTCCAGCTCCACCGGGCTGTTGTTGCCGATGTTGTAGACCCGCCAGGGCGCGCGGCTGGAACCGGGGTCGGGATCGTCGCCGTTCCATTCGGGATTGGGTTCGGCGGGCCTGTCCAGCACCCGGATCACCCCCTCCACGATGTCGTCGATGTAGGTGAAATCGCGGCGGTGCTTGCCGTAGTTGAACACCTTGATGGTCTCGCCGGCGAGGATGGCGCGGGTGAACTTCTGCAGCGCCATGTCGGGCCGGTCCCAGGGGCCGTAGACGGTGAAGAAGCGCAGCCCCGTGGTGGGCAGGCCGTAGAGGTGGCTGTAAGTGTGAGCCATGAGCTCATTGGCCTTCTTGGTGGCGGCGTAGAGGCTCACCGGGTGGTCCACGTTGTGGTGCACCGAGAAGGGCATGCGGGTGTTGGCACCGTACACCGAGCTGGAGGAGGCGTAGACCAGGTGCTCAACGCCGTTGTGGCGGCACCCCTCCAGCACGTTGGCGAAGCCCAGCAGGTTGCTGTCGATGTAGGAGAGGGGGTTCTCCAGCGAGTAGCGCACCCCCGCCTGGGCGGCCAGGTTCACCACCCGCTGCGGCCGGTATCGGGCGAAGACCTCGGCCACCTTCTCCCGATCGGCCAGGTCCATGCGCAGGTGGGTGTAGTTGGGGTGGTCGGCGTGCCGCGCCAACCGCGCCTCCTTGAGGGCGGGGTCGTAGTAGTCGTTGTGGTTGTCGATGCCGATCACCTCGTCGCCCCGTTCCAGGAGTCGCAGGGTGAGGGCGGAGCCGATGAAGCCGGCGGAGCCGGTGACCAGGATTTTCATGGATTTTCCGGTTTTGGAAGGTGAAGTGGAAAGCGGTACCCTTTGCTGCCGAAGCAGAGTCGGGGCAGCCAGTGTTTGAATCGCCAAGGCAGGGCAGCCCGAACACGGTCGTGTCGTGGCCACCGTTGCGGCCGGTGTGAGAGTCGGTCGGCGAGTTCGTGTAGCGGGAGAATCCGAAGGTCCGGTTGGTCGGTCATCCAATCCAGCAGGGTTCCGAACTGTTCGTAGGAGTGTACCTTTCCCGGTGGGTCGTCTTCATCCCGGTCGAAATCGTAATGGTGCAGTACCAGAATGA